>CACYGB010000019.1 GCA_902773895.1 uncultured Eubacteriales bacterium
CATCTTGTGCTCTTGAGAGCGACTGGGTGTAGCGCAGCTTGGTAGCGTGCTTGAATGGGGTTCAAGAGGCCGAGAGTTCAAATCTCTCCACCCAGACCAAAAAAGCCTTGAAACATCGTTGTTTCAAGGCTTTCTTTTTGTCCACACCCCAACCGTACCTCTACCGATGCTTAAAGGGTTTCGATAGATCGCGGCATGATTCCCTGCTTGTTGGTTTTCTTCATTGCGGGATTCCTCCATTCTGATGAATGTCAGATACTACAAGCACCTGAATCTATTTTTGAACATGAGCTAAGATTCTTGTTGTCTTGGATAAAAGGCGGTCTTATTTTATACCGGGTCTTTTTCTATATAAAAACGCACTTTCACCACAAGAAGGCGGTGAGCAAGTGCGCCCTTGAATCTGACAAACTGAAATTTATAATTCCCGTTTCAAATAACCGCATGTGAATGGGAAAAAGTCAAATTTTTGGGTTCCTATATGAACAGCCCCATTCTGTTCATACCATTTACGAAGGACAGTGTTCTCTTCGACTATTCCGATATTCACGGTACGACATCCCATTCTTTTCGCAAGGGCAAAAGAATGCTCCAACAACTGCTTGCCGATTCCACGATGTCTGTATTGCGGCAGGACAGCAAGATTATTCAATTCGCATGCTCCGTTTTCCTGAATCAGAAGAGAGTAATACCCGCATAAAACACCGTCTTCTTCAGCGACAAACATAGGCCTGTGTTCTTCATCCATTTGCCAATACAGCCTCTCCTCGGAAATGGCAAAAGCAGTGAATCTTGGCGCGGTCACTTCTGTAAACCCAAACTCGTCTGCGACAGTCATAAAACTACTTCGTATCAGGTTCACGCAGAATGGTATATCTTCCCGCTTTGCTTCTCGTATCATGCAGATCTCCTCTACGAATCCAGATTTGTCGATTTAAGCAAGTATATCACGCCAAAGAGCGTCCGGCAACCTGCTCGCAAGATTCTTCGTTGGCTGCCAACTATACTGGCCGCAAAGAATCTAATTCACCCATCACGGCACGTATCTCAGATATATTGGTATTCAGCTACCATACGAACCTGGAAGAAATCTGGGCGCCTGTGATTTCTTTGCTCGGCCGGTAATGCGGAAAACCTCATCCTTCCGCAGCAGTATGCAACGTAAAATAAGAATATGGGAAGACCAGGAACAGGGGGAGAGGGAATGGCGATCTTCGTGCTGCTGATTTTATCAGGAGAAACGAGGAAACAATCTGTCCTGTATGAAATCTGTTTTTTCAAAACATTGGCAAAAAGCAAAGGGAGAAATAAGCGATTCGGCCTGTATGAATAAATTGTAAGAAAACAATTCTCATTTCTTGCGATTTCATGGACGAAATGATAAAATGCTTGACAGATAAGACATGCGGTGCTATCATATTTGCAACATCTGGAAGGCCCGGAAGGGACCTTTCAAGAAAACGAAAAAGGAGTGTTCCCGTATGAAAAAGATTCTTGCGATCCTGCTGTGCGTGATGATGGTATGCGGCTGTGCCAGCGCGATGGCTGAGGGCCAGAAGGTCGGCGTTTCGATGCCCACCAAGGACCTGCAGCGCTGGAACCAGGACGGCGAAAACATGCAGAAAATGCTGATCGAAGCCGGCTACGAAGTGGACCTGCAGTACGCTTCCAACGACGTGCAGACCCAGCTGAACCAGGTGACCAACATGATCAACAACGGCTGCGCCGTGGTCGTGATCGCCGCCATCGAAGGTTCCTCCCTGGGCTCCGCCCTGGATCTGGCCAAGGAAAAGGGCATCCCGGTCATCGCTTATGACCGCCTGCTGATGGAATCCGACGCCGTTTCCTACTATGCCACCTTCGATAACTACAAGGTCGGCACCGTGCAGGGCACCTATGTGAAGGACGCCCTGAAGCTGGACGAAGCGGAAGGCCCCTTCGTGCTGGAAATCACCGCCGGCGACCCCGGTGACAACAACGCCAATTACTTCTACAGCGGCGCTATGGACGTGCTCAAGCCCTACATCGATGCCGGCAAGCTGGTTGTGAAATCCGGCCAGATCGAATTCGCCGACGTGGCCACCCCCACCTGGAAGACCGACGTGGCCCAGACCCGCGCCGCCAGCATCCTGGGTTCTTTCTATGCTGATGGCTCCAACATCGATGCCTGGCTGTGCTCCAATGACTCCACCGCTCTGGGCGTTGAAAACGCTCTGGAAGACGGCTATGACGGCGAATGGCCCATCATCACCGGTCAGGACTGCGACAAGTCCAACGTGAAGAACATGATCGCCGGCAAGCAGGCCATGTCCGTGTTCAAGGACACCCGCACTCTGGCACCTATGACAACCACAAGATCGTGGTGCCTTCCTTCCTGTGCGAGCCCGTGTTCGCGGATGTGAACAACTATGTTGAACTGCTGATCGACTCCGGCTACTATCAGGCCTCTGACGTGCAGTAATGAATCAATAACCTATGGAAAGATGCAGGCGGGCGGTGCCCGCCTGCATCGTTTCGGATTATAAAGACCCTGATTTTCCATCTGACGGAAAGGTTGGAGAAAAGCCATGGCCAAAATTCTGCTGGAAATGAAAAATATCACCAAAACGTTTCCCGGCGTCAAGGCGCTGGACAACGTGAACCTGCAGGTGGAGGAAGGCGAAATCCATGCGCTGGTGGGTGAAAACGGCGCCGGGAAATCCACCTTGATGAACGTGCTCAGCGGCATTTATCCCTACGGCACGTATGAAGGCGATATTATCTATGACGGAAAAACGTGCAAATTTTCCAATATCAAGGACTCCGAAAAACTGGGCATCGTGATCATTCACCAGGAACTGGCCCTGGTGCCGGAAATGACCATCGGCGAAAACATGTACCTGGGCAATGAGTGCGGGCACAGATTCGCCATTGACTGGAACAAAACCTATTCCGAGGCGGATAAATACCTGAAGATGGTGGGCTTGTCCGAAAGCTCCAAGGTGCAGGTTAAAACCATCGGCACCGGCAAGCAGCAGCTGGTTGAAATCGCCAAGGCCCTGGCAAAGAAGGCGAGGCTGCTGATTCTGGATGAACCCACATCCTCCCTGAACGAAGAAGATTCCCGCGCGCTGCTGGACCTGATGCTCAGCTTCAAAAAGCAGGGGATGACCATGATCATCATCACCCACAAGCTGAACGAGGTATCCTACGTGGCGGATAAAATAACGGTCATCCGGGACGGCACGACCATCGAAACCATTGATAACCACGGGAAGGAGCCCGTCAGCGAGGAACGCATTATCAAGGGCATGGTAGGCCGTGAAATGACGAATCGCTTTCCCAAACGCGAAGGGGTCCAGATCGGCGATATTGAAATGGAGGTCAGCCACTGGACGGTGCATCATCCGCTGTACCCGGAGCGCAAGGTGGTGGACGATGTGTCCATGTATGTGCGCAAGGGCGAAGTGGTGGGCATTTACGGCCTGATGGGCGCCGGACGGACGGAGCTGGCCATGAGTATTTTCGGCCAAAGTTACGGCGTCAATTTTTCCGGCGAACTGAAGCTGAACGGGCGGCATGTGAAGCTGCGCAAAAGCGAGGCCGACGCGATCCGCCACAAAATCGCCTATGTCACGGAGGACCGCAAGGGCAATGGCCTGGTGCTTTCCCAGTCCATTAAGGTGAACACCTCCCTGGCCAATCTGAACGCCATTTCATCCCGCACCGTCATTGACGGCGATAAGGAATACGCCGTGGCAGAGGAATACCGGGACAAACTGAAAATCAAAACGCCTTCGGTGGAGCAGCTGGTGGGCAATCTGTCCGGCGGAAACCAGCAAAAGGTGCTTTTGGCCAAATGGATGTTTGCGGAACCGGATGTGCTGCTGCTGGATGAACCGACCCGCGGGATCGACGTGGGCGCCAAGTATGAAATCTACTGCATCATCAACGATCTGGCCGCCGCGGGCAAATGCGTGGTGCTGATCTCCTCCGAACTGCCGGAGGTGCTGGGCATGAGCGACCGGATTTACATCATGAACGAAGCGAAAATCGTGGGCGAAATGAAAGCGGAGGACGCCACCCAGGAAAACATCATGGCGATGATCCTCAGATCAGGAAGGGGTGCGTAACCGTGAGCGAGAAATCCGTTGCCTCCCGGAAACAAAGCATTTCAGACCTTATGCAAAAACACAAGGTCGGCGCATTTTTTCAAAAATACACCATGATCATCGCCCTGGTGGCGGTCACCATCGTGTTTGCCAATTGGCCCGGGAAAGAGGGCATGATCCTGCTGCCCTCCAACCTGAACGGCCTGATCGCCGAAAACGCCTACGTGTTCGTGCTGGCCACCGGCATGCTGCTGTGCATCCTGACGGGCGGCAACATTGATCTGTCCGTGGGCAGCGTGGTGTGCTTTACGGCCGCCATCGGGTGCGTGATGATGGCCGCCGGGGCCAACATGTGGCTGACGGTGCTGGTGATGCTGTTGATCGGCCTTGCCATCGGCGCTTTCCAGGGATTCTGGATCGCCAAAGTGCGGGTGCCGGCCTTCATCGCCACCCTGGCCGGCATGTACGCGTTCCGCGGCTTTTCCAATGTGGTGCTCAACGGCTACCGCGTGGACATCAGCAATGAAACCTTCCTGATGCTGTTCGGCAACGGCAAATCCAGCTTCATCCCTGATGTGATCCGGCAGGCCAATCCCGGCCTGGACGCCGTGTTTACCAAGGACAACGCTTTCCTGGCCGGGCTGCTGGGACCCAGTTTCGTAACCAAATTCAACCTTACCTGCATGTGCATCGGCATCCTGGCGGTGATTGCTTTCGCGGTGTTTCGGGTGCGCAAGATCCTGGTGCAGAAAAAGCTGAACATCCATCAGTCGATCCCGGGCCAGATCTTTTCTCTGATCGTCATTTCCGCGCTGGTGCTGTGGGTCAGCTACAAGCTGGCCTGCTACCGCGGCTTCCCCATGGTGCTGATCTGGATCGGCCTGGTGCTGGGCATTTACGCCTACATCACCACCAAGACGCCCATCGGCCGTCATCTGTACGCCGTGGGCGGCAATGAAAAGGCCACGGCCCTTTCGGGCGTCAAGACCCGCAACGTTTACTGGTTTGCCTATGCCAACATCGGTCTGCTGGCCGGCCTGGCCGGTATCCTGACGGCGGGCCGAGCGAAGGGGATCGACCCGGTTTACGGCGAAGGCTATGAAATGGACGCCATTGCCTCCTGCTTCATCGGCGGCGCCTCGGCCTACGGCGGCACCGGCAAGGTGTCCGGCATGATCATCGGCGCCATCCTGATGGGCGTCATCAACAAGGGCATGATCATCGTGGGCGTGGATACCAACTACCAAAAAGTGGTCAAGGGCATCGTGCTGCTGCTGGCGGTCATGTTCGACGTGCTGTCCAAGCGGCAGAAGCGGTAACGCGGGAAGGAGGAGTGAATCATGGATAAAAAGACGATTCTTGCCGCGTTCAAGAAAAACGCGATGCTGGTGGTCACGATCCTGGTGTACCTGTTTTTCCTGATCCTGACCCAGGGCGGCATCTTCAGTCCTTCCAGCTTTACGGAGCTGATCAACCAGAACGCCTACGTGTACATTCTGGGCGCCGGCATGCTGATGTGCATGCTCACTGGCGGCAACATTGACCTGAGCTGCGGCGCTTTCGTGTGCCTGCTGGGCGCGTTTGGCGGCGTGTTTATGATCGTGCAGGGGATGGGCACCGGCGTATCCATTCTGCTGCTGCTGCTGATCGGCATCGTGTACGGCGTGATCCTTGGCTATCTGGTGGCTTATGTGCATATTCCGCCGTGGATTGCCACGTTGGCCGGGTATCTGGCCTTCCGCGGCTGGGGCACCGCCATTCTGTCCGCCAATTCCAAAACGGGCTCCCTGGCGCCTTTCCCGGTGGATTTCCAGCGTATCTTCTACGGCCGGGTCTTTCCATCGGAAAAAGGCGTGTTCAACTGGCCCTGCTTCCTGTTCGGCCTGCTGGCGGCGTGCCTGATCATCTTCCTGGTGTTTGCCACCCGCAGGAACCGCCTGGCCAAGGGCTATGAGGCGGACAGCGTGAAATCGGCGGCCCTCAAGAGCGGCCTTGGCAGCGCTGCCATCATCCTGGTGATGACAAAGCTTTCCATGGACGGCGGCATTCCAACCACCCTGCTGTGGGTGGCGGGCGTCGTGCTGATTTACAGCTTCATTACCAGCAAGACCACCATTGGCCGTCACTTCTACGTGGTGGGCGGCAATATGGAGGCTGCCCGGCTGTCCGGCGTCAACACCCGCCGCATCATGTTCATGGCGTATCTGAACATGGCTGTGCTGACGGCGATCGCCACCATGACCGTGATTGCCCGTTCCCAATCCGCCTACGCGGACGTGGGCAAGAACTTTGAAATGGACGCCATTTCCGCCTGCGTGGTGGGCGGCGTATCTGCCAGCGGCGGCGCGGGCACGGTGCTAGGCATGGTGATCGGCGCGACGCTGATCGGCATCATCAACCTGGGCATGAGCCTGATCAGCCTGGACGCCAACTACCAGCGTGTGGTCAAGGGCTTCGTGCTGCTGGCTGCCGTGGTGTTTGACATCCTGTCCAAGAAACGCCAGAAGTAAGGGGTTTTCCACTGCCGAACAGTGGGGAAACAAGGCTTTCCTGCATGTCATTTCAAAATGCCCCGTGGCTTCTGTCACGGGGCTTGTTAAAGGAGACGGTTCCTGCGTGAACAATTATAAAACCCGGTCCAGCCTGATGGGCGTTGTGGCCGCTTACCTGCTGTACACGGCCTTTGAATTGTACCAGGGAAGGAATAACCCCGATACGACCATGACCCCGGCGGTCATGATCCTGTTTATCGTGCTGTTTGTGATTGCCGCCGGCGCGCTGATCGTGTATGCGTACCGTTTGTGGAAGCGCGGCACGCAGGAAGAAAAGGAAAAAGCCCGGGAGGATGATCCGGACAGTATGAAATAACCGGAAAGAACGAAAAAAGTGCCAAGCAGAGGAGGACCGGATGGAAGCGTTGTTCGCGGCCCTGGAACAGGCTTTTGCAGATTACCGGACGGATCTGGAAAACTATGAAAAGAAGAGCAAGCCCACGGACGGACTGCTGGGCTTTGGCCATTCCCTCCGGGATGACGCCTGCCACGAACGCCTGGATGAACGGATAGAACGGACGGTTGCCGGTATCCGGGAGGCAAAACCTGATCCGAATCAGGCGGAAAGGGCGGTACGTCTGCTGCTGGATCAAGGAAAAAGAACGGATTGGCCGCTGGCTGCGCAGTGGATGCTGCGGGCTGTGGAGCGCCACGCGCTGCCCCTGATCCCGTTCCTGAGCAAGGACGACGCGTCCGCGTTCCTGCAGGATTACACAAGCCGGTACCGCCCCTGGGACAGGCTGCCGGCACAAAAGCAGGTGTACAAGGCACTGAAAGCGCAAAGCCGGGAAAAGTGATTGAATCGTTTCGCCGATCCATCCGTCAATGACCCGGGCCCCGCGGCTGATTTACCGTTTCCGCGGGGCCGCATTCTTTATCGGAGAAAAGAAAAATGAAAAAAACACTTGACAGGGGTAAGAAAATGCATTATAATTGCTTTGTGGTTAGAAAATACTAACTGCAAAAAACAACACACCTCCTTTTCTTCTCCCTGGGCGGGCGCTGTGCGGCATCACAGCGCCCGTTCTCTTTTGTTGATGACGCCGTCAATCCCTCCAACAGGGGAAACGGTCCAGCGGGATGCCGGACGGGCCGCTTTTTCGCTCGTTCCCGCAGGGAAAAGCACCCGGCCGCATGGGCGGCGGGCCGTTCCAAGATCCGGGGCTTTCTTCCTGCCGGCATGCAAAAAGATCCATGGGATGGCAGCGGAAATCTCCTTCCGACATGGCAAAGGGATCCAGCCGGGGATACAGCGGGCGCGGATCGGGGCAGCAGGGACCGCCCGATACCGGGCAAGGGGACAACCCTTCCACCAGCCACTCCAGGGCGACCTCCCGGTCGTTTCCCTGGTTGGCCATGCAGCGGTTCCAGGCCGGACAGCAGATTGAATGAACACCTGTCCGCGCCAGCTTTCCTTTTCGGGGCATCGTTCATGAAGCGTCAGCTCCGCTTCCAAAGGAAGCTCTGCCTGAAAAACGCGGCCACAGCGGTCCTGCAGGCGCAAGGCCACGGGTACGTTTACCAGCAGCGTCAGGCCGCTGCAGCCCCGGCGGGGCAATTCATGCCATTGCGGCGTGCTGCACACGGCGGCGTCCGGCACGGAGAAGGGCGGCTGCGCATCCCGGGGCAATAAATCGGGACACAGGAAAACGCATTCCGGCCGCCTGTGCAGCTTGCCGCAGGCCAGAATGCGCTGTAAAAGATAGCCGCCCCCTGGGGGCGGCATGGAATGATGGAAACAGTTTTTCATGGTATCCCCTCCTTTCAGGGTGATACCACATCTTATTCCGGCAGGCCGTTATCGGTGTATGCCAAGGGACGGCCGTAGCGGTCGTACAGGATGGCCATGTCGTATTTTTTCTGGTGCCAGGCGCGCTTGATGTTCCATTGAAAATCGCAGGCGCCTTCGGTGCTGCGGGTGCCGACGGTGAATTCCCCGCCGGGGGAAAGGGAAACATCGGGCAGCGTCACCAGGTCGTCGCCACGGGAGGAAAACAGGATGGCGCCGTTTAAGTCCATCGCTTCTGAACCGCCGTTGACGATGGTGAGCACGTCGTTTTTCACGTTCATGCGCAGCGACACTTTTTCCGCCCGCAGCGGCACATCCTGCCAGAAAACGTCGGTGACGGTGGGGGTTTCGTTTTCCAGGGTGACCAGCCAGGCGTCGTGGGCGTCCTGCGTTACGTAGACGGCGCTGCCCACGGCGGACAGGCGGCTCAGCGTTCCGCGGGCCGGAGTATCCGATTCCTCCAGGGCGCTGGTGGTGATCAGGGATACCTTGGGCTGCACGGCGCGCAGCATATTCAGCGTGGAGGCCTTGCTGTCGCCGTGATGGCCCACCTTCAGCACGTCCGTCAGGGTGAAGGCCTTGACCTTCAGCAGGTCGTATTCCTCATCGTCCTTCATATCGCCGGCAAACAGGATGCTGCCCTGGGGGCAGGCAAACCGCAGCACCAGGGAGTTGTTGTTTTCATTGTCGTCATTGACGGTGGTGGGCCCCAGCACGGTCAGGGAGCCGGTTTGTCCCGCCGGGATCACGTCGCCCGCCTTCAGCCAGGTAACGGGCATGCCCCGACCGGCGGCGGCTGTCTGGGCCGGGTGCTGCCCCGGCTTGACGTCGTAATAGATTTCCGGCGCGTACCAGGCGTCGATTTCCACGTCGCTGGCGGCCAGGGCCGTCAGACCGCCGAAATGATCCTTGTGGCAGTGGGTCAGAAACACGCCGTTTAGGCGCGTCACGCCGTACTGCTTCAGCATGGTTTCCAGCGCCCCGTAGGTCTGGTCGTAGCCGGCGTCGATGAGGAACGCCTGATCCTCCCACAGCAGTAGCAGGCAGTCTGCCTTGCCGATGTTGGGCACCACCAGCCGCACGGCGTTTTGCTCGGTGGCCTGGGTCGGCGCGGGAATGCTCCAGGAAACGATCCCCGCGATCACAAAGAAAAGCGCCAGAATTTTCGTCAATACCTTCACCTTTTTCATTCCTCCAGCCTTTCGTACGGCACAGGCCGGATTCCTCCGAACCGGGAAAAAGCAATTATTCTTTTGAAAAAGAGCGGTGTTTGGCCGCCCTTTTCAGCCTGATGCGATGGATCAGGTTTCGTCTTCGGTAATATCCTGCATGTCTGCCGTCTCGTCTTGGGCAATATCTTCGATTTCGGCCAGCGCCTCGTCTTCCGAAATGCCTTCGTCCAGCGCGAATTCCTTTATGGATTCCTCGTCGGGCGTATTGTCGGCGTCCGGCTCCGGCGGGGCGGCCTTGGCGCTTTCCGCTTTGGGGGCACGGGGCGCGGGGGAAACGCGCTGCACCTGCTCCAGGGGATAATCCTTTTGCTCGGTGCTGTCGCCCTTGGGGATGCGCACCCGCACGGTTTCCTTGAGGATGTTCAGATCCACCACCGTGCCGTTGCCGTCCGGCGTGATCACTTCCTTGCCCACCTTGGGCATCCGCTTGCGGGTGGCTTCGTAGTGATCTTCTTCATACTTCAGGCAGCACATCAGCCGGCCGCAGACCCCGGAAATCTTGGTGGGGTTCAGGGACAGATTCTGTTCCTTGGCCATTTTGATGGATACGGGCTGGAAATCGCCCAGGAAGGCGCCGCAGCATACCGGCCGGCCGCACAGCCCCAGGCCGCCCATCATCTTGGCTTCATCACGGACGCCGATCTGGCGCAGTTCGATGCGGGTGTGGAACACCGCGGCCAGATCCTTGACCAGGGAGCGGAAATCCACCCGCTTATCCGAGGTGAAATAGAACAGGATCTTGGAATTGTCGAAGGTGTATTCGCAGCCCACCAGCTTCATCTGCAGCTTGTGCTCGTCCACCTTTTTCTGGCACATGGCCATGGCGTTCTTTTCCTTGGAGCGGTTGTCGGCCTGGTGCTGGGCGTCGTCCGCCGTGGCGATGCGGATCACCTTTTTCAGCGGCGGCGTGATTAAATCATCATTCACTTCTTTGACGCCGGTGACCACTTCGCCATATTCCACGCCGCGCACCGTTTCCACGATCACGGCGTCCCCGGCGGTGGGCCACAGGGGGCCCGGATCGAAATAATAGAGCTTGCCTGCGTTCCTGAAGCGAACGCCGATTACTGTTGCCATGAATTTGCTTCCTCCGATATGGTTTGCATCAGTTCCTCCGCCAGGGCGGCCCAGCCGACGTTGGCGGCCTTCTGCTGCCGGGCGGACAGAATGGATTCCAGGATTTTGCGAAGGTCAAAGGCCGTGGCGCCCTGAAAATGCGGCGGAAAATCATCGTCGATGTCCGCCTGGCCGGTCATTTTTCCGTGCAGCAGCGCGCGGATTTCCTGCTCCAGGATGTCCAAAAGCCGGTCGCCGTTATCCTTTTGATCCTTCAGCAGCGCGGCGGCCTGGGCGATGTCGCTGACCTTGCGGACGCTCAGGAACGTGCGCCGCACCAGGTCCCGGGCCTGCCAGTAGCTTTCGTCATCCTGCATGGAAAGGGCCTTGCCCAGGCTGCCTTCGCTGTAGCGGGCCAGGGCGTTGGCCCGGTCCGCCGGGATGCCTTTTCCTTCCAGCGCCCGGCGCAGCCTGTCCAGGGGCCAGGGCTGCATGCGGATGCAGCGGCATCGGGAGCGGATGGTGGGTAGGATGGCGGTTTCATGATCGCTGGTCAGAAAGAAATAGGTGCCTTCCTCCGCTTCCTCCAGGGTTTTCAGCAGGCAGTTCTGTGCCTGCGGGGTCATCCGTTCGGCGTTCTCCATCACGATCACCCGGCATCTGCCCTCCAGCGCGTGGCGGGACAAGGCGTCGATCATGGTGCGCAGCGTGTCCACCTTGATGGTTTTCTCCCGGGGGGCCGGCGCGGGGAAGAGGGCGTCCGGATGGGTGCGGGCGGCAAAACGCCTGCAGTCCCGGCATACGCCGCAGGGCTTTTCGCCTTTTCCCGTGCAAAGCAGCCCCTGGGCCAGCAGCCGCGCTACGGTTCTTTTGCCGATGCCGCTTTCCCCGGTGATCAGCGTGGCGTGGGCCAGGCGGCCCGCCTCAAAATCACGGCAAAGGGCGAGGAGCGTTTCGCTCCCCGCCGCACATTGCCGGATGGTCAGCCCGACGGGCGCGTCAGTACTTGACAAACTGGTCCACCGTCAGCACGAACACTGTCGCGCCGCCTACGGTCACTTCAATGGGATAAGAAGCGTAAATGCCGGAGCTGCTGCCCATGGTGACGGGGGAAGTGGCGATCTGCTTGCGGCTTTTGCATACTTTCTCGATAATGGACATGCAGCCGGCAAAGCGGTCGTCCTCCACGCCCACCAGCAGCGTGGTATTGCCGGATTTCAGGAAGCCGCCGGTGGTAGCCAGCTTCGTCACGCCGTAGCCTTCATCCATCAGATTGTTGATCAGGCGGGAAGAATCCTCGTCCTGAACGATGGCGATAATCAGTTTCATACGGTTCACTCCTTTCGGAAGAATCATCATCGGAAGAAAGAAACACTTCCTCATTCCAATTATACATGTTTTTTGCGCAAATATCAACCGTTTTGCACGGAATTCCTTTCCACGGTACGCCGGGGCTTGTCTTTTGGCGGGGTTCTTGATAGAATAATATGAAATGTGCAGAATGGGAAGGCGGAGGAAAATGAAGCGATTCAGGCGAATCCTGGCGGCGATTCTGGTTTTTGCGACGGTTTTGCCGCTGGTATGCACTGCCGCGCCGCGGGCAGCCCTGGCGGCGGAAAGCTACAAGCTGTATTTCGGCCCTCAGGCGAAAACGACCTTCAAAAACACCGCGGTGAAGCCCCTGATGACCAGAACGCGGGTGTACGAGTACAAATCCTACCGGCATTACGTATTTCTGCCGCCCACGTGGGATCATACGAAAATGAAGGTGTACATGACCGGCATTTCCTCCGTAACTCTGAACGGGAAGAAATACAAAAACGGGGACAATATTTCTTTGCCGCTGAACAAATCCATCCGGCTGCAGACGGCCCGGGGCACATCCCTGACGCTGATCGCCATGCAAAGCGCAAAACTGCCCACGATGTACATCACCACTGCCAGCAAAAGCTGGACCAAACTGCATGAAAGCAAGGATTACCGGGAAAAGGGAAGCATGCAGCTGGTGAACGCCAACGGCACGGTGCAGTATTCCGGCGGCCTGGAGTATATCCGCATCCGCGGCAATTCCTCCGCCGAGAAGATCAAGAAGCCCTATCAGTTCAAGCTGAGCAAATCCGCGTCCCTGTGCGGCATGGAAAAGGACAAAACCTACTGCCTGCTGGCCAATTTTCTGGATCCGTCCAACCTGCGCAACAAGATCTGCCTGGATATTGCCCGGTACAGCGGCGCGTACGCCTATGTGCCGGACGCGGAATTTGTGGACGTTTACCTGAACAACGATTACCGCGGCGTGTACCTGCTGACGGAAAAGAATGAAATCGACAAGGACCGGCTGAACATTACCAATCTGGAGAAAAAGAACGAGAAGCTCAACGGCAAGGAAAAACTGCCCCAGTTCGGACGTGTTGGAAAGAACAAGATGGATCCCGGCACGTACAAGTATTACAAGCTTCCCCAGGAACCGGAGGACTATACCGGCGGGTATCTGGTGCTGCTGGATCATCCAGCCTACTATACCCGGGAGGCGTCCGGCTTCGTCAGCAGGCAAGGCCAGCCTTTTACCATCCAGGAACCCAAGTACGCCGGCAAAAAGCAAGTGGAATACATTTCTTCCGTGGTGCAGCATGCGGAGGACGCCCTGTTCAGCAAAAGCGGCAAGGACCCGGCCACCGGCAAGCACTACACGGAGCTGATCGACCTGAATACCATGGTGCACCGGTATCTGCAGGCGGAGGTGGTCAACGATCACGACGGCCAGCGTCCCTTTATTTACAAGGATTCCGACAAGGTGGATACGAAAATTTATTTCGGCCCCGTCTGGGATCAGGACAGCACCTTCGGCGCCTCTCACGCCCGCAGGAACGCCAACGAAGTCAGGATCTACAAAAAATCCAGCGGTTCCAAGTATTTCTGGTTCCCGGCCGCTTACCAGCACAGCGATTTCAGGAAAGCGGTACAGGCTGCGTACAGGAAAACCTATGTGCCGGCCATGAACATCCTGCTGGGCAAGGCCAAGGATCCCAAGGGCGTTCTGAAATCCCTGGACCAGTACGCCGCCGCCATCAAGGCGTCCGCATATATGGATCTGGCCCGCTGGCCCATCAACACCCGGCACGTGTATAAAGGAATGAACACCCATTCCGGCAACACGCTGGAGGAAAGCGTTCAGTTCATCAAAACGTATATCACCAAGCACAATGCGGTGCTGGATAAGCTGTACGGCGTCAGGAAATAATGCGCGGCAAAGCGCTTGGGAATGTGCGCTTGTCATTTTTCCCGGATTGTGGTAAAATAAATAAGTCTGTGGATTCCGCAGGCTGAGGAGTGATACGAATGATCCACATTTATTTGGACGCCATGGGCGGCGACAACGCCCCGCAGTGCACCGTGGAGGGCGCTGTGGAAATCCTGCGTGCCGATCCGGACCTGAAAATTACCCTGGGCGGCGTATCGAAAGAAATTGAGCCGTACCTGAGCGGGGCGGACGACGTGCGCGGCAGGATCACGGTGGATGAATGCACGGAAGTCATCACCAATCACGACGCGCCGGTGATGGCCATCCGGCAGAAGAAAGACAGCGCCCAGGTCAAGGGTATGCTGATGGTGCGCGACGGGGAAGCGGACGGCTTCGTGTCTGCCGGCTCCACCGGGGCTACGCTGGCGGGCGGCATGTTCCGCCTGGGCCGCATTCCCGGGGTGGAACGCCCGGCGCTGGCGCCGCTGCTGCCCAACGGCAAGGACTTTTTCTGCCTGATCGACTGCGGCGCCAACGTGGACTGCCTGCCCGCTTATCTGCCGCAGTTCGGCATCATGGGCAGCGCCTATATCGAATGTGTCCGCGGGGTGAAGGAGCCCCGGGTGGGCCTGGTGAACATCGGCGCGGAAAGCGAAAAAGGCAACGCCCTGGCCAAGGCTGCTTATCCGCTGATGGAGCAGGCGCCCTTCCGTTTCATCGGCAACGTGGAAGGCCGCGATATTACGGCGGACGTGGCGGACGTGGTGGTCTGCGACGGGTTCTCCGGCAACCTGATTTTGAAATTCATGGAAGGCGTGGCCGGCACCCTGCTGGGTATGATCAAAAAGGAGATCAAGGCGGATTTCCGCAGCACCCTGGGCGGATTGCTGGCTAAGCCCGCGTTCAAACGCGTGAAAAAGACCATGGACTATACCGAGGTGGGCGGCGCACCGCTGCTGGGCGTGCAGGGCGTGGTGGTGAAGGCCCACGGCTCCAGCAACGCCCACGCCATTGCCTGTGCCATCCGTCAGGCCGCGCTGATGAAGCGCAAGGGCCTGGTTGAGGATATTGAAAAGAAAATCGCCAAGCAACTACAGGAATCATAAAGGAGGAAACGACAATGGTATACGAAACCGTAGCGCAGATGATCGCCAAGCAGCTGAAAATGGACGTGAAGGACATCACCCCCGACAAGCGCCTGGTGGAAGACCTGAAGGCGGACAGCGCCAACGTGATGGTGCTGATCATGGATCTGGAAGATCAGTTCAACATGACGGTGGACGACAGCGCCATCACCACCCTGAAAACGGTGGGCGACGTGGCCAAGTACATCGAGGAAAAGCAGGCGTAAGGAAATCACCAGCGCACTCACCTTGCCGTGGGTGCGCTGCGTAAGTATCAAGGAGATCGGTTTATGACGGCGGATTACGAGGCCCTGCAGGAGGCGCTGGGCTACCGGTTCGGCCAGACGACGCTGCTGAAGCTGGCGCTGACCCATCCTTCGTTCAGCGCGCATCATAATCAGCGGCTGGAATTTCTGGGCGACGCGGTGCTGGAATTGTGCGTCAGCGAAAAAATCTATGACCGGCACCCGGAAATGCACGAAGGCGCCATGACCCAGCTGCGTCAGAAACTGGTCCGGGAAGAAAAACTGGCGGAGGTGGCCCGGCAGATCCGTCTGGGCGACGCGCTGCTGATGGAGAAAAGCTGCGCCGCATCCGGCGGACGGACGAACCCCAGCGTGCTGTGCGACGCCTTTGAGGCGGTGCTGGCGGCAGTGTACCTGGACGGCGGCTTTGACGCGGCCCGGGCCGTGGTGACCCGCCTGATCGGGGATTGCTCCGAAACCGGGGAAAACGACGCCAAGAGCGCCCTGCAGGAATATCTGCAGGGCCAGGGCAAACCTATGCCCGCCTATGAAACCGTGGGCGAGGAAGGCCCGCCTCACGACCGGGTGTTCACTGCCGCTGTGCTGATCGGCGGCAAAGAGGTCGCCCGGGGCAGCGGCAAAAGCAAAAAGCGGGCGGAACAGGAAGCGGCGGCCGCCGCGCTGGTCCTTATCAAGCGTTCGGGGGAATAAAGGAGAATGCGGCTTCAAAAGCTGGAAATACACGGATTCAAATCCTTTGCCGACCGGACGGAAATCGTCTTCAATCAGGGCATCACGGGGATCGTGGGGCCCAATGGTTCCGGCAAAAGCAACATCGGCGACGCTGTGCGCTGGGTGCTGGGCGAACAAAGCGCCCGGGTGCTGCGCGGCGCGAAAATGGAAGACGTCATTTTCAACGGCACTGCCAAGCGCAAACAGGCCTCGTACTGCGAGGTCTCTTTGACGTTCGAAAATGAGGACGGCGCCCTGAAATCCAATTTCGCCGAAGTGGTTGTGACCCGCCGGGTGTACCGCAACGGCGACAGCGAATATTACCTGAACAAAACGGCTTGCCGCCTGCGCGATATTCTGGAGCTGTTCCGGGATACCGGCATCGGCCGCGAAGGCTATTCCCTGATCGGCCAGGGCCGGATCGACGAGATCCTGTCGGTGAAAAGCGAAGACCGCCGGCAGGTGTTTGAGGAAGCCGCCGGCGTGATGACGTACCGGGTGCGCAAGGAGGACGCCGAGCGCAAGCTGGCCCGCACCCAGGACAACCTGAGCCGGGTCAATGATATTCTGGAGGAGCTGGCCTCCCGGGTGGAGCCTTTGGAGCAGCAGGCGGCCGTGGCCAGGGAATACCTGGAACTGGCTGAGCGGCTGCGCACCCTGGAAATCAATATTTTCCTGATCCGCCACGACAAGGTCAAGGAGCGTATCGCCGCCCTGGACCAGACGCTGGAAGGATTGCGGGACGTGCTGCTGCATCACGAGGCCCGGCTCAATGAAAACACCGCGGAGCGGGAAAAGCTGGAGGAAGCCATCAGCGCGCTGGAGGAGGAGCTGGCGCAGGCGCGCCGGGAGCATCTTTCCGCCAACGAAACGCTGCATGACATGCAATCCGCCCGGGAAAGCACCCGGCACCAAATCGAATCCGCCCGGGAAAATCTGGACAGGATCGCCGGGGAAATGGAGGATACCAAGCGGCGCCGGGCTGATTTGCGCGTCCTTTTTGAACAGGGAGAGCAAAGCACTCAGGAAAGCCGCAGCGCCATCGAGCAGGCTCAAAAGGAGCTGGACCGGGAGCAGGAAAAGCTGAACGGCCTGCTTTCCGATGCCCAGGAAAAAGAAGAAACCCTGGACCAGCATAAAGCGGATATTCTGAACGCCATGAACCGGCTCAGCGACGCCAAGGCCCAGCAGGCCCGGCAGCAGGCCATGTGCGCCCAGATGAAAAACCGGCTGACGGAAATCGAGCAGGCGGTGAAGGAGGGCGGCGAAAAGCAGCTGACCCTGGTCCAGGCGCTGCGCGCCGCGGAAAAGCAGGCGGGCGAAGTGAACCAGGGGCTGGAGCAGCTGAAAAACGACGCGGCAGCGTGCGAAGGCCGGCTGCGGGCACTGACGGAGGAAACGCAGAAAACGGCGGAGCAGGCCCAGAACCTGAACCTGAAATACCAGGCGGACGTAAGCAGGCTTCGGCTGATGGAAGAAATGAGCCGGGAGATGGAAGGCTACAACCAGTCCGTCCGCCGGGCGCTTTCCTATGCGCAAAACGACCGCAGCGTCCGCGGCGTGGTGGCCAGGCTGATGCAGGTGCCCAAGGAACTGGAAACCGCCATTGATATGGTGCTGGGCGGCGCGCTGCAGAATATTGTGACGGAGGACGAGGAAGCCGCCAAGCGGATGATCGACTACCTGCGCAACAACCGGCTGGGCCGCGCCACCTTCCTGCCCATGACCAGCGTCAACTCCCGGGTGCTTACCGGCGAGGAACGGCGCCTGCTTTCCATGCCCGGATGCCTGGGCGTGGCCAGCGAACTGATTTCCTACGATCCCCAGTACCGGGGTATTATGGAAAACCTGCTGGGACGCACGGTGATCGCCCGGGATCTGGACAGCGGCATCCCCATCATGCGGGCAGGGCGTCATGCCTTCCGCCTGGTCACCCTCAGCGGCGACGTGATGCACTCCGGCGGCTCCATGACCGGCGGCACCGCGCAGAAGAGCGCCGTAAGCCTGCTGGGCCGCGAGCGCGAAATGAAGGAACTGCAAAAGACGCTGGAAACGGAGAAAAAAGACCTGGCCGCCCTGCGGGACCGGCTGATGGCCATGCAAAGCGACCGGGAGGAGCTTAAGCGTCTGCGCAACGAAGCCATGGACCGGGTGCATCAGGAAGAAATCGCCGTGGCCCGGGAACAGGAGCGCGTTTTCAACGCCAAGGCGGAATTGAATGCCGCCGCCGAGCAGCTGGACCGTACCCGCAGCGCCCAGGTGCAATTGAAAGAAAGCATCGCGGAGCTGGAGACGGATCTGGCCCGGGTCCAGAGCCAGGCGGAGAACGAAACGGTGGACCGGGAAGCCATGGACCAAAAAACGGAACTGCTTCAAAAGGCCCTGCTGGATGCCCGGGAAAAAGCGGAAGTCCAGCGGGATCTGGTGACGAAGCTGCGGCTTCAG
The DNA here is from genome assembly GCA_902773895.1 of uncultured Eubacteriales bacterium. Lineage (GTDB taxonomy): Bacteria > Bacillota > Clostridia > Christensenellales > Aristaeellaceae > RUG563. The sequence continues at coordinate 18,505 of CACYGB010000019.1, forward strand.
TTTGCCGAACTGACCCATGCCCTGGACACCCTTCGCCGGGACAAGGCCCGGCAGGACCAGGAAATGCTGGCGCTGGACCGTGCGATGGAGCAGCTGGAAAAAGACCAGTCCGCCCGGCGGCAGCAGATGCGGGAAGCGGAGGAAACCCTGCGCCGCCAGGAAGCGGAATGTGCCCGGCAGGAAGAGGCGGTTTCCTCCTGGGAAAGCAAAGTGGCGGACCTGGATACCCGGCGGCAGGAAAAAAGCGCCCGGCAGCGTGAATGCGTGCGCCAGAGCGAAGAAATGCACAAGGCTTACGATGAAGACAGCATGAAGCTGCACCGGACGGAATTGAGCCGGGACCGGGCGGACAGCGAGCTGAAGGGAATGACCGATCACATCTTCAATACCTACGACCTGACCTATGCCGGGGCGGAGGAATCCCGGGTGGAAGGGCATTTTGACCTGACCGGCAGCGAGCGGGAAGCCGCGTCATTGCGGGGCCGTATCCGGGAAATGGGCCATGTGAACGTGGGCGCCATCGAGGAGTATGCCGCCACCAAGGAACGCTTTGACGATCTGACGGCCCAGCAGCAGGACCTGACCAAAGCGGAAGAGGATCTGCAAACGCTGATCGCCCGGCTGCTGACCCAGATGGAAAAGCAGTTTGTGGTGGAATTTGCGAAGCTGGGCGAATTCTTCAAGGAAACCTTTGCCCGGCTCTTTGGCGGCGGCCAGGCGGAATTGAGGCTTACCGATCCCGACGACGCCCTGAACTGCGGCATCGAGATCATTGCCCAGCCCCCGGGGAAAAAGCTGCAGCTGCTCAGCCTCCTGTCCGGCGGGGAACGCGCGCTGACGGCCATCGCCATTTTGTTCGCCATGCTCAAGCTCAAGCCCACGCCGTTCTGCATCCTGGATGAAATCGAGGCGGCCCTGGACGAAGCCAATATCGGCTATTTCGCCGATTATCTGTCTGAATACAAAAAGACCACCCAGTTCGTGGTGGTCACGCACCGCAAGGGCACGATGGAACGCTGCGACGCGCTGTACGGCGTGGCCATGCAGGAACGCGGTGTCAGCGGCATGGTGTCCGTGAATCTGCAGGATTACGAGTAAGGAGGGTTCGGTATGGGCTTTTTTCAGCGCCTGAAGCAGGGCCTGACCAAAACCAGAGGCGGCCTGACGGACAAAGTGGATGAACTGGTGAAAAACACCCGGGAAGTGGACGACGATTTCTTTGACGAATTGACGGACATCCTGATCCTGGCCGACGTGGGCATGGCCGCCACCACCGATATTATGGAAAAGCTGCGCGCCCGCGTCAGCGAGCAGAAAATCAAGGATGCCGACCAGGCCAAACAGCTGTTCAAGCAGATCATCGTGGAGGAAATGAACATCCCGCGGCCTTCGCTGCGCTGGCCCATGGTGATGTTCGTGGTGGGCGTCAACGGCGTGGGGAAAACCACCACCATCGGCAAGCTGGCCCTGCGGTTCCAGGAAATCGGCCGCAGCGTGATGCTGGCCGCCGCCGACACCTTCCGCGCCGCCGCCGACGAGCAGCTGGCCGTGTGGGCGGAGCGCGCCAAGGTGCCCATCATCCGCGGTCAGGAGGGCGGCGATCCCGCCTCCGTGGTGTACGACGCCGTGCAGGCAGCCAAGGCGAGGAAAACCGATCTTTTGATCGTGGACACCGCCGGCCGGCTGCACAACAAAAAGAACCTGATGGATGAGCTGTCCAAAATGCGCCGCATCATCGACCGGGAATACCCCGAAGCCGAAATGCGCTGTATGCTGGTGCTGGACGCCACCACCGGGCAAAACGGCATCCAGCAGGCCAAGCAGTTCAAGGAAGCGGCCGAAATCGGCGGCATCGTGCTGACCAAGCTGGACGGCACCGCCAAGGGCGGCGTGGCCATCGCCATCCGCAAGGAGCTGAATATTCCCGTGTGGTACATCGGCGTCGGCGAAGGCATCGACGATTTGCAGGCCTTCGACGCCAAGGAGTTTGTGGAAGCGCTGTTCTGACGGAAAGAAAATTTCCGCCATCCGACCGCCGGCGGGGGAATCCGGGCTGCAACAGCCGGTTTCCTGCCGGTTGCCGGCGGGATAGGACTATGATACAATGTGTGGGGGATTGGCTGTCATGACTGCGCTGCTGCGTTTGTTTTCCCGCAAGCCCATGTTTTCCGACGGGGTCATTGACCTGTTCCTGAGCAATGAGGACGTGCGGGACGAAAGCTGCGGGATCGAGGACGGCTATACTTTCTACATCTATCCGCACGGAACCAGGCACTATGCCGGCTACGTTTCCCTGCGGCTGGGGGAAAGCCCCGGGCTGTATTACCTGGGCCACATCGGCTACCGGGTGGAGGAAAAATACCGGGGAAACGGCTATGCGGCGCGGGCCTGCCGGCTGATCCGCCCGTTCCTGTGCAAATTGCGCCTGGGCAGCGTGGTGATCACCAACAACGTGGAAAACACCGCGTCCAGGAAAACCTGCCAGCATCTGGGCTGCGTTCTGGAACGCATCGCCGACGTGCCGGCGGAGTACCGGGCCCTGTGCGCCGGGGCGCGCCAGAAATGCCGGTATATCTGGCGCATGGATGAAACGTAAACATCATACAATACCGGAAAGGGGGATGCGCGGATGCGGCTGACGGCCAAGGGGATTGAGATCCATTACGAGCAGCGGGGCGAGACGGGAAAGCCGGAAGTGCTGCTGCTGCACGGCTGGGGCTGCACCGTTCAGCATTTTGAACCCATCGCCAACGATCTGAGCCGGGACTATCATGTGACATTGATCGATTTTCCCGCGCACGGACAGTCCCAGCGTCCCCCGGAGCCCTGGGGCGTCAAGGAGTTTTCCGAGTGCACCCTGGAGGTGATCCGGAAGCTGGGCATCGCGCCCTGCGACGTGATCGCCCACTCGTTTGGCTGCCGGGTGACGCTGTATCTGGCGTCCCACTGGCCGGAAACGGTGAAGCGGCTGGTGATCACCGGCGGCGCGGGTATCCGCAAGCCGGAAACGGACGAACAGCGCCGGCGCAGGGAAGCGTTTCAGCGGAAAAAGAAGCTGCTGCAGGGGCTGGCCAAGGTGCCCGGCATTGGCGGCGCGGCGGAAAAAAGCCTGGAAGCTCTGCGCAACAAATACGGTTCCGCCGATTACAAGGCGCTGGACGAGGAAATGCGCAAAACCTTCGTGATGGTCATCAATGAGGACCTGCGGCCCCTGCTGCCGCAAATCAAGGCTTCGACCCTGCTTATCTGGGGAGAGAAGGACCAGGATACGCCGCTGTGGATGGGACAGACCATGGAAAAGGAAATCCCGGACGCGGGGCTGGTGGTATTTGAAAACGACGATCATTTCGCGTATCTGCGCCAATGGCCGCGCTTTGTGGCCGTTGTGCGGGCATTTTTGACCTGAAGGGTGAGCCTTATGAACCGTATCGCGCTGATTATTCAAATTCTTGGCCGGGCTGCCGGGATGGTGCTGGCGTCCCGGCTGCTGCTGCATTATTTCCAGCTGGAGAGCTATCAGTTCCAGGGCTACTTCCGCACGGTGCGGCGCCAATGGAAAAAGGCGCTGCTGCCCGGCGTTCTGCTGGCCCTGGGCTGCCTGGAAACGATGATGCTGCTGGCTCTGGTTTTCGGCAGCGCTGATTCGGGCAGCGTGCTGGTCAATATTCTGTGGGGCATGCTGACGGCGGGCATCGGGTATCTGCTGCACCGGCACGCGGTGAAAACGCCGCAGAAGAAAAAATTTGCCCTGACAGCCCGGATGAAGCGGCTCTATACTGTGCTGGCGCTCGTTTGCCTGGCGTTTTCGCTGCTTCCCTGGCTGCTGACCCGGGGAATGCCGGAAAACCTGCCCACGGCGGCGTTTTTGCTGCGCACCTTCGCGCCGCTGCTGCTGCCCATGCTGCTGCTTCCGCTGGCTGTGGCGCTTGCCGGGATCCTGGCGCTGCCAATTGAACGGCTGATTTTCCATCTGTATTTCCGGGACGCGGAAAAGAAACTGCTGGAAAACGACCGGCTGATCCGCATCGGCATTACCGGCAGCTACGGCAAAACCAGCACCAAATTCATCCTGGCGGAAATCCTGTCGCAAAAATACAACGTGCTGGCCACGCCGGCGTCCTTCAACACGCCCATGGGCGTTACCCGGATCGTGCGGGAGCGGCTGACGCCGTCCCATCAGGTGTTCATTGGCGAAATGGGCGCAAGGCACGTGGGGGAAATCAAGGAACTGAGCCGCCTGGTGCACCCGCAGATCGGCATCCTGACCGCCGTGGGCCCCCAGCATCTGGATACGTTTAGGACCATCGAACGCATCGAAAAAACCAAGTACGAGCTCATCGACGCCCTGCCGGACGACGGCCTGGCGGTGTTTTTGAACGACGACGGCATCGTGAAAAAGCTGTACGACAAAACGGAAAAGAGCAAGCTGCTGGCCGCCTCTGAAATGGGCGACGCCTGGGCGGAGGATGTGACCGTATCGCCCGCCGGGTGCCGCTTCACCCTGAAATTCAAAGAGGGCGACAGCATCGCGTGCGAAACGGTGCTGCTGGGCGAACACAATGTAAGGAACATCGTCACGGCCAGCCTGGTGGCGCGGCGGCTGGGCCTTTCCGATCAGCAGATCGCCCGGGGCATCAGCCAATTGAAGCCCGTCGAGCACCGGCTGCAATTGCTGAAAACGCCCAACGGCATCGGCGTCATCGACGACGCGTTCAACACCAATCCCCGTTCCAGCAAGGAAGCGCTGAAGGTGCTATCATCCTTCCCGGGCAAGCGTATCATCGTGACGCCCGGCATGGTGGAACTGGGGGAGAAAGAAGACCAATACAACGAGGAATTCGGTCGGGCCATGGCGGAATGCGTGGACGTGGCTGTGCTGGTTGGCAAAAAGCACACGTCGCCCATTCGCCGGGGTCTGACGGAACAGGGGTTCCCGGCGGACAATATCCATACGGTGGCGTCCCTGGAGGAAGCGGTGGCCGTCGTCAACGGCATGATCCGCCCCGGGGACACCGTGATGTATGAAAACGACCTGCCCGATCATTACAGTGAAAACTGACGGAGGATAAATTCTATGAGCAAAATGCAGCTGGGCGTGATTTACGGCAGCCGTTCCTGCGAGCATGACGTATCCATCATCAGCGCCGTGCAGCTGATGCGCAGCGCGGACAGGGAAAAGTATGACGTGATCCCGGTGTACATTACCCGGAAAGGGGAATGGTTTACCGGGGACGCGCTGCTGGACATGAAAACCTACACCCATTTCGATCCCTTCATGAAGGGCGTCACCCCGGTGCATCTGGATCTGACCGCCGGCAGCGGCGCGCTGCTGCACTATGTGCCGGCCAAGGGCCTGTTCGGCGGCGGCAAGGAAGAAATGGTGGCGCATCTGGACTGCGTGATCCCGGTAATGCACGGGCTCCATGGGGAAGACGGCTCCCTGCAGGGCCTGCTGGAAATGGCCGATCTGCCCTATGCCTCCAGCGGAGTCACCGCCTCCGCCATCGGTATGGACAAAATCGCCATGAAGCGGTTTTTCAAGGCCTTTGATTTTCCCATTCTGCCGGATGCGGCGCTGACCCGGTCCCAATGGGAAAAGGATGCCGGCGCGGCCATGGACCGGGTTGAAAGAGAAATCGGCTATCCGGTGTTCGTCAAGCCCGCCTGCCTGGGCTCCTCCATCGGCGTCAGCCCGGCCAAGAATCGGCAGGAACTCCGGGACGCGCTGGATCTGGCCTTCTCCTACGACCGTCGGGTGCTGGTGGAGCAGGGGCTGGATCACCCCATCGAAGTGAACTGCTCGGTGCTGGGCTTCGACGGGGAACGACGGGCATCCGTGCTGGAAATGAGCAACGCGGGGGAAGGGTTCCTGGATTTTGCCGATAAGTATCTGCCCAATCACGGCGCCAGCAAGGGCATGGCTTCCTCCAAGCACGTCATTCCCGCGCCGGTGGGAGAGGAACTGACGAAAACGCTGCAGAACCTGTCCATGGAAATTTTTGACGCCATGGACTGCAAAAGCGTGGTGCGCATCGACTACATGATCGACCGGCATTCCGGAAAGCACTATATCACGGAAATCAACACCATTCCCGGTTCGCTGGCCTTTTACCTGTGGCAGCCGACGGGCCTGCCCTATGCCAAATTGATTGATGAAATGGTGTCCTGTGCCCTGAAAGCCCATCAGGAAAAGGAACGCAATTCCTTCGCCTTCTCTTCCGATATTCTGTCCGGCGTACAGCTGGGCGGAAAGACCGGCAAGCTGGGCGGCAAAATGGGCGGCAAGCTGTAAAACGATCAAAGACCTTCCCGCGGGGAAGGCCTTTTTGTTTTTAACCCAGCGGATTTTGACGGGAGTTCCATGAATTTCCAAAGACGATAAAAAAACATGGTAAAACCCGGAAGGATGTGCTATAATACAAGTACTGACGGCTGGATCGTCTTGTTTGCGTTATGCTGATTGCGCGGGACCCTTCCCAAAGCCGCCGGGAAATGACAGCGAAACGGGAGGCTGCCCTTGCAGTACCGGGGAACATTCATTCAGGTAGATTTGCAGGCCATCGCGGAAAACACCGCGGCGCTGAAACGCTCCATCATGCCCGTGGCGCACATGATGGCGGTTGTGAAAGCCAATGCCTATGGCCACGGCCTGATTCAGGTGGCGCGCACGGCGCTGGAAAACGGCGCGGATTGGCTGGGCGTGGCCATTCCCGAGGAAGGGGAGGCGCTGCGTCAGGCGGGCATTACCGCCCCGATCCTGGTGCTGGGCGGCGTCAATGAGCGCGGAGCGGAAGCCAGCGTGTGCTTCGGGCTGACCCAGGCCGTGTTCGACGAAGAACGGGTGCGGCTGCTGGAGGACGCTGCGGCGCGGCAAAAGCGTATTGCCCAGGTGCATTTGAAATGCGACACCGGCATGGGCCGCATCGGCGTCAGGACGGAAAAGGAACTGCTGGCCGTGCTTGCGGCCATTCGGCGGTCGCCCCACGTCCGCCTGACCGGCGCGTTTACCCATTTTGCCGATGCGGACGGGGAGGATGACGCCTACTCGCTGGAGCAGATCCGCCGGTTCGAAGCGATGAAAAAGCTGCTGCCGGAAGGCCTGCTCCTTCATGCCGCGGCCAGCGCCGCCGGCGCCCGGTATCCCCAGGCGCGCTACGACATGGTGCGGGAAGGCATTTCGCTCTACGGCTGCCAGCCGGTAAAGGAAGCGCCGACGGTGCGGCCCGCGCTGTCCTGGCATACGGAAGTGGTGTTTGTCAAGGATCTGCCCGCTGGCGAGGCGGTCAGCTACGGCTGCACCTTCCGGGCGGACAGGGCAATCCGGGTGGCCACGCTGCCCGTGGGATACGGCGACGGCTATCACCGTGCCCTGAGCGGCAAGGCGCAGGTGCTGATCGGCGGCGTCCGGTGCCCGGTGATCGGCCGGGTATGCATGGACCAGATCATGGCGGACGTGACGGACGTTCCCCATGTGCGCACCGGGGCGCCCTGCGTGCTGCTGGGAAAACAGGGAAACGAAGAAATCACGGCGACGCAGCTTGCGGCCTGGGCCGGCACCATCAGCTATGAAATGCTTTTGGCCGCTACGGCCAGGGTGCCGATCCACTATATAACAAAGGCGGAGGATCAGGGATGCTAAACGGTGCGAAAAAGAAAAAAGACAAGCGGGAACTGGTATATAAACCTTATTTGAAGGGCGACTGGAAGGAAGATTCCGTATTCAGGCAGGCCCTGAAAATCGTGGGTTATTACGCCATTTTCGTTTTTGTATTCGTTGTGATCGGCGGCATGATCCCTTCCGGAAGCACCTTTGTGACCTGGCTGCTGAATCTGGTGCTGGTGGCCTTCTGCTGCGCGCTGCTGTACCTGAACGGCGCCCGGGAAGGGGAAAGCCAGGTGGCCCTGGGTGAAATCGCCTATACCCGGCAGGAGAACGGAAAGACCGTGGATCCCCAGGAGAAGGCCCGCTGCTTCCACCCGCTGAAAGGCTGGTTTACCATGCTGTGCGGTGTGGCGGTGGTGATCGCGCTGGCGGTGGCGCACGCCCTGCTGGCGAGGAAGCAGGTTTATGCCCTGCAAAGCCTGCCGGAATGGGTGACGGATCAGGGCGGCGATGTGATGAAACCCTTGGCTTATTACCAGCAAGGCGGTTCCTTCGGCGCTGCGGACATTTTCCGGGTGATCGGCAGGCTGCTGATTTTCCCCTTTGCCCAGATTGCCCGGCTGTACGGCACGGACGCGCTGCTGACGGTGGACCGGCTGAGCCCGCTGCTGGTGTGCATTCCCGCGCTGGGGTATCCGCTGGGCTACCTGACCGGGCCCCGTTCCCGCGCCATGGTCCACGGCGACATCAAAACCAGCCGGAAAAATTATCAGCGCCGCCAGCGCAAGGCCCTCAAAGCCCGGCGCCAGCGCACTGAAAAGAAGAATGAGTTGATCTGATGCTGCGCATTATTGCCGGGGAAAAGAAATCCCGAAAGCTGAAAACGCTGGAAGGCACGGAAACCCGGCCCACGGCGGACAAGGTGAAGGAAGCGCTGTTCAGCATCCTGGTGCGGCGCGTGTACGGCGCCAGGGTGCTGGATCTGTACGGCGGCAGCGGCGCGCTGGCCCTGGAGGCGCTCAGCCGCGGGGCGGCGGAGGCCGTGATCAACGACCAGTCCATGAAGGCCTGCCGGGTGATCCGCGAGAATGTGGAGACGCTGGGGTACCAGGATCGTGTTCGGCTCATGCAGATGAAGGACCTGGCCGCGGTGGAAGCGCTGGAAAAAACGGAAGCGCCGTTTGACCTGATTTTTCTGGATCCGCCGTATAAAATGGATTGTTCCGCTTTGTGCGGCAGGCTGGAAAAAAAGCTGCTGGCCCCCGACGGTATCATCGTGGTGGAGCACGCCCGGGAAACGCCGCCCAAGGCGCTGCCGCCGCTGCAGTGCGGCGACCGGCGGGAGTACGGCATCACGGGATTGAGCTTTCTGGAGAGGATGAGCAAGGATGGCGAGCAAGTGCCTGTATCCGGGCAGCTTTGACCCGGTAACGCTGGGACATATGGATTTGATCCGCCGCTGCGCCGCGATGTATGACGCGGTGGTGGTGGGCGTGCTGCATAATCCGGAGAAAAAGGGCTGCTTTCCGGTGGAAAAACGTGTGGAGATGCTGAAAAAAGCATGTGCCGGCCTTCCCAATGTGCAGGTGATTTCCTACGGCGGCCTGCTATCCTCCCTGACGAGGGAAACGGGCATCCGCATCGTGGTGCGGGGCGTCCGGAACGTGGGGGATCTGGAAAATGAAATGACCATGGCGCGGATCAACCGGCAACTGGACCCGGGGCTGGAAACGGTGTTCCTGCCTGCGTCGCCGGAACGCGGCGAGATCAGCGCCAGCATGGTGCGCCAGCTGGCGTCCTTCGGGGCGGATCTGACGCCCTTTGTGCCCAAAGAAGTGCTGCCGGATATTCTGGCAGCTTTCAAGTAATGTTTTTTCAATGATACGATAAGGAGGTTTTCCCATGGCTGCCGAGAGAATCACCACCCTTGCGATCGCGGACCGCATTCAACTGGCCATCAACAATGCCAAGGCTGTGCCTTTTACGGGCAAAGTGATGGTTGACAAGGACGACCTGACGCGCCTGCTGGGCCAGCTCAGCGCCAGCATGCCCGAAAACCTGGCGCTGGCGGATTCCGTGTTGGCGGAAAAGCAGCAGATCCTGGACGATAGCCGCCGCACCGCGGAAGCCACCACCCGGGAAGCGACCCAGCAGGCCCGCACTGCTGTGGAAAATGCCAACGACCAGGCTCAGGCCACGCTGAACGACGCCCAGAGCCGCGCCGCGGACACCCTGCGCAGCGCCACCGACCAGGCCAACGCCATGGTGGCCGACGCCCAGAACCGCGCCAACGCCATGATTGCCGACGCCCAGGCCCGTGCCCAGCAGCTGGTGGCGGACAGCGAAATCATTGCCCGCGCCCAGGCGGAGGCCCAGGAAATGCTGGAAAGCACCCACCGGGAGTGCGAGGATTATTCCAACCGGGTGCGCGGCGCCATCGCCCAGATGATGGACCAGGCGGACCGCGGCCTGGCGCAGCAGCTGGATTCCCTGCGGGGACTGAGGCAGGATCTGGCCAACCAGTAAAAAAATTGATCGGAAAATCACAGAAAATGTCTTGACAGGAAGCGGCCTGACGGCTATACTATAATGGCTGTTTTGTGGTGCTTTCTATCACAATACGCCAGACATCAATGCCAACAGGCATTTGGAATTAGAAGGAGTTGTTGCCGTCATGAAACGTACTTATCAGCCCAAGAAACGCCAGCGCAATAAGGTGCACGGCTTCCGTGCCCGCATGAGCACCAAGAACGGCCGCAAGGTGCTGTCCCGCCGCCGCCGCCGCGGCCGCAAGGAGCTGACGGTCTGATCCGTTTCTCCTTAGTTTCTTGCATGGCTTAGCCCGCCCCGACGCATGCCAACGTGCAAAAAACCGTGGGGCGGGTTTTTCCTGCTTTATGGGAAAAGCAGCGGGAAAGCCCAAGGGAGGAGCAGGTCATGCAGCAGCAGTATCGGATGCGGAAAAACGGCCAGTTCCGGTATGTGTACCGGAAGGGCAAAGGGTCTGCCTGCCGGGAAATGTCGGTGGGCTTTGTGAAGGGGCCCAGGCTGCTGGTGGGTTTTTCCGTGAGCAAGAAGATCGGCAACGCTGTGACGCGCAACAAGGTGCGCCGCAGGCTGCGGGAAGCGTTCCGGGCGGAACTGCCCCGTCTCAAGCGCGGGCTCTATGTGGTCACGGCGCGGGACGCGGCAGCCCAGGCGGATTATCGCAAATTACAGTCCGGCCTTGCCTATTTGCTGAAAAAGCAGAACCTGTATCGGGAAGAATGAAGCCATGAAACGGATATTGCTCCGGCTGATCCGCTTCTACCAAAGGCAGATCAGCCCCCGGAAGCGGGCTTGCTGCCGGTTTGTGCCCACGTGCTCCCATTACGCGTACACCGCTGTGGAGCGCTACGGCCCCGTTCGCGGGGGTTGGATGGCGGCCAAAAGAATTGCCCGCTGCAATCCATTTTCCCGGGGCGGATACGATCCAGTGCCCCAGGACCCCAGCAATGTCATTAGGAGGGACGAGAATCCTTGAATGCCGTAACTGATTTCCTTTATGGAGTGCTGACATCCATCAACGGCGTGGTGAACAACTACGGCGTTGCCATCATCGTGTTTACCATCCTGATGCGCATGATCTGCCTGCCCTTTGACTACCGCAGCCGCAAAGGCATGCGCAAAATGGCGGTGATTCAGCCCAAGCTGACCGAGCTGCAGAAAAAATACGGAAACGACAAGGAAAAATTCCAGCGCAAGCAGGCCGAGCTGATGCGCAAGGAAGGTTACAATCCTTTGAGCGGCTGCCTGCCCATGCTGCTGACCTGGCCGCTGATGATCGCTATGTTCGCCGCCATGCGCGCCATCGCCAACGAGCAGATGGCCGTGCAGGTGTTCCGTTATCTGGCCGGGGAAACGGACAACGTGATCGGCACGGCCGACCGCTTTCTGTGGGTTAAAAACATCTGGATCACCGATTCTCCCTTCGCGTCCATCGCCCCCACGGCGGAAAACCTGCGTATGCTGACAAACGACGTGTGGCAGCGTGCTCTGGCCCAGTTTGAAAGCAATCCGGACGCTATGGCCGCCATCAACGCCAGCATCCAGTCCGTTGCGGAAAACGCCGTATTGGATTTCTCCACCGCAGACGCCATGAAGCTGACGGTGGCCAACATGGTGCAGGCCCTGCAGGGAATGCCCGGGTATAAAGCCGCGGTGGCCACTGTGCCCGACTGGAGCGGCATAAATTTCCTGCTGTTCAGCGTCACGCTGTACCAGCAGTATAACGGCCTGCTGATATTGCCTATCCTGGCTGGCGTCACCCAGGTGCTGTCCACCAAGTTCAATCCTCAAATGCAGGAACAGCCACAGCCCACGGCCAACGGCCAGCAGAACGGCATGAGCAACTTTATGAAGTACTTCTTCCCGATCCTGTCCGTGTTCTTCTGCCTGACGTCCAATGCCGGTTTCTCCGTGTACTGGGTCACCTCCACGTGCTTCATGTGGGTGGAAGGCATTGCGATCAGCAAAGTGCTGGAAAAGCAGGATAAGAAAAAAGCGCAATCCGTAAGCGGAGAGGGGTCTGTCAAATAATGAAAGAATACGAAGTTACCGGCCGCACGATCGAAGAAGCCATTTCCGAAGGGCTGGAGCATCTGGGCGTATCCATCAGCGATGTGACGGTGGATATCCTGGAAGAAGGCAGCAAAGGCCTGTTTGGCTTGTTTGGTTCCCGGCCTGCCAAGGTTCGCCTGAGCCTGAAGGACGACGCCAATGAAGCGGATGAAGCCCGCGCCATCCTGCAGGACGCCCTGAAGGAAGAACCCCGGAAGGAACAGGCGCCCAAAAAGGAAAGCAAAAAAGCCCCCAAGGCTGAAAAGAAGCAGGAAGCCAGGGCTGAAACGGCCGAAAAGCCTGAAAAGGCTGAAAAGACCGAAAAAGCCGAAAAGCCCGCGGCCAAGCCCCGGAAACCCCGGGAAAGCAAAAAGCAGGAGGAAGCCGTCCAGGCACCCGCCGAGCCCAAGGAAATCGTTCCCGCGGAGCAGGCGGATCGCGCTACCGCCGCCGGCCGCGCCCAGGAATTTTTGCAGGATCTGACGAAGCTGATGGGCGTGAATGTTTCCGTCGCCGTAGCCACGGACGAAGAAGGGAATGTGCGCGTGAACATGGAAGGCGATACCCTGGGCATCCTGATCGGACGCCGGGGCGAAACGCTGGACGCGCTGCAGTACCTGACCAGCCTGCAGGTGAACAAGGGCCAGAGCAATTACACCCGCGTGACGCTGGACACCGAAGGCTACCGCTCCAAGCGGGAAGAGGCACTGGTGCGCCTGGCCAACCGCATGGCCAACCGGGCCCAGAAAACGGGCCGCAAGGTGAGCCTGGAGCCCATGAATCCCTACGAGCGCCGTATTCTGCACAGCGCCCTGCAGGATCATCCCGCTGTTACCACCCATTCCGAAGGGGAAGAGCCCAACCGGCACGTGGTGATCACGCTGAAATAAGCGGATTCCTTTCCGAAAAAAATGCATTTATGGCACAGATGCTCAATCTGTGCCGTTTTTTTATGCAAAAATCCAAAATAACCACTATATCTTGTTTTTTTGACAAATTCCGGTTGACAAGCTGGATAAAAACGGCTATAATCTCCACGGTTCATCTTTAAGGCGGTACTGTGAGACCGGCAAGAGACGGAACATGCTTGTCCATGCGTGCGATGGCGCGCTGAAAGTCTTGCGCGGTGCTGCCGGGCAGGGCTTTTTTGATATGAACGCTTCGGCGTTGATATAAATCATTCTTGAGAATGGGGGAAACGTACCGATGAAACTGGTGTACGACATCAACGACAAGCCGCCAATCAAAAAGAATCTGATCTACGCGTTCCAGCAGCTGCTGGCTATCATGGCCGCTACGCTGCTGGTGCCTATCCTGGTGGATGGGACCGGTACCTACATGAGCCAGCCCGCGGCCCTGTGCGGCGCAGGCTTTGGCACGCTGTTCTATCTGTTCGTGGCCACCAAGAAAAAGAGCCCCGTGTTCCTGGGTTCTTCCTTTGCCTTCATTAGCCCCCTGGCCGGCGCCGTGACCTTCGGCTTCCTGGGCATCTTCCTGGGCGCCGTGTTTGCGGGTCTGGTGTATGTGATCATTGCGCTGATCGTGAAAAAGACCGGCTCCGAATGGGTGAACAGGCTGCTGCCTCCCGTGGTCATCGGCCCCACCGTGGCCCTGATCGGCTTGAGCCTGTGCGGCAGCGCCGTGAAGAATATCGCTAATCTGAATGGTGACTACAGTTTTGTGAAGCTGGTGGAAGGATTTACCGGCACCATTACTGCAGAAAACCTGGCAGAGGCCACGGAGATCGGGTTCTTCTCCGGCTACAGCCTGATTCATATCCTGGTGGGTATTATTGCTTTTATCATCACCGTGTACGCCTCCACCAAAGGCGGCAAGGGCATGAAAATGATCCCCTTTATCATCGGTATCCTGGGTGCCTACGTGATTGCCCTGGCTTTGACCCTGATCGGCAACGCAGCCAACCTGGACGCCTTGAAGCTGGTGAACCTGTCCGCCTTTGACAACATGCAGCTGTTCAAGGTCCCGCGCTTCACCTTCCTGGGCATTTTCGGCGCTTATGAAGAGGCCACCAACAAAGTGGCCAGCATGGGTGACGTGATCAGCATCCTGGTGCTGTTTGCCCCTGTGGCTTTCGTGACCCTGGCCGAGCACATCGCAGACCATAAGAACCTGAGCACCATCATCGAGCGGGACCTGATTACCGATCCCGGTCTGGACCGCACCCTGATCGGCGACGGCGTAGGCTCCATTGTGGGTTCCTTCTTCGGCGGCTGCCCCAACACCACGTATGGCGAATCTGTGGGCTGCGTGGCCATTACCGGCAACGCCTCCATCAGCACCATTGCCATTGCCGCTGTGTACTGCATCATCCTCAGCTTCTTTGATCCCTTCGTGTGCTTCGTCAATTCCATTCCTTCCTGCATTGTGGGCGGCGTGTGCATCGCCCTGTACGGCTTCATTGCCGTATCCGGCCTCAAAATGCTGCAGCCTGTGGACCTGAACGACAACCGCAACCTGTTCGTGGTAGCGGCCATCCTGGTGCCCGGCATCGGCGGGCTGACGCTGAATTTCGGCGCCGTGACCATCAGCAGCATCGCCACCGGCCTGATCCTGGGCATCCTGATCAACGTGATCTTCAACAAGCGGGCTGAAGCCGGCAAATAATTCTGAAAAAACAAGGAAATTCCTTGAAAAAACGCTTTACAAACCACGCTTGTCATGTTAAAATGACAGGCGTGGTTTTTAGAACCGCTTCCACGGGACCAGCGATACTCCAACGCCTTCCTGTGACTGCGGCGATTGAAGCAGGGGACTGACCACACCCCAAGAAGGAGGAAAACACCATGGATAAGGAACTCAAGGCCCAGATCATGCAAACCTACGGCCGCCACGAAGGCGACACCGGTTCCCCCGAAGTACAGGTGGCTCTGCTCACCGAACGGATCAATCACCTGAACGAGCACCTGAAGCTGAACAAGAACGACCATCATTCCCGTCGTGGTCTGCTGCTGATGGTTGGCCAGCGCCGCGGTCTGCTGGATTACCTGAAGAAGACCGACATCGAACGGTATCGTGAACTGATTGCCAAGCTGGGTCTGCGTAAATAAGACGCATGGGGCTATCGGCTGGAGAAGATTCAGCCGATAGCCTTTTGTTGTTCACGCCGGCGCGGAGAGAAGTGTGTGAGGAGAAGAGAAAGAAAATGGACTACAAAGAGTATTCAATGGAATTTGCGGGCCGGAAACTGACCCTGGAATTCGGCAAGTATGCCCAGCAGGCCGGCGGCAGCTGCCTGGTGCGGTATGGCGACACCGCCGTGCTGGTGAACGCTACGGCGTCGGACAAGCCCCGGGAAGGCGTGGATTTCTTCCCCCTGACCGTGGACTTTGAAGAAAAGCAGTATTCCGTGGGCAAGATCCCCGGCGGCTTTATCAAGCGGGAAGGCCGTCCCACCGAAAAGGCGACCCTGACCTGCCGCCTGATCGACCGTCCGCTGCGTCCCCTGTTCAACAAGGGCATGCGCAACGACGTGCAGGTGGTGGCCCAGACTCTGTCTGTGGACCCGGACACCCCGCCGGAATTCCCGGCCATGCTGGGTTCCTCCATCGCGCTGATGGTCAGCAACATTCCCTGGGGCGGCCCCACCATCAGAGCAGCTACAGCTTTAGGAGAGGAAAACCCTGCAGCATTCTTCATGCCCGATCTCCCCGCAGTAATCGCAGGTATCGTAGCAGTATTCGTTATCGCATTCTTCCTCGGAAAAGCTGAAAAGAGCCGAATCGCCAATAGCGAAGGAGGAGCACTTGCAGCATATGTTGAACCCGAGCTTTCAGAAGCTGAAAAGGCTCTCCTGAGACCCAAGAACTTCTGGATCAACGTTCTTCTGATCGTTGCAGCCATTCTCTGCCTGCTCTTCTCAGGTTTTGCACCTGCAGTAGTATTCATGGTATTCTACGTACTTGCGACCCTCATCAACTATCCTAAGGTAAAGGATTCCAAGGAAAGAGTTGACGCTCATGCAAAGGCTTGCCTCATGATGTGCTCTGTACTGTTCGCAGCCGGATGCTTTACAGGTATCATGAAGGGAACGGGAATGATCACAGCTATGGCATCAGCACTCGTAGACATCATCCCTCAGGCCCTCGGACAGTTCTTCCCTCTGATCGTAGGTATCATCGCTACACCCGCTTCACTGCTCTTCGACCCCGACTCTTTCTACTATGGAGTTCTTCCGGTCCTGGCAGAGACAGCAAAGGGATTCGGCGTTGCATCT
>CACYGB010000020.1 GCA_902773895.1 uncultured Eubacteriales bacterium
TGGAAATCTGGGATGAGCGGAGCCTCTGGGCCTGTCGATCACAATTTCCGAACTGTTTACCAATTCATCTAACGCTTTCCAAAAATCCTCGTTATAGCCATCCATATTATCGCCTCCTTACAAATCCCGATTTGATGAGCCGAAGCCCATGTAACCATTCTACCATCCTCGTCAGATTCCTGCAATCAATTCTATGCACCCTGAGTGCGGAAAGGAGGCCTCATTGACCAACGTGAACAATCCCACTGTTGTTGAAGAACCAAAGGCAGCTGAGAAGCCGACGCTTGTTCTCAGCATCGGCAGCGGAACATACCCCATCTTCCTGCAATTCAGCACGAAGAACAGCACGAGTCTGGAAGAACGAATCAAGCAGATGATTCGCGATGAAGTGTTTTCCGCTCCTGCCTGACACAAACAGAAACGATTCTTTTTCATACCGCCGCCGAACCAGTGAAAAAAGGCTTGACAAATGATGAAGATCCTGCATCACGACGGCGACGGCAGCTGTGACCACAGCGCCCTGCTCAAGTATTATCAGAAGCTGACCGGCGAAGTGCTGCATCACTGAGAAAGACGGCAGGCTGCGGAAGCAGGATTCCGCGGCCTGCCGTTTCACGAAACAGAAAAAGGGACGCACCCCTGATTCCCAAGGCCGCAAAATGGACGTGTATCCCGCGGCGGGCCACGGCAGCATGGAACCGAATCGTTCCGGCGCATGCCCCTTCCTTTATCTGGAATGTGGCGGCGCTGCGGGAATGCCATGGCTTTGAGGGCGGCCCGGGGTCCTTTGCCGGCTCCGGGCCATGACGTGTATTGAAGGAGACCCATGATTTATCAGATTTACGGACAGGACGCCCATGATATGACGGTGAAGCTGCTGGAAAAAGCGGACGCCATCCGCCTGGTGCCGGAAGGCGGCAGCGTGGCGCTGAAGCCCAACCTGGTGATCGCCGGCACGCCGGAAAGCGGCTCTACCACCCATGCCGGGGTGCTCAGCGGATGTATCCGGTACTTCCGGGATCACGGCGTGCAGGACATCAGCGTGATCGAAGGCAGCTGGGTCGGCGATGAAACCATGCGGGCCATGCGGACGGCGGGCTATGACAAGGTATGCCGGCAGTACGATGTGCCGTTTTACGATTTGAAGAAGGACAAAACCCGGTCTATTCCTACGGCCATCGGACCCGTCGACGTTTGCTGCCGGGCGCTGGACGCGGGTCTGCTGGTGGATCTGCCGGTATTGAAGGGCCATTGTCAGACGGTGATGACCTGCGCCCTGAAAAACCTGAAAGGCTGCCTGCCGGACCGGGAAAAACGCCGGTTCCACGCCATGGGCCTGCAAAAGCCCATCGCTGCCCTGGGGGCCGCGCTGAAGCCCCGGCTGATCGTGGTGGACAGCATCTGCGGCGATCTGGACTTTGAGGAGGGCGGCACCCCGGTGCAGACCAACCGCATGTACCTGGGCACCGACGCGGTGCAGCTGGACGCCTACGGCCGCACGCTGATGGGGCTTTCGCCCTCTGAGGTGCCGTATATCGAACTGGCCCAGCAGTACGGGGGCGGCACCGCGCAGGTCCGGGAGGAGGACATCGTGAACCTGAACCAGCCCAGCGACGCCCGCCTGTATCCCAAGCCCAGCGGCACGGTGGCGCGGCTGACCCGGAACGTGCAGCAGGACCAGGCCTGCTCCGCCTGCTTTTCCAATTTGGTCCGCGCGCTGCATGCCCGGGGCTACGGCCTGGGCGAAAGGATCTGCATCGGCCAGGGCTGGCGTGGAAAAACCTTCGACGGGCTGGGCATCGGCAACTGCTGCCGGGGCGCATCCCAGTGCGTGAAGGGCTGTCCGCCTACGGCAGAAGCTATTGCCAACGTCCTGGAGGACAGGACCTGGAACAGCTGAAAGAATAAAGGAAAACGAGCATGGACAGCATCTGGAACCTGGAATTTCAGCTTTTCGTATTGATCGCCGTGGGCTTTTTGACGCGCCGCATCGGCATGATCGGCAACACGGGTGAAAAAAGCCTGACCGACCTGGTGCTGTATGTGGTGCTGCCGTGCAATATTTTTGTTTCCTTCCTGAATCAGAACGCTTCGGAAAACGCCGGGGACATGGCGGCCGTGGTGCTGGTGTCCGTGGGAATCCAGACGGCGTCGCTGGTTTACGGAAAATTGGCGTTCCCGAAGGAAAATGAGGATCGGCGTCGAAATCTTGCTTACGGGATGATCTGCTCCAACGCCGGCTTTCTGGGCAGCCCCATCGCCGAAGGCGTGTTCGGGGCGCCGGGGCTGATGCTGGTCAGTCTGTACCTGATCCCCCAGCGCATCATGATGTGGTCGGAGGGCTTGGCCATTTATTCCGGCGTGTCGGATAAAAAGAGCACGATAAAAAAGGTAGTCACGCACCCGTGCGTTATCGCCTGCGTGCTGGGGTGATGCTGGCGCGCTGGACGGTGCCGCCGCTGCTGCTTTCGCCGGTTCAGGCCATCGCCAAATGCAACACGCCCCTGTCCATGATGGTGATCGGCATGATCCTGGGCGAAATCGATTTGAAAGCCTTGGCCGACAAGACGGTGGTGCGCTTCACGGTGCACAGGCTGGTGCTGATGCCGCTGGCGGTGTACGGCGTATGCCTGGTGCTGGGGCTGAGCCGCTTGGTGACCGGTGTCAGCACCTTGCTGGCCGCCATGCCCGCCGGGGCTACCACCACCATGCTGGCGGCCAAGTATGAGCGGGATCCCCAATTCGCCACCAAACTGGTGATTTTTACCACACTGCTGTCCATTCCGGCCATCCTGATCTGGAGCCTGGTACTGACAGCGTGAGAAGGAGAGAAACATGAAAGACAGACTGGATTCCCGAGTGGAGGATTTGACGATCGCGTACATCGGCGGCGGGTCCCGGGGCTGGGCCTGGGGGTTCATGACCGATATTGCCATGGATGAACAGATCTGCGGTGAGGTGCGGCTTTATGACATCGACCGTGCCGCCGCGGAAAAAAACAGGATCATCGGGGAAAAGATCAGCGCCCATCCGGACGCCCGCTCCCGCTGGCGCTACACCGTGGCCGAAACGCTTCAGCAGGCCCTGACCGGCGCGGATTTTGTGGTAATTTCCATTTTGCCGGGCACCTTTGACGAAATGGAAAGCGACGTGCACCTGCCGGAGCGCGTGGGGGTGTACCAGTCCGTGGGCGATACCGTGGGCGCCGGCGGCTTCATGCGGGCCATGCGCACCCTGCCCATGTTCGCCGGGTTTGCCCGCGCCATCCGGGAATGGGCGCCGGACGTCTGGGTGATCAATTACACCAACCCCATGACGCTGTGTATGCGCACACTGTACGAAGTGTATCCCGGCATTCACGCCTTCGGCTGCTGCCATGAGGTGTTTGGCACCCAGAAGCTGCTGTGCGCCATGCTGGAGGATATGCGCGGCATCCGGGATGTGAAACGGCAGGATCTGTACACCACCGTCACCGGCATCAACCATTTCACCTGGCTTACGGAAGCCAGCTACCGCGGCATGGACCTGATGCCCCTGTACCGGGAATTTGCGCAAAAATACTGGAAAGAGGGCTTTGAGCAGGGCCAGGACAACAACTGGATGAACTCCCATTTCAATTGCGCGCACCGGGTCAAGTTCGATCTGTTCCTGCGCTACGGCGCTATCGCCGCCGCGGGGGACCGGCACCTGGCGGAATTCCTGCCGCCCTGGTATCTGAAGGACGCCGAAACGGCCCATCAGTGGAAATTCAGCCTGACGCCGGTTTCCTGGCGCAAGGAGGATCTGAAAAACCGCCTGGCCCGGTCGGAGCGGCTGGTCAGCGGGGAAGAGGAATTGACCCTGAAGCCCTCCGGGGAAGAAGGGCATTTGCTGCTGAAGGCGCTGCTGGGCCTGGGCGACGTGGTGTCCAATGTGAATATTCCCAACGCCGGCCAGATTCCCAACCTGCCCATGGGCGCCGTGGTGGAAACCAACGCGCTCTTTGGCCGCAACCGCATCCAGCCGGTGTGCGCCGGGCCCGTTCCGGCTAATATCCTGCCGCTGGTGGCAAGGCATGTGTACAATCAGGAAAATACGCTGCAGGCGGCCCTGCGCTGCGACCGGCAGCTGGGCTTTACCACCTTCATGAACGATCCGCAGCTGGGCGCCGTTTCCCTGGAGGATGGGCAGAAGCTGTTTGACGATATGCTGGAGGCCCAGCGCGCGTACCTGCCCAAAGAGTGGTTCTGATAATCCCCAAAAAGAAAACACGTGAAATGTACGCTCTTTCACGTGCTTTTTTCGTTGAAGCGGGCCGAATGAAAGGGAAAAGCCGAATGATCTGGTGGTTTTACGAACGAATAAAGACAAATAATGAGAAACATTCACTTTTTTCTTGCGCAGGCTGCGGGATCGTGCTATAATTTGTCCCGTTCAGGATGCCGGGAAAGCCGGCGGCAGGAAGGGGAGGACGGATCCATGGAAAAGACCGCGCAGCTGTACGAAGGAAAAGCCAAGAAAGTGTTTGCTACGGATGATCCCGCATACTGCATCGTTTCGTACAAGGATGACGCCACCGCGTTCAACGGCCTGAAAAAAGGCACCATTCTGGGCAAAGGCGCCGTCAATAACCGGGTGACCAACCACCTGATGAAGCTGCTGGAGAAAAACGGCATTCCCACGCATTTTGTGGAGGAACTGAACGATCGGGAAACGGTGGTGAAAAAGGTATCCATCGTGCCGCTGGAAGTGATCGTGCGCAACATCGCCGCCGGCAGCCTGAGCAAGCGGCTGGGCCTGGACGAAGGCGTAAAAATGAAGCAGACCGTGCTGGAATACTGCTATAAGGACGACGACCTGGGCGATCCCATGGTGAATGATTATCACATTCTGGCCATGGGCTGGGCCACCCGGGAGGAACTGGACCGGATTGCCGCCTATTCCTTTCAGATCAACCAGGTGCTGACGGATTATCTGAAGGATGCCGGCATCGAACTGATCGATTTCAAGCTGGAATTTGGCAAAACGCAGGATGGCCAGCTGGTTCTGGCCGATGAAATCAGCCCGGACACCTGCCGCTTCTGGGACAGCAAAACCCATGAAAAGCTGGACAAGGATCGCTTCCGCCGGGATATGGGCGGCGTGGAAGACGCCTACCGGGAAATCCGGAAGCGGCTGCTGGGCGAGTGAAGGCTGTCCCGGACGCGAAGAACAGAAAAGCCGGGGATTCCAAAGAAATCTGCTTCTTTGGAATCCCCGGTTTTTTCTATACGGAGATGCTTTCCTTTAGGGAAAACTCCTGGTGTCAGCCCAGCATCGCAGCCAGCGTTTCCCCGAATTCCTGGCAGGTGTGGCCTTCCACGGTACCGGTGATGGGGCAAACCTCCTGGGCCTTGGTGATGGCGGCGTCCAGCTTTTCCGCCTTTTCCGTCAGGCCGATGTGGCGCAGCATCATCACGGCGGCCCGCAGGATGGATTCGGGATTGGCGTAATTGCCCATGCCCCGGGCGATCATCCGGGGCGCCGAGCCGTGAATGGCCTCGAACATGGCGTAGCGGTCGCCGGCGTTGGCGCTGCCGGCGGTGCCCACGCCGCCCTGGATCTGGGCGGCTTCGTCGGTGATGATGTCGCCGTACAGGTTGGGCAGCAGGATGACCTGGAAGGTTTTGCGCAGCGCGGGCTTGAGCAGGTTGGCGCACATGATGTCGATGAAGTATTCATCCACCTGGATGTCGGGATATTCCGCCGCTACCTCATGGCAGATGGCGGAGAACATACCGTCGGTTTTTTTCATGATGTTGGATTTGGTCACGATGGCCACATGGGTTTTGCCGTTCTTTTTGGCGAACTCAAAGGCGGCCCTGGCGATGCGCCGGGTGCCGGCGATGGTGGTCACCTTGAAATCCATGGTGAGCACGCCGGGGATTTCGATGCCCTTGCTGCCCAGGGTGTATTCGCCTTCGGTGTTCTCCCGGAAGAACGTCCAGTCGATGCCTTCCTCGGGCACCTGCACGGGGCGGATGTTGGCGTACAGATCCAGCTCCCGGCGCATGGCCACGTTGGCGCTTTCCATGGTGCCGCCGGAGGGGGTGGTGGTGGGGCCCTTCAAAAGCACGTCGCATTCCTTCACGGCGGCCAGCACGTCGTCGGGGATGGGCTTGTTCACCGCCAGGCGGTTTTCGATGGTCAAGCCTTCAATGGGGCGGATCTCCATGGTTCCGGCCGCGATTTCATCCTTCAAAAGCGCTTCCAGCGCCCGCTGGGCCTGCAGGGTGATGATGGGGCCGATGCCGTCGCCGCCCAGGACGCCGATCACGGTTTTGGCCTTTTTCTCCGGCCGTTCCACGTTGTTCATGCGGTCCGCGCGTTCGATCTGGGACAAAAGCAATTCTTTGTAATGGGCAACCGCTTTTTCAACATATTCCTGGTTCATTGGGCAACCTCCTTGGTGTAATTCAGTAATCCGCCCGCTTTCAGGATGGCGATCTGCCGCTCCGACAGGGGGTAAACGAGGGCGATGGTTTTGCCGCTGCCGGTGGTGGCGGTCAGGCGGCCTGCGGGCAGCTGGGCATGGATGTTTTTCAGCGTCAGGGTGTCGCCCTGCTGCAAATCGTCGTAGTCCGCCGGGTTTTCAAAGGTCAGCGGCAGAATGCCGGCGTTGATCAGGTTGGCCACGTGGATGCGGGCGAAGGATTTCGTGATGACTGCCCGGACACCCAGGTGCAGGGGCGCCAAAGCGGCGTGCTCCCGGCTGCTGCCCTGGCCGTAATTGGCGCCGCCGATCACGCAGCTGCGGCCCAGCTGCAGGGCCCGGGACGGAAATTGCTCGTCGCACACGCCGAAGCAGAATTCCGCCATCTTGGGAATGTTGCTGCGGTAGGGCAGCACCTTCGCGCCGGCCGGCATGATGTGGTCGGTGGTGATGTTGTCGCCCACTTTCAGGGAAACGGGCAGCGTCATCTGGTCCGGCAGCGGCTCGCCCTTGGGGAAGGGCTTGATGTTGGGGCCGCGCTCCACGGAAAGCCCTTCGGCTTCCTCCTTGCCGGCGGGAGGCAGCACGCCGCTGTCGTCCACCAGGAAGGTGTCCGGCAGGGTGATGGCGGGGTACTCGCCCAGCGTGCGGGGATCGGTGATGAACCCGGTCAGCGCGGAGGCGGCCGCCGTTTCCGGGGAAGCCAGGTAGACCTGGGCGTCCCGGGTGCCGCTGCGGCCTTCAAAATTGCGGTTGAAGGTGCGCACGGACACGCCGCCGGAAGCGGGGCTGAAGCCCATGCCGATGCAAGGGCCGCAGGCACATTCCAGGATGCGGGCGCCGGCGGCGATCAGGTCGCTGAGCGCGCCGCAGTCCGCCAGCATGGTGAGCACCTGCCGGGTGCCGGGGGAAATGGACAGGCTGACGGTGTCGGCGATTTTTTTGCCCTTCAGCATGGCGGCCACCCGCAGCATATCCCGCAGGGAGGAATTGGTGCAGGAGCCGATACACACCTGGGATACGGCAATCCGGCCCAGTTCCGCGGCTTTTTTCACGTTGTCGGGGGAGTGGGGGCAGGCTGCCAGGGGCTCCAGCGTGCTCAGGTCGATGTCGATCACTTTATCATATTGCGCGTCCGGGTCGCTGGACAGCGGCACGTAATCCTGGGCGCGTCCCTGGGCTTTCAGGAAGGCATGGGTGACTTCGTCCGACGGGAAAATGGAGGAAGTGGCGCCCAGCTCGGCCCCCATATTGGTGATGGTGGCGCGTTCCGGCACCGACAGCTGCCGGATGCCTTCGCCGCCCCACTCCACAATGGCGCCTACGCCGCCCTTGACGGACAGGATGCGCAGGATCTCCAGGCTGATGTCCTTTGCCGTCACCCAGGGCTTCAGCGTGCCGGTCAGGTTCACCTTATACATTTTGGGCATGGTGATGTAATACGCGCCGCCGCCCATGGCCACCGCCACGTCCATGCCGCCGGCACCCATGGCCAGCATGCCCAGGCCGCCGGCCGTGGGCGTATGGCTGTCGGAGCCGATCAGCGTTTTCCCGGGCTTGCCGAAGCGCTCCAGGTGGGTCTGATGGCAAATGCCGTTGCCGGGCCGGGAAAAATAGACGCCGTATTTCCGGGCGACGGATTGGATGTAGCGGTGGTCGTCCGCGTTTTCAAAGCCGCACTGCAGGGTGTTGTGGTCAATGTAAGCGATGGATTTTTCCGTTTTGACCCGGGGAATGCCGATATTTTCCAGGGCCAGGTAGGCCATGGTGCCGGTGGCGTCCTGGGTCAGGGTCTGGTCGATGCGCAGGCCGATTTCGCTGCCGGGGGTCATGTCCCCGGACAGCAGATGCGCGGCGATGATTTTTTGCGCAATGGTGCGGCTCATGTCAATTCTCCTTCTCTCTTTGCAGGATGCTGTCCCGCGCGTTCTGAACGTGCAGGATCGTCAGCTGTTCCGCCCTGCTTCCGTCCCGGGCGGCAATGGCTTCGTAAATGGCCCGGTGCTCCTCCAGGGATTTTTCCGCCCGGCTGCGGGCCGAAACGGATACCCGGCGGTACTTGAGCAGCTTCCGGTGCAAGGGCTCCAGGGTGTCCTGCATGGAAGTGCTGCCGCACAGGGCGTAGATGGTCTGATGGAAACGGCTGTCGGCATTCTTGATGCTTTCCGGGTCTTCCTTCTGGGTGTAGAATTCCTGCAGGTCCACCGTTTCCTTCAGGGTGCGCAGGCCCTCTTCATCGGCCCTCTCCGCCGCCCAGCGGGCCGCCAGGCCCTCCAGGCGCAGCCGGATTTCGCAAATGTCGGCAATGTCGTTCCGGTCGATGCCGATCACCCGGGCACCCTTGCTGGTGGATTCGATGATGTGCTCCTGCTCCAGCCGGCGCAGCGCCTCCCGGATGGGGGTGCGGCTGACGCCCAGCTGCTCGCTCAATTTGATTTCGGTCAGGATTTCATCCCGTTCATACACGCCGGACAGGATGTCGTGCTCCAATTGTTCAAACACCTGATCGGCGATAGAAATCATACGATGTTCCAAAGCGGCCTCCTTCCGCACGGCCTGCAGCCGCCTTAAGGCGGCTTGCCCGTGCAACGTAAGCAAAATTCCTGGCGTCAGCTTTCTCGTCCCTGCGGGCCGAGCGCAACGCTTCCTGGCGTCAGCTTTCTCGTCCCTGCGGGCCGAGCGCAACGCTTTGTTTTTCATTCTATGGTTCCATTACAATCTGGCCAGCCTGCCGCCGCTGAGCTCTTCGATCTTGGTTTCCAGCTCGTGGGTGGACAGGGCGGCCTGCCGGCCGGCGTCGTACTGGGCGTCGATCCACTCCTTCAGGGCCACCACCAGGGGGTCCTGCTTGGAAACGGCTTCGTTGGAGGACAGCTGATAGTTGTCGTTGATCCAGTAGGCGATGCCCGCCAGGCCGGAGGTTTTGGAAATCATCACGGAGGCCGGCCGGTTCAGCAGCTTTTTGGTGTTAAAGATGTTGTAGATTTCCTCGTCCTTCAGCAGCCCGTCGGCGTGGATGCCGGCCCGGGTCACATTGAAGTTGCGGCCCACAAAGGGCGTCATGGGCGGAATTTTGTAGCCGATTTCATTTTTGAAGTAATTGGCGATCTCGGTGATCACGGTGGGGTCCATGCCGTCCAGCGAACCGCGCAGGGAGGCGTATTCAAATACCATGGCTTCCAGGGGAATGTTGCCGGTGCGTTCGCCGATGCCAAGCAAACTGCAGTTGACGGCGCTGGCGCCGTACAGCCAGGCGGTGGAGGCGTTGGCCACGGCCTTGTAGAAATCGTTGTGGCCGTGCCATTCAAGGTATTCGCTCTGCACGTCGGAATAGTGCTGCAGGCCGTAGATGATGCCCGGCACGCTGCGGGGCAGGGCCACTTCGGGATACGGCACGCCGTACCCCATGGTATCGCAGGCCCGGATGCGCAGGGGAATGCCGGCGTCCTGGCTCATTTTGGTCAGTTCGTTGATGAAGGGCACCACAAAGCCGTAGAAATCCGCCCGGGTAATGTCCTCCAGATGGCACCGGGGCATCACGTCGGATTCAAAGGCCAATGCCACCGTTTCCAGGTATTTTTCCATGGCCTGCTTGCGGGTCAGACGCATTTTTTTGAAAATGTGGTAATCGCTGCAGCTGACCAGGATGCCCGTTTCCCGGATGCCCATATCCTTGACCAGCTTGAAATCGTCCTTGGTGGCCCGGATCCAGGTGGTGATTTCGGGGAACCGCAGGCCCAGCGCCTGGCAGCGTTCCACG
This sequence comes from uncultured Eubacteriales bacterium, assembly GCA_902773895.1. Lineage (GTDB taxonomy): Bacteria > Bacillota > Clostridia > Christensenellales > Aristaeellaceae > RUG563. Next base: position 10,212 of record CACYGB010000020.1, read on the forward strand.
GCTTCCCGGTCCTTTTGGCTGTAGATGAAAAACTCCGTCTGCCGGATGATGCCGTAGGGGCCGCCCAGCTTGCTCATCAGCTTGTACAGCTCCACGATCTGATCCACCGTGTAGGGATCCACCGACTGCTGGCCGTCCCGGAAGGAGGTGTCGGAAATCCAGATCTCCTCCGGCATGCCCATGGGCACCCGCCGGTGGTTGAACGTGACCTTGGGAACGCTTTCATAATCATAAATTTCGCGGTACAAATTGGGCTCCGCCACGTCCTGCAGGGAGTAACGATAATTTTTCTGCTCCAACAGATTTGTTTTGGGGGAAATTTCGATCACAGGCAGAAGCCTCCTTTCAGTGCATTTGTGCATACAATTATACAGCAAATCGTCCCCCTGTAAACAGAAAAACAGAATAAATGCAAAAGAACGGGGGACGATGCAGCGAAAGGAGGGAAAAGCCGGGCCGTTTTTCAGGCGGCACGGCGTATTTCTTATTGTTTTTTCCTGTACTCCAGGGGCGACATGCCGCAAAGCCGGCGGAACACCCGGGCAAAATAATTGCTGTCGGCATAGCCGCAGTCAAAGGCGATCTCGGTGACGGCCTTTTCAGAATGGAGCAGCAGGAAACGGGCTTGCGCGATACGCAGGCGGGTCATGTATTCTTTGGGCGTGACGCCGAATTGCAGGCGGAACAGCCGGTCAAAATGCCGGGGCGACATGCCGGCCAGGGCGGAAAGCTGCTCCAGGGTGATTTCCTCGGCAAAGTGGGTTTCCATCCAGTGGATGGCGGCAGCCAGCGTTTCGGGGGCCGCCGCGCCGTCGGGCTTTTCCGCCTGCCGGACCAGCAGCACCAGCAGGCAGGCCAGCAGGGCGGATTGCAATGTGCGGCAGCCGGGCTGCTGATCCTGCTCGGCGGAGCAGGCGGCGGCCAGCGCGTATTCCGCTTCGGGCCACAGGGCCGGGTCCAGGCGCAGCAGCACCGGGGCGTCTCCCGCGAACAGCCGCCGGTACCCTGCCAGCAGCCGCAGATCCGCCTGTGGCGCGATCACTTCATCCGGCGCGAAAAAGAAGGAGCAGATTTCCAGCTTGTCGGTGGATACGCAGCTGTGGGACAGGCCCGGGGGCAGCAGGGCCACGTCGCCCCGGCGGAACAGGCGGTCGCTTCCTGCGGCGCGCAGCAGGCCGCTGCCGCGCAGGGCGGCGGTGAGGGCGTAGCGGCCCGCGGAAGCGGGGAAGGACCGTTCGCGCTGTACGGCGCACCGGATCGGATGGAAGGCCATGAAGCAGTCCCCTTTCGCGAAAAGATGGCCCTATCATAGCACGATTCGGACAGGGAAGCAAGAAACAACGAACAAAAAAACCGCTTCCGAAGAAGCGGTCAAACGAGCGGCAGGGGAGCACCCGGAAAGGAGCCCCTTCATCCGCGGTAGGCCGGGGGCGCGTCAGCATTTTTTGAAAACCGGAATGCTGTCGATGGGCGCGTCGGCGGAAACGGTACGGCCGCCCGTCAGGATCTCGCCGGTGCGGATGTCCTGCCATGTGCCATCAGGCAGGTACACGTCCCGGCGGAAGGTGTGCGGCGTGATCACCGGCGCCACCAGGTAATCGGGGCCGAACATATACTGGTCGGTCAGCTCCCAGCACCGGGGATCGCCGGGGAACTCATAGAACATGGCCCGCAGCAGGGGAGAGCCGTTTTCGTGGGCCTCGGCGAAAATCGTTTCCAGGTAGGGCCGCAGGGAGCGGCGCAGCTCGTAGTGCTTTTTCATGATGGCGAAGTTTTCCTCGCCGTAGCTCCACATTTCGTTGTCCTGGCCGGTATGCAGGTAGCCGCCGCCCCAATCCCGGTCATCCAGCGCGGGAATGGTGAAGGGTTCCCGGTCGCCGTGCAGGCGCATCACGGGCTGGAACACGGCCCACTCGTACCAGCGGATCAGCAATTCCCGGAAGTCCGGGTCGAACACGTTGCCTTCCATGAAGCCGCCGATGTCGGTGTTCCACCAGGGGATGCCGGCCAGGCCGATGTTCAGCCCGGCCACCAGCTGGTCCTTCAGGCTTTCCCAGGTGCTGGGCACGTCGCCGGACCAGAGGACGTTGCCGTACTTCTGGCTGCCGGCCCAGCCGGAGCGCAGCAGGTTCACCGGCTGCACGCCCAGGGCGTTCATGGGCTCGTCGTAGGCGCGGCTGTAATACTGGGGATAGATGTTGCTGCACATCATGGCGGGGCCGATGTAGTAGCGGAAATTGTCAAAGTCGTACTTGGTCAGGTCCGGCTCGGAGTTATCCAGCCAGAAGGCGTCGATGCCCAGGTCGAAGTAATGCTCCTTGCACTTTTGCCACACGTACTCCCGGGTTTCGGGGTTGGTGGGGTCGATCTGCACGCAGTCGCCCTGGTAATCGTAGGTCTGCATGGCGCCGCGTTCGGTGCGGATGTGCATGCCGCCCTCCGTCAGCGGATAGAAGTTTTCGCTGCGCCGGTCCACGCTGGGCCACACGGACACCATCACCTTGATGCCCATGGCATGCAATTCGTCGATCATGGCCTTGGGGTCTGGCCAGTACTTTTCGTCGAATTTCCAGTCGCCCTGCACCGTCCAGTGGAAAAAGTCAATGACGATCATATCCAGTTGGATGCCCAGCTCGTGGTATTTCCGGGCGACGCGAAGCACCTCTTCCTGGGTGCGGTAGCGCAGCTTGCACTGCCAGAAGCCCATGCGGTCGGAGGGCATCATGGGGGCGCGGCCGGATACGGCGGTGTAGTTTTTCAGCAGCTCCTTGGGCGTATCCGCCGCCGTGATCCAGTAGTCCATATCCTTGCAGCAGTCCGCCACCCATTCGGTGATGTTTTTGCCGAAGGACACCTGGCCCACGGCCGGATTGTTCCACAGCATGCCGTACCCCAGGCTGGAAACCAGGAAGGGCACGGTGGTCTGGCTGTTTTGCTGCCGCAGCGGCAGGACGCAGCCCTTCAGGTCCATATAAGGCTGCTGGTACTGACCCATGCCGAACAGCTTTTCGCCGTCGTTGGGCTCAAACCGCACGGTCAGCCTGTAGTCGCCGCCGGTGTAGGGCAGCCATTCCCGGTTCACCACCTTCAGGCAGTGGCTTTCCCGGGTGATGCTGCCGCCGTAATTGCGGAAGTGCTCCCGCAGGATCTTTTTCCCGTCCCGGAAAAAGGTCACCACGCCGCTGCGGTTCACGGTGGCGCTGATGCGGCCGTTGGTGATGCGGGCGGCGGGATAGGCGTGCATTTCGCCGTCGCCTTCCCGCTGGCTTTCCTCATAGAACGCGATGTCGGCCTGGCTGTTCACCGGCTCGGTCAGGGCCCAGGGCGTGTCTGTCAGGGCCGGATACATGGTGGCGCGGACGCGCAGGGCGTCCTGCCCCCAGGGCTCGATGCGCAGCGTTTCACCCTGCCGGCGGCAAATCAGGGCGTTTTGCTCTTTCAGGAATTTCATGGTTTCTCTCTCCTTAAAAGGGGAAAGCGTCCGAAGGCGCTTTCCCTGTTTTGGGATTACTGCTGGGCCTGGGTCAGCTGCCACTTGATGGCCGCTTCGCCCTGGCTCCAGGCCACGCACTGATCATAGCCGTAGCTGTTGCACTGCTTGCGCATTTCGTTGACATGGAAATTGAATTCGCCGTCGTTCTTGGCCATGATGGCGCGCCAGGAATAGTTCACGATGGCTTTGGTGACCTGGCTCCAGGTGACGGTGAGGGCGCTGTCCTTGGCGCTTTCGGCGTAGGGCAGTTCCGGCATGATCAGGTAGGGCCGGGTTTCGATGTACTGCTCGGATGTCACCTGGCCGCTCCAGTCGCGCCAGGACTGCTGGATGGGATAGGTGGTGGAGGTGATGACGGACACCCAGGTATCCCGGTTGAAGGTTTCGCCCAGTTTGGAATCGGGGTTCACCATATCCTGGGCCAGGGTGGTGTTGTTGATCTGTATGCAGCCGTCGTTGAAATTGCTGGAGAGGGTGTAGGTGCGGCCGGTTTCGGGGGAGGTCCATTCGACGCCGGTCAGGTCGTACTTCTTGTCGTTGTTGCACAGGGCGCCCAGGGGAGTGAAGTACGCGCCGCCCTCTTCATTGTAATCCCACATCAGGCCTTTGGGACCGTACCACATGGTCATGCTGCCTTCGGGCGTGGCCAGGTAGTTCAGGATCTCCAGGCACAGTTCGGGATACTCGGTGTCGTTGCCGATGGTCCAGATGCGGTTGCCGCCCACATTGCCCAGGGCGTAGGCGATGGGCCGGGCCTGGTTGGGCATCACGGTGTACATATACTTGCCGTCGGCCATATGGGCGTCGGTGTTGTAGGCCAGGGAGCCGGCGTAGTTGAAGATGGACCAGAAGGTGCCGCCGTTCTTGAGCTTTTCAGACATCATGTCGAACGTCTGGGTCATGGAGTTGGGATCCAGCAGGCCTTCCTGGTTCAGTTTGTTGAAGAATTTCAGGCACCGCATATAGGGCCCGTCGGGATTCAGGCAGTCGTAGAATTCGCCGTTGGTGGGGTTGTACAGGCCGATGCCCAGCTCGTCATAGCCGTAATAGGCGGTGGCCAGAGCCTTGACGTACATCACCATGTTGCCGTCCCAGTCGGGCCAGATGGACACAGCGTAGGTTTCGTTGCCTTTTTCGTCGGTGGGGCAGATCTCCTTCATCTTTTTGAACAGATCCACCATATCCTCCAGCGTGTCAAAGGAGGGCTTGCCCAGCTGGTCCCACAGGTCGTAGCGCAGATCCCAGCTGTAGAAGAAGGCGCCGTGGCTGCCCTTGGCGAAGGCCACGTTGTGGCCGAAGCCGTGGATCTTGCCGTCGCTGTTGATGTTGCGGTTGGATTCCAGGGCCACCTGGTAGTTTTCCATCAGGTAGGGCGCGTAGTCGGCGGCCAGGTCGTCCTCTTCCCAGTCCAGCAGCATGCCCTTGGCCACGGCGTTCTGGTAGTCTTCGCCGTTGCTGCCCCAGACCACGATGTCGCCCAGGTTGCCGCTGGCCATACGGGTTTCGTAGGTGCCGTCCTGATCGGGCACGATGTTCAGCTCCACGTTGAATTTATCCTTCAGCAGGGTAGCGCCCCAGCCGGTCTGGATGCCGGAGTAGTTGGCCAATTGGCTGTACACGGTCAGGGTGATGGTAGGGCCGTCGTGATCCACCACGGTTTCGGCGATGGCTGCCAGGGGCAGCACGGCGCACAGCAGCGCCAGGATCAGGGACAAAGAGATAAGCTTTTTCATGTTCGGTCTGTCTCCTTCCTTTTTTTGGCCTTCCTCCGGCGCGGGGAAGGCGCGTTCGGGATGCGTCAGTTCCATCCGTACCGGATGACGTAGTAAATCACATAAAACCAGCTCAGCAGGCCGTGCAGGATGGCCCAGCCCACGGAATGCCAGTTCGCGTAGCTGATGATCATGGCCAGCGCGCTGCCGAATGAGATGCCGGTTTGCACCGTTCTGGTGATGGTTTCTCTTCTGTCGCCGTTCATTGTTTTTTCCTCCCGGACGAGTCATTTGAGGAAGCGTCTTTACCCCTTGACCGCGCCCAGCATGATGCCCTTGACGAAGTAGCGCTGCATGAAGGGGTACACCAGCAGGATGGGGATGATGGTGACCATGGAGATGGTGTACTTGATCACCTTGGTGTTCAGCATGTTCTGCACGGCCTGGGTGCTGACGCCGCCGGAGCCGCTCATCAGCGCCCCCAGGTTGGAGGAGGTGTTCAGGTACGTGTACAGGCGGTGCTGCAGGGTGTACAGGTCCGGCCGGTTGCTCATCAGCAGCAGGGAATCCTGGAAGGAGTTCCAGTTGCCCACGGCGCCGAAAATGGCGATGGTGGCCAGGATGGGCACCGACAGGGGCATGATGATGCGGGTGAACACCTTGAAGGTGCCGGCGCCGTCAATGACCGCGCTTTCCTCCAGGGCCGCCGGAATGGACTCGATGTAGGTTTTCACCAGGATGATGTTGTAGGGCGCCACCATGCCGGGAATGATGTAGGCCAGGAAATTATTGGTCAGGCCCAGCATCATCATGTTCATGTACCAGGGCACCAGGCCGGCGTTGAAGTACATGGTGATCACCAGGCAGCGGTACCACAGGCTGCGGTGCCACATTTTCTGCTTGGTCACCAGATACCCGGCCCAGGCGGAGGTGACCACCATCAGCGCGGTGCCCAGAATGGTGCGCACCACGGTCACAATGGCGGAGGAGCCCAGGTCGGACACGTTCTGCAGCGCGATGTAGTTATTGATGTGCAGGCCCCGGGGAAGGAAATTGATGGCCCCGGCGGACACCAGGTCGTTGTCCGAAATGGTGTTGATGAACAGGTAGTAGAAGGGGAAAATGCACAGGAGCGTGAACAGGGAGAAGAACAGGATGATGATCGCGTTGACGATTTTGTCGTTCAGCGAGCGCTTGATATGGTTGGTCTTGCTCATCGTTCACACCTCCTTATATGATGCTTTCGCCGCGGATGGCCTTGGAAATCCGGTTGGCGCCAAAGAGCAGCGTGACGCCCACCAGGGATTTGAAAATGCCCACCACGGTGGACAGGGGAATGAGCCCCTGGCCGATGCCGATGTCGTACACGTACAGGTCCAGCACCTGGATCACGTCGGTATTCCGGGCGTTGCGGAAAACCAGGTACTGCTCCATGCCGTTGGAAAGGATGCCGGCGATGCTCATCAGCAGCATCACCATGTAGGTGGGCGTCAGGCCCGGCACGGTGATGTGCCAGATGCGGTGCCACCGGTTGGCGCCGTCCACGTCGGCCGCCTCGTAAAGCTGCTGGTCGATGCCGGAGATGCCGGCAATGTAAATGATGGCGCTCCAGCCCACGCCCTTCCAGGTGCCCCACAGCAGCATTTTCAGCCACGTGTGGTCCGGATTGTCCAGGTAATTGACGGCGGAATTCTGCCCCAGCATCCGCAGGAACGAATTGATGAAGCCGTCGGTGGAGAAAATGGCCAGGGCGATGGCGTACACCAGCACCCAGGAAATGAAGTTGGGGATGGTGGTGAAGGTCTGCACAAAGCGCTGGAACCGGGTGGACGGCACCTCCGCCAGGAACACGGCGAAGGCGATGGGCAGCCAGGAGGTGGCGATGCCCAGGCCGCTCATGGCCAGGGTGTTCACCAGCACGCGGCCCAGGTCGCTGCGGGTGGCGGCGCTTTCAAACAGGAATGTGAACCATTTGAAGCCCACAAAGTTGTCCCGCGTCAGCGCGTCGCCCACCTTGTAATCAAAGAACGCGAAGCGCCAGCCGTAGATGGGCAGGTACGCGAACACGAAGGTGAGCAGCAGCACCGGCAGGAACATCAGGAACAGCTTGAATTTTTCATCCATTTCCATCCTGGGTTCCACGGCGGCGCCGCGGCAGAGGATAAGCACTGCCAGGGAACTGAGCAGGATCAGGATGCCCAGTGCCAGGAACAGCGTCAGCCCGCCGGGCAGGTTGGGGTCGATGCGGCCCAGGCGGTTCACTTCCTCCCCGTGGGCCACCAGGTTCTGGTACGCGCGGTAAATGACGCCGCAGCCGGCGATCATCAGCGGGCTGCCCGCCAGGGGAAAGAGCACGCCCCGGCGGCGCATGCGGCTGTTGCCCAGGCTCATGCAGCCGCCCACGGCGGACAGCAGGATGCCAACCAGGATCACGGCGGAGCCGATCATCAGCAGCGTGATGTCGCTTTGGCGGATCCACTCCTCCCGCAGGATGCGGCCCATGCTGTTGGTGATGGTGGAACGGGAAATGGCGGTGGTGAACAGCGAAGCGAATTCGCTGATCTTCAAGCTGATCCTTCCGGGATTGGCCTGGGGGAAGAAAATCAGCAGGCCCGTGAACAGGATCAGCACGCGGTGGATCCAGTAAGGAAGCGCCTGCCTGAGCGGCACGCGGGCTTGCCGGACTTTGGGGGAAACGGTTGCCTGCATTGTGGGCACCTCAATTCAGCGTAGAGTTTTGGGCGTGAAAAAAACCACCAGCCGGGCCCGGCTATTGCAGAGCCGGGCCGGCTGATGGCACGCGGGGTTATTCGGCCAGGCCGGAAACCGTGAAAGTGATGGCGATCGGCGTGTTGGGGCCGATGGGCATGGTGTAGGCCACGGGTTCGCTGCTCTGGTTGTATTCGTCCAGCAGGGTGATGCGGGCATAGGTGCCGCTGGTGGTGATTTCGGTGTAGGCCTGGGTGCGGCCGTCGCCGAACTTCACCTTCACATCGGAGATGGCGATAATGCCCTCATCAATGGCGCGGGAAGGAATTTCGGTGGACACGAACAGCATGCGGATCTTGCTGTCGCCTTCGGCAAAGCCCATGTCGCCGGTGGTCATGGTCACGGTGTATTCGCCGTTGTGGTCGATCAGGGCATCCTCAAAGGTGCCGCCGAAATCCACGGCGTTGTTGTCCGCGTCCCAGCCGGTGAGCCGGTTGAAGTAACCGGGGTTGGCTTCGCTGTCGCGGCCGTAGTTGGCTTCGCTCCACTCGTTGCGGAAGGTGTATTTTTCCGTCTGGATGCCGGTGTAGGCGTTGTACTTGCCGGCCTTGATGGCGGTGATTTCATCCTCGGTCAGGGGGGCGGCGGCATCCGCGGCGGCAGCGGCGGCAGGGGCCTTGCCGGGCACGAAGTCGAAGGTCACTTCCACGGTCTTCACGTCGGCAAAGGCTTCCTTGTCCACGATGATGGGGGCGGCGCCGTCCAGGTTGCCGTCCGCGCGGCGGGCGTCTTCGGGCAGGGCGGCCACCCATTCGTTGTACAGGTTGGCGCGGGTTTCAACCTTGTCGTCGGAGGAGGTGTAGGCCTTGCCGATCTGGATGGCTTCGCCGTTCACCTTGATTTCCTTGACGTCGATGCAGTAGCCGGGGTAGTACGTTTCGCCGCCCTTGATGCCCACGGCGGTGAAGGCCAGGCCGGCAGCGGAGCCCGCTTCGGTCTTGGTGAAGTCCAGGGCCACGGTGTAGGTGCCTTCGCCCATCAGCGGGGCGTTGAGGGCCACCACGGGGGTTTCGGCGCCGTCGTTCCAGTAGGACACGGACCAGTCGGCGTTGGCGTACATGATGTAAGCGGTCAGGGGCACCAGCTCAAAGTCGATCTCCACGCTCTTGACGGCGGCGAAAGCTTCCTTGTCCACGATGACGGGGGAGGCGCCTTCCGTGCTGCCGTCAAAGGAACGGGCGTCGGCGGGCAGTTCGCTGACCCATTCGTTGTACAGGTTCATGCGGGTTTCAACCTTGTCGTCGGAGGAGGTGTAGCCCTTCTTCACGTCGATGGCTTCGCCGTTGACGCGGATGGCGTTGATTTTGATGCAGGTGCCGGGCATGGCCTTTTCACCGTTCTTGATGCCCAGGGCCGCGAAGGCCAGGCCCGCGGATTCGTTGTCAAATTCCAGGCCCACGGTGTAAGCGCCGTATTCCTGCAGCAGCACGGTCTTGGCGTTGATCCCGTCCACGGGGTCGCCCCAGAACTGCTGGCTCCAGTCGGCGTTGGCGTACATGATGTAGGCGTAGGGAGCGCCGGCCTTGATGGCGGCGGAGGTGGCGGCGGTGACTTCGCTCTTGGCGGCCTTCAGCGCTTCCGCGGCGGCTTCGGCTTCGGCCTTCACGGCAGCCAGTTCTTCCGCGGCCTTGTCGGCAGCGGCCTTGGCAGCGGTTTCGGCTTCGGCCTTGGCGGCAGCCAGTTCTTCCGCGGCCTTGGCGGCGGCGGCTTCGGCCTCGGCCTTCACAGCGGCCAGCTCTTCCGCGGCCTTGTCGGCAGCGGCCTTGGCGGCGGCTTCGGCTTCGGCTTTGGCGTCTTCCAGGGCCTTGGCAGCGGTTTCAGCCGCGGCGGCGGCGTCCGCTTCCAGGGCGGCCTTGGTATCCTCGGCGCCCTTCAGCGCGGAATCCAGCTTGGACTGCAGGTCCGTCACCTGGCTGTTGGCGGCGGTCAGCTTGGTCTGGGCGTCATTCTTGCCGGAGATGGTCACGCCCAGCGCGATGGCTGCGGCCAGAACCACGCAGCAAAGAGCGATCCAAAACTTTTTCATGGGTGAGTCTCCTCCTTAGAAATATGATAGGGCGGACCGTTCATCCCCGGGAAACGCGCCTGCTCCGCCCGGGCGGCGCAAGGAAAGGGGACGGCTGATGGCGGAGGCTGGGGGAATTTTCTTTCTTCCAGGGAAATCTTGCCAGTCGGAAGCAATTCATGATATAATTGGTCGAAATTCCACCATTCCATTTCATCATTATATCGGCAGGGCCCTGAAAATACCTTGATAAAACAGACACTGAAAAGCATGAAACAGACAAAAAGACCGGAACATGGAAGGAAGGCGGTGTGAATGAAGAAAATGGCTTTGGTGCTGGCGCTGGCGATGCTGCTGGCGGATCTTGCGGGGGCTGCCGCGGAGGAAGGCTGCAGCGCTGTGGAGTTTGCCCGGAAGCTGGGAAACGGCACCAATCTGGGCAACACCCTGGAAGCGTGCGATGCCAGCCGCGGAATGTTTTCCGACGACCCTTTGGATTATGAAAGACTGTGGGGACAGCCGGAAACGACCCGGGAGATGCTGTTTGCCCTGAAAGCGGCTGGGTTTGACACCCTGCGCATCCCTGTGGCGTGGATGACCAACGCCACCCGGCTGCCGGAGGGGGACTGCACCATCGCGCCGGCGTACCTGGACCGGGTGGAGCAGGTGGTTGCGTGGGCGCTGGACGCCGGGCTGTACGTGATCCTGAACGATCACTGGGACGGCGGATGGTGGGGCATGTTCGGCTCCGACACCGCCGCTGTCCGGGAGCGGGCCATGGAAGCCTACGTCAGATTGTGGTCGCAAATCGCCGGCCGTTTTGCCGGCTATGATGAGCGTCTGGTGCTGGAAGGGGCCAATGAAGAGCTGGGCGCCCGGTTTGACGAAGATTCCGCCCTGTACTGCCGGGATTCCGCGGCGCATCCGCTCAGCGACGGGGAGCGCTACACCCTGACCAACCGGGTGAACCAGGCTTTCGTGGACACCGTGCGGTTTGCCGGCGGCTTCAACGCCACCCGCTTCCTGCTGATTCCCGGCTACGGCACCAACATCGACAAAACCTGCGACGACCGCTTCGTGATGCCCCGGGACACCGTGCCGGACCGACTGCTGGTTTCCGTGCATTATTACGATCCCTGGAGCTACTGCGGCGCTTCCTCTGCTGCGGGGGCCACCCGCTGGGGGACGAAAAAGGATTTGCGGGACATGAACGCCCAGCTGGCCAAAATGCAAAAGTTCACTTCGGCGGGCTACGGCGTGGTCATCGGGGAATACGGGGCCTTGCCCGGCTCCGACGGCCAAATGAAGGACAACGCGGTGCTGTACCACCGGAATTTCCTGCTGAACTGCGATCTGTACGGCTACTGCGGGTGCCTGTGGGATACCAGCGGCTTCTTTGCCCGGGAAAAGCTGGCCTTTTCCGACGAGGCCGTGGCAGCGCTGTACGACGGCATGCGCTACGCCCCCGGGGATACCCCGCCGGATGAATACGCCGCCCGGGTGAGCCGCGACGCCGGGGAAAAACTGCAAAGCCTGATCGGGGAAGCGCCGGAAACCTTCCGGGAAAATCCTGCGGAGCGGGCGGAGCATGCCTGTGTGGCGTGGATCATGTGGTCCAGCAGCGACTGGGCGCTGAGCTATTCCGTGGGGGACACCTATTCGCCGGACACCGTTTCCCCGGGGATCCGGACAACGGACGCAGTGATCGACGGCCCGGGCACCTACACCGTGGCGCTGGATTTTACCGGCACGGAGAAAGGTTATTCCGCTTCCACTGCCTTCAGCGCCCTGGGCATCGCGGAAGGGGAGAGGCTGCATCCCGGCTGGGCCGTGCACATCCAGGAAATGAAAATCAACGGCCGGCCCTACCGGATGACGGCCCGGCCCTACACCACCAGCGACGACGGCCGGTGCACCCGGGTGAACCTGTTCAACGAGTGGGTCACGGCGCTGCCTGCCGACGCCCGGGTGCTGTACGGCCCCAACATCAGCATCGCGCCGGTGGTGATCGATCGCGGCGACCCGGTGTTTTCCCGGGTGGAGACGATTGAAATCACCTTCGTGTACGGGGAAAAGCGATAAGAATCGCATCATAAAAAAACGGCCGTGTCAAACGGCCGTTTTTTCCTGCTGATTGCGGATGAAATTATCTGCCGAACAGCCGGCGCTTTTTCTTTTCCGGCTGGGGCGGGGGATCAATGTCGATCACGTGCCAGCCCACCGCGTTGTACACGATGGTGTTTTTGTACTGGATGGATTGGGGAAGGCGGTAGCCGTAGCTGGGATGCACGTGGCCGTGCACCAGGTAGCGGGGCTGATACTTGTCCATCAGCTCCACAAAGGCTTCAAAGCCGATGTGCGCGTTGTCCGGCGCGTCGCCGTAGCCCCGGGGCGGCGCGTGGGCGATCACGATGTCGACCCCCTTGCTGCGCTGCAGGGCGAAGCGCAGGCGCTTGACGCGCTGCTGCATTTCCTTCTGGGTATACTGGAACGGCCCCGGGTTGTAGCGCACGCAGCCGCCCAGCCCCAGGATGCGCAGGCCCTGGAAGTTGATCACCCGGTCGTCCAGGCATTCGCAGCCCTCCGGCGGGAAACTGACGTAGCCCTTGTCGTGGTTTCCGTGCACGTAGTACAAAGGCTTGCTGCCCATGGTGACCAGGAATTCCAGGTACTCCTGCTTCAGGTCCCCGCAGGAGAGGATCAGGTCAATGTCCTTCAGGCGGCCGGGCTGGTAATAATCCCAAAGGTACTTGCTTTCTTCATCGGCAATCAGCAGGATTCTCATAGGGCTGTTTCCTCCGTTCTGGGGGGAATCTGCTGGCGGTAAATGCCCAGCAGCCGCACCAGGTTCTGGGACTGGGGAATCAGCTCGTCAAACCCGGGAATGGAGCCCGAAATGTTGTTGCACAGCCAGTCCATGCCCATCAGCTCCTCCGCGGTGAAGCGCCGCGTGCCGTCGCTGATCACCCGGCCCTGCTGATCCCGGATGGGGCAGAGGAAGGGATCAATGGTTTCGTCGATGATGCCGTTTTTCAGGATGAGGGCCAGCTGCTTGACGCCGTCCGGCAGCCGCTCGTCCAGATCCACGGACACCATGCCGGCGCTCAGGCCCCACCAGTCGTTGACGGCGTGCTCGCTGTCCCGGGCGGAATCGAGGCCGTTGAGCATCAGGCTGCGCACGGTCTTTTCGTAGAATTTTCCCCAGTTCCAGCGGGGTGAGGCCAGGGGCTGCATATCGCCGTTGGGCATACATTCGTAGGTGCCCATGTTCCAGGCCAGGTATTTTTTCGCGCCGTCCGCGTCGCGGTTGGAGATGACGGATACGCCTTCGTCCCAGAATTCCTTCACGGGATTGCCGGGCAGGCAGCTCCATTTCAGCTCGATCACGGCCCGGGGGTTGGTCAGCCGGGCGCCCAGGGCAAAGGCGTTGACGGCGGTGATGGCGCCCATGATGGGGTAATTGGCCACGTAGCCGATGCGGTCCTCCCCGGCCATGGCCCCGGCCACCGCGCCGGCGATGAATTTGCTTTCATAGATCCGGCAGTAGTAGCCGCGCACCCCGGCGTAGGGCATGGAAAGGGAGCAGTTGTACACGCATACGTTTTTGTGCTTTCCGGCAACGCGGCGGCAGGCGTCGATGAGCATGGGGGAGGTGGCGAAAATCACGTTGGCCCCTGCCTGAATGGCCTGCTCCATGGTGTCGTCCGGGTTTTCGGCGGCCAGGTACGCGCTGATCTGCACCTCCTGGCCCAGCTTTTCCTGCAGGTATTTCTGCCCGCGCTCATGGGCGGAGGCCCAGGCGCTTTTGATGGGGTCGTAATCGTAGATGAAGGCGGCGTGGATCCGGGTGCCCCCGAAAATGCGGGGCAGGATGTGCTTTTCCGCCGGCTCCGGCATGGCGCTGACGGAAATGGGCTTGCCCTTGGCCACCAGCCGCACGTCGGGCCACAGGGCGTTCAGGTCCTGCCGGATCTGGTCGTCGCTTTTTGCGCGCAGGTCGGAAAACGGATACACCTGCAGGTAGACCAGCAGGGCGTCGGCCGGCGTCAGCGGCAGCTTTTCGGTGTTCAGTTGCGTAAACGCGTCGGTGAAACGCCTAAAATCGTTGCTGAAGTTCCGCCGGGCCTCCTCCGTCCAGGGCTGCTCCGGCTCAAAGCCCAGCGCGGCCTGCAGCTTGGCGTATCCTCCCGGCTGGGAAAAGGTGACCTGGTAAAGCTGGCTCACCTTGTAGAATTTCATGAATTCGTAGTAAATCTGGATGGCCGGATCCTGGGACGGCGCGGGAATGATCCGCGTCACCTTGGCGCGGATGGTGGGCGCGTCAAAGCTTTTCAGCACGCTGACGCGCTTGTTGCCTTCCTGCACGTAAAAACGGCCCAGGTATTCAAAGCAGGTGATGGGATCCCGGATGCCGCCCTCGTCCAGGTGGGAAACGCACAGGTCGATCCATTTGTTGCCGAATTCCGTGTCCGCTTCCAGCAGCGGCATGAAATTGCCGGCGAAGGCGGATTTGCGGCCTTCCATCCAGGTGCCCACCACCCGGTCCATGGGGATGTCGACGGTGCCGATCAGCATGTTCCCCGCCGTCATGGAATCGTCCAGGATCTGGTTGAGCACCTGGGGATAGGGGTATTCGCCCCGGGTGACGCAGCTGTTGTAATATTTTCTGCCCTGCCTGAGGGCAGCGCGGTATTGCTCGATGGCTTCAATTCTGCTCATAGTTCCTCCACACGCCGGAGAAATGTCGCTTGGCCCCGGCGCGCGCCCATTATAGAGCATTTCCGGGGAAAAAACAATGTTCCCCTTGGGCTGTTCACGTCCGCTTCATGGGAAAACGGGCCTTCCAGCGCCGTCGGCGGGAAAGTCCGGGTTTGTTTACGCCATGGTCAGGCGGAAGGATACGGGCATGTCGCTGCGCACAAAGGGCGCGTCGATATGCAGCCCCTCGGGATCCCGCGTCCAGGCGGGCTTTTCGTTATAGCCCAGCACCTCTACGTCCCGGATGACGCCCACAAAATCCCTGTCGCCGCCCAGGGCCAGGGATGTGACGGTAACATGGCCGTCCTCCGGGCAGCGCAGAACCGTGGCGTACAGATGATCGTCCTTCACCGTGAAGCGGATGTCCCGGGAAGTGTACGCGATTTCCTTTTCGGTGAACTGGCCTTCCTCCGCCTGGGTGGGGCCTTCGCCGGGCCTGCGCCATACGCGGGTGCCGTAAATGGCGTCCCCGTTGGTTTTCAGCCACCGGCCGATGGCCCGCAGCACCTGCGTATCCTCCGGGCCGATGGTGCCGTCCGCCTTGGGGCCCACGTTCAGCAGCATGGTGCCGTTTTTGCTCACCACGTCGATCAGGTCGCACACCAGGCCGTAGGGGGATTTGTACTCGTTCTGCTCCGTGTAGCACCAGCTGTTGCGGGCGATGGCGGTGCAGGTCTGCCAGAAGAAGGGCTGCACCTGGGCAAAATGCCCCCGTTCCATATCCGGCACGGCGCTGCCGAACATGAAGGAGTCCAGCTTGTAATTGACGGCGGCGGGGAAACCCATCTCCTCCGTCCGGTTGTAATAATACGCGGCGAATTTTTTCAGGTAGGGCCGCAGCGCGATATGGTGGATCCACCAGTCGAAATACACGATGGGCGGATGGAAACGGTCCACCAGCTCGCAGGAGCGCAGCAGCCAGTCTTCGCAGAATTCCGGGGTCGGGGCCGGCTCGCTGCGGGAATCGTTGAAATTGGCGGGCTCCTTCATGGACGGCCAGTACAGGTCGCCCACCTGCAGGGGATCATGAATGTCGGAATCGAATTCCCGGCCGTGCCCCAGGAAAAACCAGTGCTCGAACCGGTGGCTGCTGACGCCCATGGGAATGCCCTTTTTGTCCAGGGCCTGCTTCAGTTCGCCCGTGGTATCCCGGCAGGGGCCCTTTTCGGCGGCGTTCCATTCGCTCAGGTCGCTTTTGTACATCTGAAAGCCGTCGTGATGCTCGGCCACGGGGATCACATAGCGGGCGCCGGCTTCTTCAAACAGATCGGCCCAGGCGCCGGGGTCAAACTTTTCCGCCTTGAACAGCGGAATGAAATCCTTGTAGCCGAAATCCTTGTGGGGGCCGTAGGTGTCCAGGTGGTGCTGGAATTCCGGGGAACCCTGGATGTACATGTTCCGGGGGTACCATTCGTTGTTGAAAGCGGGCACGGCGTAAACGCCCCAGTGGATAAAAATGCCGAATTTGGCGTCCTGGTACCATTGGGGCACCCGGTACCGGGCCAGGGAAGCCCAGTCGTCCCGATAGGGGCCCCGGGCGATGACCCGGTCGATTTCCCGCAGCCTGGCGGGGCGGTCGGCGATATTCATAGCGATCGGCTCCTTTGTTTGATTGAAATTCTTTCTTCCAGTATAAGCGGGGACGGGCCGTTCGTCAAGGAAATGCTTGCCTGGTTTTTGCGCCTGTGGTACAATACGGCCATCAGGAACAACGGAGGGAAAACGGAATGATCGCGAAATATCCGCCGATGGGCTGGAACAGCTGGGATTGCTACGGTGCCGCCGTAACCGAAGACACGGTGCGCAAAAACGCGGACTATATGGCCAAATACCTGAAGCCGTACGGCTGGGAATATGTGGTGGTGGACATCCAGTGGTATCAGCCCACGGCGGAGAACCACCAGTACATTCCGTTTTCGGAACTGACGATGGACGAATGGGGACGGCTGACCCCGGCGGAAAACCGCTTCCCCAGCGCCCGGGACGGCCGGGGCTTTGCCCCGCTGGCGGAATACGTGCACTCCCTGGGGCTGAAATTCGGCATTCACATCATGCGCGGGATGCCGCGTACGGCGGCCCACCGGCGGCTGCCTATCGCCGGCAGCGCGTTTACCTGCGATCAGGCGGCGGATCCCCATTCCATTTGCACCTGGAACCCGGATATGTACGGCCTGAAATGCGGCCTGCCCGCTGCCCGGGCGTATTACGACAGCATTTTCCAACTGTACGCCCAGTGGGGCGTGGATTACGTCAAGTGCGACGACATCGCCCGGGAGTACCCCCAGTGCCGGCGCGAAATCGAAGTGATCAGCCAGGCCTGCCGGCAGTGCGGAAGGGAGATTGTGCTGTCCCTGTCCCCGGGGCCCGCGCCCCTGGAGCAGGCGGAGCATTTGAAGCAATACGCCAATCTGTGGCGCATCACCGACGATTTCTGGGATGAGTGGCGGCTGCTGAAGGCCATGTTCGAGCGCGCCGAAAAATGGTGCGTGCATGCCGGCCCCGGGCACTGGCCGGACGCCGATATGCTGCCCCTGGGCGCCCTGCGCCAGTGCAGCGACGCCAAGGACTGGACGCATTTCACCCAGGCGGAGCAGCGCACCATGATGACCCTTTGGTGCATGATGCGTTCGCCCCTGATGGTGGGCGGCGATCTGCCCAAAAACGATGAGTTTACTCTGCGGCTGCTGACCAACCGGGCCGTGCTGCGCATGGAAAAGGAAAGCTGGTGCGCCCATCCCGTGATGCGTTCGGAGGAGGAATGCGCCTGGATCGCGCCGCGCATCGACGGCACAGGCGTTTACGCTGCGGTTTTCAACCTGTCCGACGAAGAACGTCTGGTTTCCTTCCCGCAGGATGCGGCGGAGGGAACCTACACCGCGGCGACGGAATTGTGGACCGGAAGGAAAGCCGACGCTCTGACGGCTAAGCTGCCGCCCCACGACGCGGCGGTGTGGCGGCTCGACCGCTGAGCGTTACCGGCGGCCGTTGGCTTTCCTGAGCAGCAGCCCCAGGCCGAACGTGACGGCCAGGATCAGCAGGAAAATCGCCACGCCGGCAGGATAGCCCCAGGCGAGGAAGCTGTACCAGTCGTTGGCGTCCCGGCCGTTGGCCAGGATGTTGCCCACGTATCCGACGCCGTAAAGCAGCATGGGCAGCACGGCCAGGGCGTTGTCCCGGCGTGTCATGGGCATGGGATTGAACAGGATAAAGGCTGCCGCGGCCGCCAGCGGCAAAACCAGGTGCAGCCACAGGTTGCTGCCCTCAAACATCGCTTCGTACCCATAAAGCGGCCCCAGAAAGGCTATCACGGTCAGAAACGTGAGGCCCACGGATACCGCGGCGGCGTAGTGCAGGCGGTGAATCCACGGCGCGTCCTTTTTCAGCAGCCGGGAAAGCACCAGGATCAGCGAGGCCAGGCCGGACAGCAAATTGGACAGCACCGTGAAATATTTCAGGCTGGCCAGGCCGGTGGCGGTCAGCAGGCCGCCGGAGGAGTGCAGCACCATGCTCAGCCACGCGTAAGGCGACAGAAACGCGATCAAAAGATGCAGCAGAAGGAATCCGAGTTTTTTCATTGCAATCGCCTGCCTTGAGGGGAAATGGACATCCAGATTGTAAAAGGAAGCGGCCCGGCTTGTCAACCGGGCCTTGTTTTTCTTTTGGACCGGGACCTTGGTACGATTGACAGACGCGGCCGGATATGCTATATTTTACCAGTCCGGCAGGAAGCCAGGCGGAAACGCAGAAGCGTTGGGACCCCGGAAAAGTGAACGATGGTCTGCCATGAAGGCATACCGCTTCTTTGAATGGGAAGCAGTATGTTTTTTTATTGGGAGGAATACAGGATGAACACAAAGAACAAGCAACTCTACGCCATGGTGGTTTCCGCGGCGCTGCTGGCCATCGGCCTGGTGCTGCCTTTCCTGACCGCACAGATGCAGTCTCTGGGCCAGGCCATCAGCCCCCTGCATATTCCCGTGCTGATCTGCGGGCTGTGCTGCGGATGGAAATGGGGCCTGGCGGTGGGCGTTGTGCTGCCCATTTTGCGGGGCGTCGTCTTCGGTATGCCGCCGTTTCCCACGGTGGGCCTGCCTATGGCCTTTGAACTGGGGGCTTACGGCGTGCTGACCGGCCTTCTGTACCCGGTGCTGCTGAAGGCTTTCCGGCAGAAGAACCATTTGCCGGCCATACTGGCGGCGCTGGCTGTCGCCATGATCGGCGGCCGCGTCATCGGCGGCGCGGCCAAGGCGCTGCTGCTGGCGGTGGGGATCATCGGCTCCAAGAGCCCGTACACCTTCGCCGCGTTTTTTGCCAGCTATTTCACGTCCACGGCTATCGGAGCGCTGATCCACATCGTGCTGGTGCCCGCGGTGGTGCTGGCGCTGGAAAAGGCCAGGCTGTCACCCCTGATGCTGGGGAAGTGAGGGAACGAAGCAGCCGGGGGCTTCTTCAGCCCCCAGCCCCCTGAACCAGGACCCGCTGGGTCCTGGACCTGTTTTTGGCGATGCTGCACGCTTGGAAAAACAAACAGTATGCGCCTGGGACTATTGATGACGCCAGGAGAGCTCCCGGGCAGCAGAAAAGGCTGGGGATTCCCGAGAAAACAAGCGAGCTTGTTTTTCGGGAAATCTTCAGCCTTTTCCCTGTGCGCTTGTGTATAGGCGGGCCGGCAAAGCCGGCCTGCCCGGGAGCGTCGTGTTTTCGTTTCCTTTGCAGCTGCGGCATGTTGCTTGAAAAGAAAGTCATGCACCATCCGCAAGAGACGGGGTCCGGGGAGGATCATCCTCCCCGGCGGGGTTTGGGGCAGCGCCCCGGCGTTTCTTCCGCAGTTTCTCCGAAAGAGGAAAGTCCCTCTTGACAGGGCAAAGTTTCTGGGGGTAAGCTATACGCAGCGGAAAGAAAAACCATACATACCGGAGCGGGAGGACAAAATGCAGCTGCTGTTAACGGAAAGCCGGCTTTTGCCGGGAACACGCCTGGAAGGAAACGTGCTGGTGCTGCCCAGGATCGGCGGCGGGATCCTGCTGCCGGAGGTGAAGGGAACAGGGCGCCGCTGGCTGAACTTGCATATGACGGTGCTTTCGGATCATGCCCAGGCCTTTGAGCTTCGGGCTTACGGCGGGGAGGAAACGCCGCGGGTGACGGTCCGCTTCGGGCTGATGCCCAATTTCCGCGCTGCCGTGGCGCTGGATCTGAACTGGCTGGACGGCCACATCCTGTTTCCCGGGCACCGGGTGGGAACCCAGAAGGTGGTGTGTCACGGCTCCCGTATTGCCCGGGAGGAGATCCGACAAGCGGAGCTGGTGAGCATGCCGGGGGCGGCGCCGGTGTCCGTCCGGGTGGAGGACGTCGAACTGGCGGATGCGCCCTGCATGGCGGAACTGCCCTGCCGGGAGATGCTGATCGACGAATTCGGCCAGTATATCCCCAAGGAATGGCCGGGAAAAGTGCGGCGGGAAGAAGAACTGGTGAACGAACTAAAGCGGGAGGCGGCCCTGCCGGATCAGTACCCCGGCGCGGATTATACCGTTTGGGGCGGCTGCGCCGGCAGGAAACTGCAGGAAGGCACCGGCTATTTCGGCAAAGCGAAACGGAACGGGCGCTGGTACCTGACGGATCCGTCCGGCTGCGCGTTTTTCAGCATGGGGCCGGATTGCGTGGTGGCCCGGTGCGACGCCAGGATCGACGGGCTGGAAACGCTGCTTTCGCCGCTGCCGCCCCGGGATGGGGACACAGCGGCGCTGTATGAGCCGCTGCGCCGGCAGTTCGGGGAAACGCCGCGGGACGGCGGCACGCTGTTTTCCTATGAGCGGCGCAACCTGATGCGGGCTTTCGGCGCGGATTGGGACGGCGCCTGGCAGCGGATGATCATCGGCCAATTGAAGCGCATGGGCATGAATACGCTGGGCAACTGGAGCGATGAACGCCTGTTTGGCAAAATGCCGTATGTGACCTGCCTGCCGGTTTTTCCGAGAACGGAGCAGATGATTTTCCGGGATTTTCCGGATGTGCTTTCGGAGGAATACGAAAAGGACGCCGTCCGCTGCGCCCGGGCGCTGACGGCGCGCAGGGACGACCCGTGGATGATCGGCTATTTCCTGCGCAACGAGCCCTCCTGGGCCTTCGTGGACGATCTGATCATCGCGGACGAAGTGCTGCGCAATCCGGCGCCCACCGCCTGCAGGGAAGGGCTGATTGCCTTCCTGCGGGAAAAATACGGCACGGCGGAAGCGCTGTCCGCCGCCTGGAAGCACGAATTCGCCTCCTTTGACGCGCTTCGCACGCCGGTGGAGAAAGCGTCCCTGTTCTCGGACCGGGCCCGTTTGGATCTGCGCGCCTTTTCCGCCCGCCTGACGGAAAAGTATATGCGCATTCCGGCGGCCGCGTGCCGGGCGGCGGATCCCCACCACATGATCCTGGGCATGCGTTGGGCCTGGATTTCCGATCCGCTGCTGGTCAGCGGCTGGGACTGCTTTGACGTGTTTTCCATCAATTGCTACGCGGTGGACCCCACGCCTGCGCTGGAAAACGTGAGGACGCTGGGGGTCGATCTGCCGGTGATGATCGGCGAATTCCACTTCGGCGCCCTGGACGCGGGGCTGCCGGCCACAGGGCTGGAGGCCGTGCGGGACCAGGGGGAGCGTGCCCGGGCGTACCGCTATTACTGCGAACGGGCAGCCGCGCATCCCAACGGCGTGGGCTGCCACTGGTTCCAGTGCTACGACCAGTTTGCCCTGGGGCGCTTTGACGGGGAAAACTACAATATCGGCCTGTTCGACATCACGCTGCGGCCGTACCCGCTGATGCGGGAAGCGGTGCGGCGCACGGCGGAAAACGTCTATGCCGTCATGGCCGGGGAAACGCCGCCCTTTGGGGAAAAGCCCGCCAGCCTGCCCATGATTGCCTATTGAGAAGGATGCCGCCATGAAGAAAAACGTAACCATTTACGATATTGCCCGGGAAGCGGGGGTGTCGCCTGCCACGGTGTCCCGGATCCTGACGGGCTCCACTGCCGTGCGCACGGAGAAACGGGACCGGGTGATGGAACTGATCGAGCGGTACCAGTTCCATCCCAACGCCCATGCCCGGGCGCTGACGGAAACCCATTCCCACCTGATCGGTATGGTGGTGGCCGATTCGGGCAACCCCTATTACACCAGCCTGTTTGCCGCCTGTGAAAACGAAGCGTACAGCCGGGGCTATGCCACGCTGCTGATGAACACCCATTCCCGGGCGGATTTTGAAGTGGCCATGATGACGAAGCTGCGGGAAATGCGCCCCGATGCCGTGATCGTGTGCGGCGGACGCATTGACCTGCAGCAGCCGGACGAAGCCTTTGTGCGGCTGCTTTCCTCCTTCCAGGAAACCACACGGCTGGTGGTGGGCTCCCGCAGCCCCATGCCGGGCATCCCCGGCGTGGCGGTGGATCACCGGGCGTCGGTGGATCTGGCGGTGCGGTATCTGGAAAAGCTGGGCCACCGGGAGATCGGCTTCATTTATACAGGCACGCCGTATTACGGCACCCAGCAGCGGCTGCAGCGCTTCCGGCAGGTGCTGGAGGAGCTGGGGCTGCCCCTGCGGGAAGAATGGCTGATCCACGTGCCGGATTACAGCATCGCCGCCGGCATGGCCGGCGCGGAAGCGCTGCTGCGGCTGCGCCGCCGGCCCACGGCGCTGCTGGGGATGAACGATATGGTGTCCGCCGGCATCCTGCGCGTGCTGCACAGCGCCGGCGTCCGCGTGCCGGAGGATATATCCCTGCTGGGGTTTGACGATACCTTCGTCAGCGGCATCACCACGCCCCAGCTGACCAGCGTCAGCTACGATTATCGGCATTTTGCCGCCATGCTGCTGGACGCGGCGTCCGGACCGCTGGAGGAAATCCCCCGGGACCAGCTGGTGCCGGTCTTCATGACGGAGCGCGCTTCCTGCGGGAAGCCGGTTTCATCAAAATGAAGCCCGGAATGCATGAAATATCCTTTTTCATGCAGCGAAAACGATTGAAATGCCAGATGACACATTTGATTATTCATCTGGTATTTTTGTGCCCAGATTCTTCATTTTTTGCTTGACAGCGGACGCTGGGATGTGATATATTGAACGCATCCAGACAAAGGTTTTTTCATTAGTCGGTTTTCTTGCGGGAAAACGGGTTTTCACGGTGAAAGTTTTGAAACCGGTTTCAGAACCGCATCAGGCCGCCGGAACAACGCCAAAGGGGAGTGGTAAAATTGACCAAGGCTCCGGGGAAAGTCAATACCTACAGGCCGTCGGTGGGGCACACCATCTGGCAGAACCGCACGCTGATCCTGATGTGCCTGCCGGCCATTGCGTTTTTCTTTGTGTTTGCGTACATGCCCATGCCCGGTGCTTACATCGCCTTCACCAACTTCCAGTATAACAAGGGCATCTTCGCCAGCCCGTTTGTGGGCCTGAAGAACTTCCAGTTCCTGTTCATTTCCGGCCAGCTGGGGCTGCTGCTGAAGAACACGGTGCTCTACAACATCGCTTTCATCGTGCTGGGCAACGTGGTGCAGCTGGCCTTCGCCATCCTGCTGAACGAAGTGACGCACAAGGCGTACAAGAAAAGCGCCCAGTCCATCATGTTCCTGCCCTACTTCATTTCGGACGTGCTGGTGTCCCTGCTGGTGTACAACCTGCTGAACTATGACTTCGGCTTCATTTCCCACCTGGTGCGCTCCCTGGGCGGCGAAATGCCCAAGGTGTATCAGAACGCCAACGCCTGGCCCTTCATTATCGTGGCGGTGAACCTGTGGAAGTCCACCGGCTACGGCACGGTGGTTTACTTCGCTGCCATCACCGGCATGGACTCCTCCATGATGGAGGCGGCCCAGATCGACGGCGCCAACGCCTGGCAGCGCATCCGCTACATCACCCTGCCTACCCTGAAACCCACCGTCATCATCCTGTTCCTGTTCGCCATCGGCGGCATCCTCAAGGGCAACTTCGGACTGTTCTACAACCTGGTGGGCAACAACTCGATGCTGTTCAAAACCACCGACATCATTGAAACCTACGTGTACCGCTCCATGATGAACAGCTTCAACTTCTCCCAGTCCAGCGCCGTGGGCCTGTTCCAGAGCGTGGTCGGCTTCTTCATCGTGCTGGGTGCCAACGCCTTCGTGAAGCACCTGGATCCGGACTACGCCCTGTTCTGATGAGGGGAAAGGAAGTGTGAATCATGACGAATAAGATCGATATGCGGCCCATGCACACCACCCACATCAAAAAGGATGCTTCCCAGATCACCATCAACACCATCACGTATATCCTGGTGACGCTGTTCTGCCTGCTGTGCATCCTGCCGTTCTGGATGATCATCGCCTCCTCCTTCTCTACGGAGGAAGCTATCCGCCGTTCGGGCTTCACCCTGTGGCCCACCGCCTTTTCCACGTACTCCTATGAACTGCTGTTCCGTTCGCCCGACCAGATGATCGGCGCTTACATCGTCACCATCTGCCTGGCGGCTGTGGGCACCCTGGTGGGCCTGTTCCTGATTTCCATGACCGGCTATGCCCTGCAGCGCAAGGACTTTCCTTACCGCAACGGCATCATGTTCTACATCTACTTCACGTCCCTGTTCTCCGCCGGCCTGGTGCCCTTCTACCTGCTCATCGTGCAGACGCTGAACCTGCGCGACAGCTACCTGGCCATCCTGCTGCCGCTGCTGATGAGCCCCTGGCTGATCGTGCTGATGAAGAACTTCGTGAAGGCCATTCCCCATGAAATCACCGAATCCGGCAAAATCGACGGCGCAGGCGATTTCCGCATCTTCTACCAGCTGATCCTGCCCAATTTGAAGCCGGCCCTGGCCACCATCGGCCTGTTCCTGGCCCTGAGTTACTGGAATGAATGGTACTACTCCTCCCTGTTCCTGACGTCCAAGGTGGATTACCGGCCGCTGCAGTACCACCTGTACAACGTCATCAACAAGGTGGCCAGCCTGAAAAACTCCGTGGCCGGCTCCAACGTGGTCATTACCGACCTGCCCGGCGAAACGCTGAAAATGGCCACCGCCGTGGTAGCCACCGGCCCCATCATCCTGCTGTATCCCTTCGTTCAGAAATACTTTGTGGCCGGCCTGACGGTCGGCGCCGTCAAGGGTTGATTCTAAACGGCCGGAGCGCCGTTCAGAAATAAAAAAGGAGGAACCACCGTATGAAGAAACTGCTGGCTGTTCTGCTGGCCGCCATGATGCTGATGAGCATCGTGCCCGCCGTGGCAGAAATCGACACCTCGGAACATGTGAAGATCGTTTACCTGGTCACCGGCGATAAGCCCACCAACCGCACCGACGAAGTGCTGGCCAAGATCAACGAACTGCTGACCGAAAAAATCAATGCGGAACTGGAATTCCGCTGGATCGAATGGACCGACTGGCAGACCCAGTACAACCTGGCCCTGGCTACCCAGTCCGGTGACATCGACCTGATCGGCACCGCCACCGACTGGCTGGACGCGTGGCCCAACAGCCAGAAGGGCGCTTTCCTGGCCCTGAGCGAAGATATGCTCAAGACCTACGCCCCCAAGACCTGGGAAACCGTCAGCGAAGCGCACTGGAACCTGTGCAAATACAACGGCGAAATCTACCTGATGCCGGAAGACAACTATGCGCAGTGGACCAACCACGGCTTTATGTACCGCGGTGACTGGGCCAGGGCTGCCGGTCTGGAAAACGGCGTGCATTCCTGGGCTGACCTGGCTGTGTACTTCCAGTATGTGAAGGACAATATGCCCGACGTCATTCCGTGGGACGCCAACGGCAACGGTTCTTCCTATTCTCCCCAGATGGCCGGCGGCTGGCAGACCAGCCACACCGGCAACATCGCCATCGAAGGCTTCCCGGTGAGCATCTTCTACGGCGAAAGCAAGGATAACCCCTACACCCTGAGCCGCTACTACGTGGAAGGCGACGAACTGGTCAACTTCGCCAAGGAAATGAAGAGGTGGGCCGACGCCGGCTTCTGGCGCGCTGACGTGCTGAACTACACCGGCGACGTGGCCGGCGAAATGGAAGAGGGCAAGACCGCTGCCCATCAGCATCACACCCAGACCTGGACCGGCGAGCGCACCACCATGGAGCGCAAGCAGCCCGGCAGCGACCTCGGCTTCTTCTACTTCGGTGAAGAAACGGGCAACCTGATCTCCCTGAACATCACCCACGGCGCCATGGCTGTGGCCGCCCAGAGCAAGCATCCGGAACGCGCCCTGATGGTCTATGACCTGATGCGCAACGACCCCGAAATCTATCACCTGATGCAGTATGGCTTCGAGGGTGAAATGTACACCGTGGAAGACGGCAAGTTCTCCCGTCCCGAAGGCTTTGAAGACAGCAAGGACGGCGTCAGCTTCAACTTCTGGTGGGGCCGCAACGACGACCTGGAATACAAGAACGCGCAGCTGGATTGGGACGCCATCGACGCCCTGTATGCCGAATACGACAAGGTGAAGATCGACTATCCCTACGGCCAGTATATCTATGACAACTCCACGGTGGGCGTGTTCATGGATAACCTGTCCAACGTGTACAACACCTATATGCCCCGCATCGTCTTCGGCATGAACGACGATCCCGAAGCCTTGGTGAAGGAATTCCGTCAGGCGCTGCAGGATGCCGGCATTGAAATGGTGATGAGCGAAATCCAGAGCCAGCTGGACGCTGTGTACAAGAAGTAATTCCCAGAGAAAACCTGAGGGGGTGTCTGCTCAGGCGGATGATCCGCCGGGGGGCATCCCCTCTCTTTGTGCCCATTTTCCGCGCAGGAGCGGCAAAAGGGCGATATTCTTCCCGACGGAGGAACAAAACGATGAGCATCAGGCAATCAATTCACCGGGATTGGCGCTTTCATTTGGGCGATGCGGCGGACGCCGGTTTTATGGGGTTTGACGATCGTGCCTGGCGCGTGGTCACCCTGCCCCACGACTGGGCCGTGGAGCATCCCTTTGACCCCTGCCACGCCAGCGGCACCGGCTATCTGCCCGGCGGCACCGCCTGGTACCGCAAGCACTTTACCCTGCCCCCGGACGCCGCCGGCAAACGGATCAGGCTGCATTTCCAGGGGGTGTACAAGCATGCCCGGGTTTGGATCAACAGCAATTATCTGGGCCAGCACGCCTACGGCTACACCAGCTTCACCTTTGACGTGACCGGGTTTGCGCGGCCGGGGGAAAACGTGATCGCCGTGCGGGTGGAGCATGAGGACGTGGCCGATTCCCGCTGGTACACCGGCAGCGGCATCGACCGGGGCGTGGAAATCGAAATCTGCGATCCCGTGTGCTTCCGGGAAAACGGCGTGTTTGTCAGCACGGCGGCGCTGGGGGAGACGGCGCGCCTGCGGGTACGGTATGAAACCCTGGGGGCGGAAGCGGTGTGCTTCCGCTTGCTGGATCGGGACGGCGCGTGTTCGGCCCGGGCCGAAGCGGCAGGAGAAGCGGGCCAGGCGGAAATGACGGTGGACGCGCCGCAGCCCTGGAGCCCGGAGGAGCCGTATCTGTACACCCTGGAGTGCGCCGCGGTTTTTCAGGGCCGGGTCACGGACACGGTGACGGTGCCGGTGGGGATCCGCGTGTTCCGGTTCGATGCGGACGCGGGCTTTTTCCTGAACGGCAGGAATATGAAGCTGCGGGGCGTCTGCGTGCATCACGACGCGGGCTGCCTGGGGGCGGCCGTGCCCAAATGTGTGTGGGTGCGCCGGCTGAAAAAATTCAAGGAAGCGGGGTGCAACGCCCTGCGGACGGCCCATAACCCGCCGGACCCCGATCTGCTGGATGCCTGCGACGAAGTGGGGCTGCTGGTGATGGACGAGGCCTTCGACGAATGGGAAGGCGTCAAGAACAAATGGTGGCAGGGCCATAACGTGTATCCGCCCAAGCATTTCGGCTACGGTGAGGATTTCCCCCAGTGGCACGAGGCGGATCTGACCTCCATGGTGAAGCGGGACCGGAATCATCCCTGCGTGGTGCTGTGGTCCATCGGCAACGAGATCGACTATCCCAACGATCCGTATGTGACGCCCCTGTTCCGGGAGGTGCTGGGCAACAACGACGCCAACAAGCCCCTGGCCGAGCGCCTGTACGATGTGCGCAAGCCGGATGCCGGCCGGCTGGCCCAGGTGGCCCGGGAGCTGACGGACATCGTGCACCGGCTGGACGATACCCGGCCTGTGACCAGCGCGCTGTCCTTTCCGGAGCTTTCCAACCGCACCGGCTATGCCGACGTGCTGGACGTGGTGGGCTACAATTACCGGGAGCATTTCTATGAGGAGGATCACCGGGCCTATTCGGGCCGGGTGATCCTGGGCAGCGAGAACAGCCATGATCCCCGGGCCTGGCTGGCGGTGCGGGACCACAATTATATCGCCGCTCAGTTTTTGTGGACAGGGGTCGATTTTCTGGGCGAATGCCCCGGCTGGCCCCGGCGCATCAGCCAGGCAGGCATGCTGAACCTGGCAGGGTTTGAAAAGCCGCTGTTCTGCCTGCGCAAGGCGCTGTGGACGAAGGAGCCCTTCGTGCGTATTGCGGTGCAGGAAGGGGACAAGGCGGATGCCTGGCATGACTGCTTCCGCTGGGAAGGGGAAGCCGGGCAGGAAAAGACCGTTTCCTGCTACACCAACTGCGGGGAAGCGGAATTGTTCCTGAACGGGCGGTCCCTGGGCAAAAAAACGGTGTCGGACGCGGATTGCTGCCGCGTCAGCTGGCAGGTGCCCTTTGAAGCGGGCACGCTGCGGGCGCAGGCAGGCGGCACAGAGGATGCATTGAGCACCCGGGGGAAGGCGGCTTCCGTTTCCCTGGAAACGGAAGAAACGGTGCTGTCGGAAGCACAGCCGGTGGCCCAGGTGATCGTGTCGCTGCGGGATCAAGAAGGACGCCTGGCCGAGGATGAAACGATTTTCTGCCAGCTGGTGGGGGACGCGGAATTGCTGGGTATTGAAAACGGCAGGCCGGACGACCTGACGCCCTACAGCGAAGTGCACCGGGATACCCTGGACGGACGGGCCGTTGTTTACCTGCGGGTCGGCCCCACAGACGGGCCTGTGACCCTGCACGTGCGCACGTCCTCCAATCTTCGTGCCTGCATCATCTGGAACGCGGAATAAGCGCCGTCTTCTTTTCCATAGGAGTGCGCTGCGAAAAAACTAATCAAAACGAAAATCCCGGTGTTTTCCTTCCAGGGAAAGCACCGGAATTGTTTTATGTATTGGGAAAGCAATTACTCTCCGTCACTTTTTCCGTGATCCGCCGGGCAGTGGCGCAGTCAAAAGGAATTCCCGCTTGCTTTTCGGGTGCAGGCTTGCTATGATAGGAAAAAAGGAAGAACGAAAGGAAAACGGCATGGACAGGATCAGCCAGAGAATGCGGGCTCTGGCCCCGGAATGGGACCCCCTGCGGCTGGGAACGGGATGGAAAAAGGAGGATCTGGGCAAAGTCCAGATCCTGATCGAAAGCACCTTCGGCGACAGCCATCCGGGCTCGGGCCATCTGGACAGGCTGGCGGAGGCCGCCAGGCAGGGCATCGCGGAAGCGGGCGGCCATGGCGCGCGGTACTTCTGCACCGATATGTGCGACGGGGAAAGCCAGGGAACGGACGGCATCAACTTTTCCCTGGCCAGCCGGGAAATGATCGCCAACATGATCGAAATCCACGAATCCGCCACGCCCTTCGACGGCGCGGTGTATATCGCCAGCTGCGACAAGGGCATGCCCGGCAATCTGATGGGCATGTGCCGCGTGAATATCCCCGGCGTGATGGTGCCGGGCGGCGTGATGAACGCCGGGCCGGAGCTGCTGACGCTGGAGCAATTGGGCATGTATTCCGCCCAGTACGAGCGGGGCGAAATCGACGAGGCCAGGCTTTGCTGGGCCAAAGAAAACGCCTGCCCCAGCTGCGGCGCGTGCTCCTTCATTGGCACGGCGTCCTCCATGCAGATCCTGGCGGAGGCCCTGGGCCTGGCCCTGCCCGGCAGCGCGCTGCTGCCTGCCACCAGCCCGGACTTGCTGGATTATGCCCGCGCCGCCGGACGGCAGGCGGTGGAGCTGGCCAATGCGGGCCTGCGCCCCTCCGACATTGTGACCAAAGCCAGCATTGAAAACGCCATTCTGGTGCATGCCGCCATTTCCGGTTCCACCAACTGCCTGCTGCATCTGCCGGCCATCGCCCATGAATTGGGGCTGCGTATCGACGGCGACACCTTTGACTGTCTGCACCGGGGCGCGCATTATCTGCTGAACCTGCGTCCTGCCGGCAAATGGCCCGCGGAGTTTTTCTATTATGCCGGCGGTGTGCCCGCTATCCTGGAGGAGCTGCGGCCTTATCTGCATCTGAACGTGATGACGGTAACAGGCAAAACCCTGGGGGAAAACCTGGATGAACTGAAAACAAACGGTTTCTATGAACGGTGCCGGAAATGGCTGGACGAAGCCAATCGGAAATACGGCCTGCATTTGACAAAGGAAGATATGATCCGGCCCTATGATGATCCCATCGGCACGGACGGCTCCATCGCCGTCCTGAAAGGCAACCTGGCCCCGCTGGGCGCGGTGATCAAGCATACCGCCTGCCCCAAGGAAATGTTTTCCGCCGGCCTCCGCGCCCGGCCTTTCGACAGCGAGGAGGAGGCCATCGACGCCATCCTGCATCATCGGGTGCAGCCGGGGGACGCGGTATTCATTCGCTATGAGGGCCCGCAGGGCTCCGGGATGCCGGAAATGTTCTATACCTCCGAGGCCATCAGCTCAGACAAGGAACTGGGCCGCACCATCGCCCTGATCACCGACGGGCGCTTTTCCGGCGCGTCCACCGGCCCCGTCATCGGCCATTGCAGCCCGGAAGCCCAGGCGGGCGGCCCAATCGCGCTGGTGGAGGAAGGGGATTTGATTCATCTGGATGTGAAGGCGCGCGTCCTTGCCATCGTCGGTATCCGGGGGGAGAGGAAGCCGCCGGAAGAAATCGCGCAGATCCTGGCAGAAAGAAAGAAACAGTGGAGACCCAAACCCCGGAAGTATCAAAAAGGCGTGCTGCGCCTGTTCAGCGAACACGCCGCGTCGCCCATGGAAGGGGCGTATCTGAAGTACGGAAAGGATGAAGAACCATGAAAATCAGCCTGCTGGAGCCGCTTGGCGTATCCAAAGAGGCGAATTTGTGGCTTACGATGAGAAAACGACGGATCTGCAGGAGCTGATCCGCCGCAGCCGGGACAGCGACATCGTGATGATCGCCAACAACCCGTATCCGGAGGAAGCGGTACGGGGCGCGGAGAAACTGAAAATGCTGGCGGTGGCCTTTACCGGCGTGGATCATGTGGGATTGCAGGCGTGCCGGGAAAAGCGGGTGACGGTGTGCAACGCGTCCGGGTATTCCACCGAAACGGTGGCGGAGCTGACCGTGGGCATGGCCGTTGACGCGCTGCGCCGGGTGCTGTATGCCGACCAGGCGGCGCGCCGCGGCGGCACCAGCGCGGGCATCGGCGGCGGGGAAATCTGCGGCCGCACGGTGGGCATTGTGGGCCTGGGCAAAATCGGCCTGCGGGCAGCGGAGCTGTTTCAGGCTTTCGGCGCCCGGGTGATCGCCTTCAGCCGGCGGGTGAACCCCGAAGCGGAAAAACGGGGGATCGCCTATTTGCCGCTGGAGGATGTGCTGAAGCAAAGCGACATCCTGTCTGTCCATCTGCCGCTGAACGAGGCTACCCGCGGCCTGATCGGCCGGGAGCAGATCGCGCTGATGAAGAAAACGGCGGTGTTGATCAACTGCGCCCGGGGCCCCATTGTGGATCAGCAGGCGCTGGCCGACGCCCTGAATGAAGAACGGCTGGCGTTCGCCTGCGTGGACGTGTTTGACCGGGAGCCGCCGCTGGACGCGGACACCCCGCTGCTGCACGCCCAAAATACCCTGCTCACCCCGCACATCGCGTTCATTTCGGCGGAGTCCATGCAGCGCCGGGCCAGGATCGTGTTTGACAACGTGTATGCCTTCCTGGACGGAAAGCCGCAGAACGTGGTGGGATAAGCCCGCGGCAGCGGGCTTTTCGGCTTGCCGGCACGGCGTCAGAAACGCCGTGCCTTTATTTCATCAGCCGTTTGATGCGCTCAGAAGAATATTTTTCAATCTGCTTCCACAGGGAGGTCAGCTGCTTTTTGTGGGCGCACAGCTTTTCCGTGCAGTTTTTGCACTGCAAATAATCGTTTGTGTTTTCCGAAAAGCGCTCGGGATGAAGGTAAAATGTTATTTCCCAGCGGATCAGCAGCGCCACGGACAGCGCCAGCAGGCTCCATGTGTAGCTTTTCCTGACAAAGAACAGCGGCGTAAACATCATGGCGTAATCCCAGTTGTAGATCCTGCAGGTGCTGCAGCATTTGTTTTTCATGAACCACGTCTGGAACGGGCAGAAAAACAGGATGCAGATAATGTCGCAGATGGAATATACGCTGCACAGCAGGATCATGATTCCGTCGTCCAGCACGCCTGCCATATGCAAAGCGCCAAAGATCCCGTTAAATACGATCCAGATCAGCGCGATCAGAACGGTGGCGTTATTGTCGGAAATGGAAATTTCCGTTCTGCCGGATTTGACGTAGTTGCGTGCAAACTGCTTTTGGCATCCGGGGCTTTCCAGCTTGGAAGGGAAGAAACGCAGGATCATTTCTGCGACAAAAATGGCCCAGGTGACCAAAAGGATGGCCGGGAGCTTTTCGACACTTTCGATCACCGTTGCCGCGCTGAACAGCCTGTGACGGATATAACTGATCAGCAGCAAAACAAACAGCGCGGAGCGGTAGACCAGACGAATATAATGCAATGAGCTGACAATGCTGATCCTCTTTTTGCTTTGCATCTGCATTCAACCTTCTTTGTGCCGGTGTTTGGCCCTCTGCCCGGACGGACAAAAAGGACCCTCCATATGCGCTTCGAATGGAAGCGCGCTTCCATTATATGCCAAGATTCACGAAATCTCAACGGAAAAACAGGGAATATTTGTGATCCAAACCCTGCGCGAACGGCAGGCTCTGCCTTTGCCGGCAGGGCGAGCAGCGATCTGCGTCGGACAGTCAAGCCCGCCGGGGGATAACAGTGGCTGAAATATTCCCTGATAAAATGCCTCGATCATTCCGCCGGCCTTTCGTCAGGATCCGCAGGGCCCATGCAGGAAACGGGCGAAAAACACCGAAAATAAATAACGCGGAACGAGGATGAAGGCGCCCGCCTTTCTGGCCAGACGGAGCCAAGGGAGATCCTGCGGGTCATGATGAAAAACTATGCCGGCGCGGAAGTGATTTTGACGCTGGGTGTCCAGGCTTTTTTCGACGGTGGAAAAGGCCGCTTCTCCAATGGAGCGTGTCGTCCAATTCGCTTCCCGGCCGCATCCCTGCCCGCAGATGCAGGAGAATGGAACAAATGATTTTCAATCTTCCTCCCCCAAAATGGCTGTGTGTTTTACGCGCATACAAAAAAGCCCCGAAGTCATCCGCCGTTCCCGATGCGGTCTTGCTCAGGGCTTTTCTTTATGCGGCTGCTGCGGAGGAAGCGCATTACTGCCGCGCGACGGGCCGGGAAAACATGAAAAGGGATTACTGCTCCTGGGCGGCGATCCGTTTCTTCTTCCATTTTGATCCGTGCCAGCGAATCAGCATAATGACCGCGCGGAAGATCTCATCCAGCGCCATGGCGATCCAAAGCCCGTGAATGCCCATATGGCATTGGATGGCCAGCAGATGAGCGCCGCCCAGGCCGATGAGCATGTTGGAGAAAATGGCCCACAGCGTGGGAAACCTTACGTCGCCAGACCCGCGGAGACAGGGAATGATGGTCAGGTTGCAGGCGCGCCCGACCTCGAGAAACAGTTCGATGAGGAACAGCAGCTCGGTATAACGGATCACTTCCGGATTGGAGGTAAAGCAAGAGATAATAAGGGGGACCCGGAAAACCAGGGAAAGCAGCACGGCGGATCCGGCGATGACGGCAGCCAGACGGAAAGCCCGGAAGCCCTGTTTTTTTTGCCTCGTCGAAATCCCCGGCGCCCACCAGATGCCCGACCACAATCTGCGCTGCCTGCCCTACGGCCGATGAAAAGATCAGGAACAGGATGGCGATGTTGGACATATAGGTTTTCGTGATCAGCTCATTTTCCGAAAGGTACCACAGAACCAGGGAAGTAATGATCAGCTGGGACAGCTGGTAAAGGAAGGTTTCCGCAGCGGCGGGAATGCCCAGCTTGAATACCTGCTTCAGTTCCCGGCCGGGACAGGGCCTGAGCAAACGGAAGAAGGAGGGCTTTTCGACCTTTGTGAACAGGAAGCACGCCATCCCCACGACGCCTGCCGCGCGGCCGATGACGGTGGCCAGGGCGGCGCCCTTTACGCCCATGCCCGGGATCAGCAGAAGGTTCAGAAGGGTGTTGAGAATATTCATCACCGTGGCGAAGATCATCAGCTGTTTGGTCAGGCCGTGGCTGCGGATGATAACGCTCATGGCGCTGTACAGGGATTGCAGGAACAGGAAAACACCCACCAGCGTCAGGTAATCGGATGCGAATTCAAATGCTTTCTCTTCAGCCCCGATGAAACGCAGCATCGGACCGCTGAACAAAAACACCAGCAGGCCGATCAGCAAGCCCGATACCAGATGCAGCGTCAGCGCCAGCGCTGCCGCCCGGGAGGCGTTTTCCTTCTGTCCGGCTCCCAGATACCGCGAAATCAGGATGCCCGCTGAGCTGGAAAACACCAGAAACACCATGGACGTAATCACCTGGTTGGCGGCGTTGACACCGGAGGCGGCCAGATCGTTGTACCAGCTGAGCATGAATACATCCACAAAGCCCAGCATCATATGCAGGATTGCTTCAATCAGGATCGGGATGGTCAGTTTCATTCATTCCGGCGTCTTTTTTTCGGCGTTGATGATCACATCCGCTACTTTTGTGTGCATAACAAAAAAACTCTTGCAAATTGATTGGAATCCAAGAAAACTGCACCACGATTGCAGGCACTTTTGCAAGGGAAACACTGATATATTTGGATCGAACGAAGGAAAGAAAACCACCGGCTGGATGGAGCACGAAACGCGCTCGCTGGCCGCAGAGGACAAAGAATCAAAGCGGGATGAAACCATTTTCCCGCTCGGCGGTTGCCATACGCTGTCCGGATGCTTTGCTTGCTATGCGCGTGTTTTCGTGTTATAATTCAGGAAACGCACAGGCAAACAAAACGACAGACGCAGGGGATTGATATGTATCAGATTTTTGTGGTGGAGGATGAGTTGCTGATCCGGCAGAGCATACGCAACGCCATTGAAAAAATGCAGGGCCCCTATGCCTTCTGCGGCGAAGCGTCGGATGGGGAAATGGCCCTTTCCATGATGCAGGACCTGATGCCGGACATTCTGCTGACGGATATCCGTATGCCCTTCCTGGACGGTTTTGGGCTGATCCGCCACGCCAAGGCCATGATGCCCTGGCTGAAGATCGTGATCATCAGCGGCTTCGGGGATTTTGAATCCGCCCAGAAGGCCATTGAACTGGGCGTGGACCAGTATCTGCTCAAGCCCGTGCGGCCGGCGGACCTGACGCGGGTCATTGAGGAAATGGCGGCCCGCATCGAAAAAAGCAAAGCGGCCTCCGCCGGGGCAGGCGTGTTTGATCAGGACGCGGTGGGCCAGGCGCTGCGGCAGCGCTTTGTACGCCAGCTGCTCTTTGAAAAGACGGAACTGGGGGCGGTGCTGGAGCAGGCCCGAACACTGAATATGGACATCGTCCGCACGAATTATCTGGTGACGGCGTGCTATTTTGATACCCAAAGCGCGGATATGAGGCGGCTGAACGCCCTGGTGCAGGAGGTCCTTGCCCGGGAAGAGGACATCCTCTACGATTTTACCGCGCCGGATCAGCTGGCTTTGCTGGCCTTTGGCAGCAGCGAAGAAGCGCTGAACGAGCGCATCTATCGCCTGGTGAACATCATCCGCCACGAGGTCAAGGATCTGTGTCCCGTGGTAACGGCGGTGGTGGGCAGCGCGGTGCAGCGGCTGGGAGCCATCACTGATTCCTATAAAGCGGCTGCCGATCTGCTGAAGAAGGTCAGCGGCGTTTCCGCCGGGCAGGTGGTCAACGTCAGCGATACCGCCCAGATCACCGCAGACATTGTCCATTTCAACGGTCCCTTCGGGGAAGGGTTCCGGCAGCGGCTGCTGCGCTGCTCGCCCCAGGAGGTGCCTGCCCTGCTGGACGAGGTGCTTTCCGGCCAGGAAGGGAAGCAGTTTGACAGCATGCTGATGCGCTATTACGCGTTGATTGATATTCTCAAGATTTCCGTGCAAATCGCCGCCCGGCATACCCCCGGCGCGGATGAAAAGGATATTGCTGCCCGGCTCAGCGAAAAGCACAATATATTCGCCGCCTCCGGCGATAAAGAATCCTTCCGGCAGACAGCGGAAGGATTGCTGACGGAGGCTTTGTCCGCCAGGAAGGATACGGCGGGGGAAATGAAATACAGCCACGTCATCAGCAGGGCTGAAAGATACGTGGCGGAAAATTTCTGCGATCCCAATATTTCTTTGATTTCCACGGCGCGGTATGTGGGCATGAGCGCCGCGCATTTCAGCACGGTTTTTTCCCAGGCGGTGGGCCGGTCCTTCATCAGCTATCTGACGGCGATGCGCATAGAAAGAGCCAAGGAGCTTTTGCGGACCACCAATATGCGGCTTTCCGATATTGCCATGGAGGTGGGCTACAATGAGCCCAACTATTTCAGCCACGTTTTCCGCAAGGTGGAGGGCATGACTCCCAAGGAATGCCGGGCGCAGGAAGGCGGTCAATAGCCGCGGCTGTCGATGAGCGCCTCCGTCAGCATTTCCCGGTCAAACGCCGTCTCCTCCACATAGGTAAATTTGGGCGGCGTTTCGCCCTGCTCCAGCTGTTCGATGATGGCGCGCACGCGGGGCCCGTGGAGGGGATTGCATTCCACGTCATAGCTGATTTCTCCGTTTAATATCATATGCAGGGCGGTGCTGCTTGCGTCGAAGGAGACGATTTTCATGTCTTCTCCCGGCTGCAGCCCCGCTTTTTTCAGCGCGTCGATGGCGCCGTAGGCCATGTTGTCGTTTTCGGAATAGATCAGGTCAAAGGCTGTGCCTTCATTCAGCAGCGCTTCCACCAGCTCCTGGCCTTTGGCCTGGGTGAAATCCCCGGAAGCGCGGAAAACCAGCTGCCACTCCGGATGGACGGCCAGCCCTGCATCCAGCCCCTCGGTGCGGCCGATTTGGGCGCTGGAGCCGATATTGCCCTGCAAATGCACGATGCGCAGCGGGGCTTTTTCACGTTCCATCCACTTGACGGCCTCGTCTCCCTCCTTGCGGAAATCGCTGCCGATCCAGCAGGTGAAGAGGCTGTTATCAGCCACCTCGATCATCCGGTCCACGATGATCACCGGGATGCCGGCGGCCTTGGCTTCGCTCAGCACGGTTTCCCAGCCCTGCTCGGTGGTGGGCGCCAGCACGATATAATCCACGCCCTGGTTGATGAAATTGCGGATGGCGGTGATCTGCTTTTCCTGTTTTTGCTGGGCGTCGTCCAGGATCAGGCGGAAGCCGTTTTCGGCGGACAGGGCGGTCTGCATGCTCAGCGTGTTGGCCTTCCGCCAGTCGCTTTCGGCGCCCACCTGGGAAAAGCCCACCAGGATCAGGCGCTGGTCCTGGGTGGATGCCGGGTCCGTGCCCGGCCTTGCGCAGCCGGCAAGCGATACGCACAGCAGCGCCAGCAGCGCCGCAAGCAAAAGCTTTTTCATGGTTCCGCTCCTTCCCGATACAGTTGATCCACGCCCCGGCGGGGCAGCAGCACCGTTACGGTGGTGCCCAGGCCCTGGGCGCTTTCAAAGGACAGGCCGTAGGGCTCGCCGCAGTAGAGGCGGATGCGCTGGTGCACGTTTTTCAGCCCCAGCCCGCTGTGATGCTCCTCATACTTGCCCGATTGCAGACGGGACAGCTGCTCTGCCGTCATGCCCGCGCCGTTATCCGTCACCTGCAGGCAAATATCCTCGCCCTGGGAAAAGCCCGTGATGCGGATGGCGCCGCGGCCGCGGCGGTTTTTGATGCCATGGTAAAGCGCGTTTTCGATCAGGGGCTGCAGGATCAGCTTGGGCACCGGCGTATCCTGCAATTCCTCGGGCACCGAGATTTCATAGGTCAGAATATCACTGTACCGGATCTGCTGGATCTCCAGGTAGGATTTGGCCTGGATCAGCTCGGCCCGAAGCGAAATCACGTCCTCGCCCCGGTTCAGCGAGTTGCGGAAGAAGGTGGACAGGCTGGTGACCATGTCGATCACGTCCTCCTCCCGCTGGGATTCGGCCAGGATCGCGATGGAATCCAGGGTATTATAAAGGAAATGGGGATTGATCTGGGCCTGCAGCAGCTCCAGCTCTGCCCGGTGCAGCGATTGCTGATCCTGCCGCTGCTTCTCCATCAGCGAGGTGATGCGGCCCGCCATTTTATCAAAGTTCCGATCCAGCGTTTGAAGCTCGGTGATGTTGGTTTCCACCGGCGCGCTGGCAAAATCGTCGGCCCCGAAACGCTCGGCCTTTTGGGTCAGGGCCTGAATGGGGCCCGTGATGCTGTGGCTGACCCGCAGGGAATAGGTCAGCAGCGTCAGGAACAGCGCGGCCATGGCCAGCACCGAAAAGAAGATGAGCAGCGTGGCCTGCTGCCCGATCACGTCCCGCAGCCGGGCCAGCTCGCGTACTTCGTCGCCCAGAAAATCGTGCATGTAGTTTTCGATCAGCTTGGTCAGGCCGGTTTCGCCGCGGATGTTGCGCTCCAGCAGTTCCATGCGCAGATCATATGAATCGGTATGGGCTATTTCGATCATGTACATGCGCAGGTTGCGGCACATATCCAGCATGCTTCGCACCCGCCAGCGGTTGTCGCTGAGGGTGGTTTCCTGGGCTAGGCGGCCCAGCACCTGCTCGGCGTTATCCAGTTCCTCCATGGGCAGATCGTCTGCGGAATGTTCGGTGCGCGGGCGGATCACGTGATTGTACATTTCCAGATCCAGCGTGTTTTTGAACTCCTTGTTGAAATCCGCCGCCGTGTTGGCACAGGCCAGCACGCCGGTATACTGCCGGTTGATGGAGAACAGCATCAGCGTCGCCACGGCGATGATAGCCGCCATGAAGGCCGACAGGATCACCAGCAGCCTGCGGATCTGCTGCCGGACGGTACGGGTGGGTGCGGTCTGGCGCGTGGGCATAGGGCTCCTCCAATAAAAATGTATAAGGAATTATAGCATAGATCTTTCCGGGAGAACAGGCAGGAAAAGCAGTTTCCAAAAAAAATATCTGTTTTCAAAAAATATTTTCACTTCGTCTCCGCGCACGTGGAAAAAACAGAAAATGTTGTTGGTTTCTTCAAAAAATAATGAATGTTTACGGGAAGAAAAAGAACTATAATAACAGCAACAAAGGCTCGGGAAGAGCCGAAAAAATCAGGAGGGAAAACCATGAAGAAATTTGTCGCATTGCTGCTGGCGCTGGCGCTGGTGCTGGGCTGCTCCGCCATCGCTGTGGCGGAAGGTGAACTGATCAAGGTAGGCGTTATCAACCTGGACCCCGCTGAATCCGGCTATCGCCAGGCGAACGTGAAAAACCTGACCGATACCTTCACCGCCGAGAACGGCTATGACGCCACCTTCGTGACTGCCCCCACTGCCGACAAGCAGCTGGACGCGTTCCGCAGCTTCATCACCGCCGGCGTGGACTACATCCTGGTGTCCGCCGCCGATACCACCGGCTGGGACAAGGTGCTGCAGGACGCGAAGGAAGCCGGCATTGACGTGTTCCTGTTCGACCGTATGATCGAAACCGATCCTTCCAACTACACCGCGGCCGTCGTTTCCGACATGCGTGTGGAAGGCGAAACCGCCGTTGCCTGGCTGGAGAGCCTGGGCCTGGAAGAATACAAGATCCTGCACATTCAGGGCCAGCTTGGCAGTGCCGCCCAGATCGGCCGCAGTGACCCGCTGACCGAAAAGTGCGAAGCCGAAGCCAACTGGACCATCGTCCGTGAAGGCACCGGCGGCGACACCTGGGACCCCGAAGAAGCCCGTAAGATCGCTGAAGCCGCCATCGACGCCGGCATCGAATTCAACATTGTGTACGCTGAAAACGACGGCATGGCCGACGGCGTTGTGGCCGCGCTGGATGCCAAGAAGATCACCCACGGTGTGAACGGCGACGTGGTCATCATGGGCTTTGACTGCAATAAGTGGGCGCTGGAAAAGCTGCTGGCCGGCGAATGGAACTATGACGGTCAGTGCTCTCCCTTCCAGGCGGCGGTCATCGACCAGATGATCAAGGACCTGGAAAACGGCGGCGATCTGTCCTCCTTCGGCCTGAACGAGCTGAACCAGGTGATCTCCGTGGAAAAGGGCTTTGACGCCAAGACCATCACCCAGGAAGACATCGACAACTACGGACTGTAATTTGCCTTAGCCAACCAACAGGCGCGGTATGAACGGACTGAAACGCGCGTTCATACCGCGCTTTCTTTCATAGAGCGGAAGGAGCTGGCCCGAATGCCAAAGGAAGACAATCAGGTGGTATTGACCATGCGCGGAATCTGCAAACAGTTTCCGGGCACCAAGGCGCTGAACAACGTGGATTTCACCTTGCGCAAGGGAGAGATTCACGCCCTGATGGGAGAGAACGGCGCGGGGAAATCCACGCTGATCAAGGTGCTGACCGGCGTGTATGAAAAGGACGCGGGGAGCATCCGGATCGAGGGCGTGACGGGAGAAGCGAAAATCCATTCCCCCCAGGATGCCCAGAATATCGGCATCAGCACCGTTTACCAGGAAATCACCCTTTGCCCCAACCTGACGGTGGCGGAAAATATGTTCATCGGAAGGTCCAAGGGCGCTTTTATCAACTGGCGGGCCCGGAACAAACGGACGACGGAAATCCTGGAAAGCCTGAATATCCCGGCAAGGGCCAGGCAGGAGCTTTCAAGGTGTTCCCTGGCAGTGCAGCAGATGGTGGCCATTGCCCGTGCGGTGGACATGAAATGCAAGGTGCTGATCCTGGACGAGCCCACCTCCTCCCTGGATGAGAAGGAAGTGGAGATGCTGTTCGGGCTGATGCGGGACCTGCGGGATAAAGGCGTAGCCATCGTCTTTGTAACTCATTTCCTGGAGCAGGTGTATGCGGTCAGCGACCGGATCACCGTGCTTCGGAACGGCGAACTGGTGGGCGAATGGCCGGTGGCGGAGCTGCCCCAGGTGCAATTGGT
Source organism: uncultured Eubacteriales bacterium (assembly GCA_902773895.1). Classification (GTDB taxonomy): domain Bacteria; phylum Bacillota; class Clostridia; order Christensenellales; family Aristaeellaceae; genus RUG563. The sequence goes on from CACYGB010000020.1 coordinate 51,233, forward strand.
GGCCAGGATGATGGGCAAGGACCTGAACGACATGGAAAACCTGGAGCAGGTGGGGCAGAAGAGCGTGGGCGGCGACGAGGTGATTTACGAGGCCCAAAACCTGTCCAGCACCGAAAGCAGGCCCTTTGATTTCAGCATCCGCCGGGGGGAGGTCAACGGCTTTACCGGGCTGCTGGGCTCCGGCCGCAGCGAAAGCGTCCGCGCCATCTTCGGGGCGGACCGGGTGACGGGCGGCAGGGTGCGTGTGAAAGGGAAGGACGTGCAGATCACCAGGCCCCACGACGCCATGAAAAACGGCATCGGTTATCTGGCGGAGGATCGGAAGCGGGACGGCATCATCGCCGACCTGAGCGTCAGGGAGAATATCATCATGGCGCTGCAGGTGATGAAGGGCTTCTTCCACCCGATGAAACGGGAGGAAATGGAGGCCTTCGCGGATGAATACATTCAGGCCCTCCAGATCAAGACAGCCAGCCAGGACACCCCCATCGGAAGCCTGTCCGGCGGGAACCAGCAGAAGGTGATTCTGGCCCGGTGGCTGCTGACGCACCCGGATTACCTGATCCTGGACGAGCCGACCCGCGGCATCGACGTGGGCACCAAGCTGGAGATTCAGCGGCTGGTGCTGAAGCTGGCGGAGGAAGGCATGAGCGTGACCTTTATCTCCTCCGAGATCGAGGAAATGCTCAGGACATGCTCCCGGCTGATCGTCATGCGGGACCGGAACATCGTGGGCGAACTGACCGGGAGCCAGCT
>CACYGB010000021.1 GCA_902773895.1 uncultured Eubacteriales bacterium
GGCGGTTTTTTGATTGGAGGATGCACAGGACATGGATTGAACTGGATGGCGTGCGCTCTGACGCGTGCCAAGGTACAATAGTAACCACGCCCTGGAAGCGGATGAACCCGCTGGGCGAAAGACCCCTTGATGATTTCCAGAATCTAAAGTATAATAAAGTTAAAGCAGGAATGCTTATTCGAACAAATCCATAAAGGAGAGCGGAAATGTATTATCTTACGCCTGATCAGGAAAAAAAGCTGCGGGCAGCCGTCCCGCAGATTGATGCGCTTGTTGATTCCGGCGATATTATTCGCGTTCGTGAAGTCGTTGGCGATCAAATCATATATACAATGGACGAGAACCAGGACCCAACCAAAGAAAGCATCGCATGGGAAAAAATCTATGACCGCGTAATTTTTTATATGAAAGAAAAAAGCGGCGGCCCATTCGAAATCCAATAGGCATTGACCGTGCAGATGATTATGTTACGGCGTGTATTGAAAGCGGTCTTATGCGAAAGTGAGATAAGGATTATACAAGCAACATGGAGCAATGTTACATTATGGAAGAATTGCTTGATAGGAGGAAAAAATGAAAGGGGCAATAAAGGACGCAATAAACGAGATTATTCAAGAAGCCGATGAATGCAAAGAAAACGCCAATAGTGATTTTGAGCAAGGCAGGCTTCTTGGGCTTGCGGAAGCAATTACCATTTTTCAAGATTGTTTTGCTGGTGACCCGGAAATCGGGGAGTTGATACCATTTGATGTCGACAGACGATACTTAATTAAGTAAAACAGTAGCCGCCCGCAGGCGGCTTTTTGATTGGTAATGTACAGTTTTGGCCTGAACGTGTGCGGAAGACAGCCGCGTCAGCGCCGTGGAGCGTGCCCGGCAGCTTTTCCTTGGCCCGGCAGCATCCTGCCACGCGGAATCCGGGCTTATTTGTCCACCCGGAAAATACCGCATTTCAGGTACTGGGTTTCCGGGGCAGCCGGCAGGATGGGATGATCCCGGCCCTGGGTGCGGTACTCCACCTGGAACAATTGCACATGGGCGTCCCGGGCGGCGGACAGCACCACGTCCTTAAACTGCCCGGGCAGCATGTGCTGGCTGCAGGAGCAGGTGACCAGGAAGCCTCCGCTTTTCACCAGTTTCATGCCCCGCAGGTTGATTTCCTTATAGCCCCGGGCGGCAGCCTCCACCGCGGAACGGGATTTGGTAAACGCCGGCGGGTCCAGGATCACCACGTCGTACTGCTCCCCGGCGGCGCACTGCTCCTTCAGGTAATCAAAGGCGTTGGCCGCCACAAACCGGACGTTCTCAAAGCCGTTCAGCGCCGCGTTTTCCCGGGCAAAATCGCAGGCGAACTCGGAAATATCCACCCCGGTCACTTCCCTGGCGCCGTACCGGGCGGCATGCAGGGCAAAGGACCCGGTGTGGGTGAAGCAATCCAGCACCCGGGCGTCCCGGACGAACGGCGCGATGGCGGCGCGGTTTTCCTTCTGGTCCAGGAAGAAGCCGGTTTTCTGGCCGTTTTTCACGTCCACCCAGAATTTCACGCCGTTTTCTTCCATCAGCACCCGGTCCGGCACGTCGCCCCGCAGGGTGCCGGTGACCTGGGGCAGGCCCTCCAGCTCCCGCACCGGCACGTCGCCCCGCTCGTAGATCCCCACGGGGTGCACTTCCTCCATCAGCGCGTCGCAAATCGCGTCCTTGTACTTTTCCATGCCCAGGCACAGGCACTGCATCACCAGCACGCCGCCAAAGGCGTCCACGATCACCGCCGGCAGCCCGTCGGACTCGGCAAAAATCAGCCGGCAGGATTGCAGGTCGGCAAAACGGCGGCGGTACGCCACGGCGTCATGCACCCTCCGGCGGATGAACGCGTCGTCGATGGCTTCTTCCTTCCGGCTCAGGATGCGCAGGGCGATCTGGGAGGCGGGGTTATACACCGCCATGGCCAGAAACCTGCCGTTGGACGCGGTCACGCGCACGGTGTCGCCGGGGCGGGGATCGCCCTTGGAACGGGCGATGTCGCTGCGGAACACCCAGGGATGGCCGGACCAGACCCGCTTTTCCTTGCCGGGCAAAAGAATGATGTCGCTCATAAATTGTGATTCCTCTCTTAATTCGTGTCGTTTTGGGTTTCGCGTTCGTGTTTTTCCTGTATTTGAAAGCGGGAATTCCATGGAACATTTGCATTATAGCACAAATTGTCGTATAATAGAAATGATTTTTGCTTGCAAGGAGGCGGGCGCCGTGGACAAACAGGTGGTGTGGATCACCGGCTCTTCCAGCGGGCTGGGGCTGCACACGGCCCGGGCGCTGGGAATGCACGGGTTCGACGTGATCGCCGGGGCCCGTTCCTTCGGCCAGGGCAAGGCGGTGGAGCACTGCCGCAGCCTGGGGCTGGACGTGACGGACGACCGGAGCGTCGACGCGTTCGTTCAGCGGGCCCTGCAGCTTTCCGGTCCGCCGGACATCCTGGTGAACTGCGCCGGGATGCTGGTGCTGGGCAGCTGTGAAGAGTACAAAATCGACGAAATCCAACAGGTTCTGAACACCAATTTCCTGGGCCAGGTGCGCATGATCCAGCGGGTGCTGCCGCTGATGCGGGATAAGGGCAAAGGAAAAATCGTGAATTTTTCCTCCATCAACGGCCTGCTGGGCATCCCCTTCGAGGGCGCCTACACCGCCAGCAAGCACGCCATCGAGGGCTTTTCCGAATGCCTGGCCCTGGAGGTGAAGCCCTTTGGCATCCAGGTGATGCTGGTGGAGCCCGGGGATCATCAGTCCGGTTCCGCCGCCTACCGCCGCCATTCCGCCGGAATGGGGCCGGATTCCCCCTACAAGGCGGCCTTCGACACGGGAACGGGGGTCATCGCCTACGACGAGGGCCACGGCAGCGACCCGGACGCGCTGGGCGAAAAAATCGCCCGGGTGCTGCGCCGCCGGCGCATTCCCAAGCGCCTGCGCATCGCCAAATTCGACCAGCGCCTGGCCGTGGTGCTGCACGATCTGCTGCCCCCCTGGGGGTTTGAGCGGATCATCGGCTCCTACTACAAAAAAAGCAAAGGACCAAACCCTTTGAAAGAAAGAGGAACGAGGGATGAGTGAAGTGCTGGCCCGCAGCCAAAAACTGCGGGAAAATATGTCGCTGCAAAATCTCTTTGAGCTGATCAGCGGCGACGAGGACCGGGTAGCCGCCCGGTACCTGGAAAAGGACGAAGAAAAAGCCATCACCTTCGGGGAATACCGCAAACAGGCCTTCGCCTGCGCCGCCGCGCTGCGCACCGCGCTGGGGGAAGGAAACAAGGGCAAATTCGTAGGCATCCAGTCCGACACCTGCCCGGAATACTTTTTCCTGTTCTGGGGCGTGATCGCCGCCGGCTACAACGCCGTGCTGATGGATTTCTCCCTGAACGACGAAATGACCTCCTACATCCTGGGCCAGGCCGGCGCCGTGGCCCTGATCACCAAGGCGAAACGGCCCCTGAACGTGAAGCAATTCACCATCCAGGAAATGAAGGAAGCCCGGTTCGTGCCCTCCTTCCGGCCGGATTTCGGCAGCATGGTGGCCCTGTGCACCTCCGGCACCACCGACACCAGCCGGGTGTTCGTCTACAACGCCCAAGCGGTGTGCAGCCAGGTGCTCAACGCCGAAATGCTGTACCAGGCCAACAAGCGCATCATCTGCGACGAGCCACGGCGCAGCCTGGCCTTCCTGCCGTATCACCACGTTTTCGGCTTCATGGTGTGCCTGCAGTGGATCCATTTCCTGGGCTATGAAACGGTGTACCTGCACGACCGCAGCCCCAAGTGCATCCAGGAAACGGCCCAGCGCTTCCAGATCACCCATCTGATGGCGGTGCCGCTGCTGGCCAACAACCTGTGCGTGGCGCTGAACAAAAAGGTGGCCAAGGAAAGCCGCATGAAGCGGGCGGCGTTCAAAACGCTGCGGGGCCTGTCCCTGGGGCTGCAGTCCGTGGCGCCGGGCTTCGGGCTGGATTTTGCCCGGAACGTGCTGTTCAAGTCCATCGTCAGCCAGATCCTGGGGCCGGATGTGCGGTGCATCATCCTGGGCGGCAGCCATACCCCCAAGGAGCACATGCGCACCCTCAGCGCCCTGGGCTATTTCACGGTGTCCGGCTTTGGCATGACGGAAACCGGCATCACCAGCGTGGAAACCAACATGAACGTGATCACCCGTACCTCCGGTTCCGTGGGCCGGCCCCTGGCCAGCGCCGAATACCGGGTGCAGAGCGACGGGGAAAAATCCAACCGCGGCGAAATGTACATCCGCGGCAACACCATCCACACCGGCCGCCTGGTGGACGGCCAGCTGCTGCCCCCGGCCCTGGACGACGAGGGCTGGTACCGCACCGGCGACGTGGTGCGCCTGGAAAAAGGCAGCCGCATGTACGTGGAAGGCCGCGCCAAGGACGTGATCATCAACGAATCCGGCGAAAACGTGTACCCCGACGAGATCGAGGACGCTTTCGGCGCCCTGGAAGGCGTGGAGCAGTTCTGCGTGCTGGGCGTAAAGGCCGCCAAAAAAGGGGAAAAGAACGGCCTGCTGTCCCACATTCCCCATCTGCCCGGCAAGAAAAAGGGCGTGGTGGATTACGAGGACATCACCCTGGTCATCAACGTGGGCCAGCACTTCAAGGACGACGCCTACATCGCCGGCCTGATGACCCAGGTGCGCAAAATCAACGCTTCCCTGCCGTCCCTCAAGCGGGTCACCCGGGTGCTGGCCACGCCGGAGAGGTTCCAGACCGCCGGCGGCATCAAGGTCAAGCGCCTGGCGCTGAAAAAGGAAATCGAAGAAAACAAGCTGGCGTACCGGGATATCGACTTCAACCGCCGGGACGACAGCGCCGCCGAGGAAAAGCCCCTGGTGCAGGAGGAAAAAACGCCCTCCGACCTGCAGCTGGAAGAAATCAAGCAGAAGGTGCGCCAGGTGTACGCCGAAACCCTGGACGTGCCTGCGGACCAGATCAAGGACGACGCCCACTTTATCGACGACCTGGGCGGCGACAGCCTGCAGGTGCTGGGCATGAGCCTGAAAATCGAGGAACAGTTCAACGTGCTGATCCCCACCGAGGAATACGGAAAGTGCACCACCGTCAACGACCTGGCGGCGCTGCTGTACGCCCGGGTGCGGGGCAACGTGGCCTACGAAAATTCCCTGCCCCAGGACGACACCCCGGTGACCCCCATCACCCGGTTCGAGGATTCGCCGGAATACCAGGCTTTCCAGAAGCGGCTGCATTCCCTGACCGACGCCGGCCAGGAGAACCCCTATTTCGTGGCCCACGATTCGCCGCTGCTGGACAAGAGCTATGTGGACAACCAGTGGATGCTGGACTTTGGCAGCTACAACTACATCGGCATGTCCGGCCGGGAGGAAACCAAGGCCGCGGCCAAGGCGGCCATCGACAAGTACGGCACCTCCGCCTCCGGCAGCCGCCTGCTGGCCGGCGAAAAGACGCTGCATAAGGAACTGGAAGCCGAAATCGCCGACTGGAAGCACACCGAAACCGCGCTGGTGCTGGTGGGCGGCCATTCCACCAACGTCACCTGCGTGGGCAACTTCTGCGGCAAGGGCGACCTGATCGTCTACGACGCCATCGCCCACAACTCCATCGAGCAGGGCTGCCGCCTGTCCCAGGCGGTGGCAAAGCCCTTCCCCCACAACGACGTGCAGGCGCTGGACAGCATCCTGCGCACCCAGCGGCACAAGTTTGCCAAGGTGCTCATCGTCATCGAGGGCGCCTACTCCATGGACGGCGACATCGCGCCGGTGCCGGAATTTGTGAAGCTGAAAAAGAAATACGGCTGCTTCCTGATGGTGGACGAGGCCCATTCCGCCTGCGTCATCGGCCAGAACGGCGGCGGCGTGGACGAATATTTCGGCCTGGCCCCCGACGACATCGACATCAAATACGGCACCCTGTCCAAGGGCCTGGGCACCTGCGGCGGCTACCTGGCCGGCAGCCACGCCATCATCGACTACATGCGCTACAACCTGCCCGGCTTCGTGTTCTCCGTGGGCATTTCGCCGCCGCTGGCCGCCGCCAGCCTGGAGGCCATCCGCCTGCTGCGCCGGGACCCCAGCATCATGGAGCGGATGCGCCGCAACATCCGCTGCTTCATGGAGGAGGCGCACAAGCGCAACCTGAACACCTGCCTGGCCGGGGAAACGGCCATCCTGCCCATCCTGGTGGGCAAGGACGAGGACGCCTGGGAACTGAGCAACCGCCTGCGGAAAAAGGGCGTGATCGTTCCCCCCGCCGTGTATCCCGCCGTGCCCAAGAACAAGGCCCGGCTCCGCTTCTGCGTGATCAGCGAGCATAAGCCGGAGGAAATCGTGGAAGCGCTGGATAAGCTGGTGGAATGCGCCAAAGAAGCGGGCATCCAGCTGCCGTCGTAAAAACAACGCAAAATAAAAAACTGCCGTGCCTGATTGCGCACGGCAGTTTTCTTTTTGTTCAGGAAAACAGCAGCCGGGCCGCGTTTTCCCCCAGAATCCCAGCCTTTTCCCCATCGGTCAGGGGCAGCGCCCGGAACTGCTCCAGATAAGCTGCCTGATCGCTCCAGGGGCTGTCGGTGCCGAAGAGCACCCGGTCCGCGCCGAACAGGCGCACCAGCCCCACAAAGGAGGCGGGGCTGAGCATGCGCAGCTCCTTCTGCGTGCGCAGCTTCCCGTCGCCGTTGGGCGTCATCACGCCCAGGGAAAAGGACGTGTCCAGCAGTACCGGCGTATCGGGCAGCAGGCGTTCCACCTGCTCCCAGCAGCGCCAGCCGCCCATGTGGGCCAGCACCAGGGTGGCCTGCGGCACGGCGTCCACCGCCCGGCGGATCTTTTCCGGGGCGGCCTGCTCCGCGCCGGGCAGCCCCACATCCAGGCCGGCGTGGGTCACCACCATCATATCCAGCGCCGCTGCTGTCTTCAGAATCCGCAAATAGCGGGGATCGTCCATGGCCACGCCCTGGTAGGGCGGATGCACCTTGACACCCTTGATCCCCGCGGCCCGCAGCCGTTCCATTTCCCGCTCCGGGTCCGGATAATCCGGGTGCATGCCGCCCAGGGAAAGCAGGCACCGCTTCTCACCGTTCAGGCGGATGGCGGCGTCGTTGATGTGGGGCACCTGCCGCGGGCTGGTGGCCACCGGCAGCACCAGGGACCAGGCGATCCCGGCGCGCAGCATGGAAGCGCGCAGGCCTTCCGCCGTCCCGTCGGAAAAGGGCCGGGTGTGGGACGCCGCCTGCAGCTTGTCCACCGCCGTCCGGGCGATGGCGTCCGGAAAGGTGTGGGTATGAAAATCAATGATCATCGCACGTCCTCATTTGGTTTTGGTGGGCAGCGGCTGGTCAAAGGGAATCCAGCGGTTGTGGTACAGGCACCAGCGGAAATGGTTGTAGCGGCTGTGCTGCCGCCATTCCTGGGTGATGTCTTCCCCCATGGACTGCACCTTGCAGCCGGGATGCAGCTTTTTGAAGCGGTTGATTTCCGTCTGCCGCAGCCCGCTGCAGCGCAGCACCCACAGCCGCTCCAGGGATTTCACCTTGTCCAGGCCCTTCAGGCTGGTAATCTTGGTATTGGAAATGTTCAGGTCCAGCAGCTCCCGGCAATGGGACAGGGGAGAAAGATCCGTCACCTTCGTGGTAAACAATTCCAGGTATTTCAGGTGCTTCATGCCGCTCAGCGGCGTCAGGTCGGAAACGTGGCTGCACGCCGCGATGAGCACCTCCAGGTCCTTCAGGTTGGCCAGGAAATCCAGGCTGTACAGGTTGTTGTGCCCCAGATCCAGCACCTTCAGGTATTTGCACGCCCCCAGCACCTCGCACTCCGCGGCGGTCAGGCGCGTACAGGTCTGATCCTTGATCAAGGTGGAAAACGCAACGTCCAGGCTGGACAGGCTGTATTCATGGATCCGGATGGCGAACAGGAAATCCACCTTCGGGTACTTTTTCACCAGGCTGACCATGGTTTTGTATGGCGGGATCGGCGCGCCGTACAGGTTGATTTTTGTACACTGCGGGCAGATTTTCACGATGGCCTCCAGGTCCTGCCGGGCCGGCCGCGCCGTGATTTTGCGCAGATCGACCGTCTTGCTCTTCCGGGTAAAGGCGCACCCCTGCCAGGTGGTGGAAAAAGAAAAGTCTGCATTTTTCGGCAGCGCCTTTTGCAGGTTCAGCAGCTGCACGGGCGTAAAACGCACGCTGCCCAGATCCAGCGTCCTGGGCTTGTTTTTCTTCACGTAGGACAGCGCCTGGGCATAGTTTTTCAGGTTCACCTTCTCCGCGGCCCGGGCGCACGGCGCGCAAAATGCCAGCGCGGCCCCCATAGCCAGGAAGCAAATCAGCATCAACGCGTGTTTTTTGGCCATACACGGCTCCTTTTGCCTTCCCTCCGCAGGATCCCCGTTCCCCGCCGGAAGCTTTTGTTTTCTGCCCGATTATAGCAAATTCCCCGGCTGTTGTAAATGTTCCGGGCCGAAAAACGCGGCGTACTTTCCGTACGCCGCTGGAAATGGGAGCCCTTCGCTTATTCCGCGTCGCCCAGGGCTTCCGTCTGCTTGACCAGCACTTTTTTATTGTAGCAGGAGAACGCGCTGTCCACCAGCTGCCGGTCCGGCGCTTTCGTGAAAAGGCTCACCGCCGGCACGATCACCAGCCCTGCCAGCATGCAGAAGGCGCCGGCGTTGATGGGAGACTGCAAAAGCACGGGGAAGCTGGGGCGAAGGAAAATGTTCAGGATCATCACCGCCGTGGAGAAAATGAAGCTGACCCAGCAGCTTGCCTGCGTGGTGTGCTTCCAGTACAGGCCGTACAGGAACGGCGCCAGGAAAGCCCCGGCCAGGGCGCCCCAGCTGACGCCCATCAGCTGCGCGATGAAGGTGACGTTGGAGCGGTACTGCACGATGGCCAGCACCACGGAAATGGCGATGAACACCACGATCAGGCTGCGCATGATGCGCACCTGCTTCTTTTCATCCATGTCCTTGACGATGTTCCCCTTGAGGAAATCCAGCGTCAGGGTAGAGGAGGAAGCCAGCACCAGGGAGGACAGCGTGCTCATGGAGGCGGACAGCACCAGGATCACCACCACCGCGATGAGCACCTCGCTCAGGTTGCCCAGCATGGCCGGGATCACCGCGTCGAAGCCGCCCATCGGGGTGCCCGCTTCGGTGACGCCCACCTCGGCGGTAAACAGCCGGCCGAAGCCGCCCAGGAAGTAGCAGCCGCCGGCCACAACGAGGGCAAACACCGTGGAAATGATCATGCCCTTGCTGACGGCGCTTTCACTTTTGATGGCGTAGAACTTCTGCACCATCTGGGGCAGCCCCCAGGTGCCCAGGGAAGTCAGGATGACGACGCCCAGCAGGTTCAGCGGGTCCGGGCCGAAAAAGGAATTGAAGATGCCCGGCACGCTGGATACGTTGGCGTCCTCCACCTGGGCCAGGCCGTTCAGGGAAGCAATGAAACCGCCCTTGCTGCCCAGCACCGCCGCGATCACCGCCACGATGCCGAAAATCATGATGATGCCCTGGATGAAGTCGTTGATAGCGGTGGCCATGTAGCCGCCGGCAATCACGTAAATGCCCGTCAGCACCGCCATCACGATGACGCAGACGGAATAGTCAATGTTGAACGCCATGCCAAACAGCCGGCTCAACCCGTTGTACAAGCTGGCGGTATAGGGGATCAGAAAAATGAAAATGATGGCGGAGGCGGCAATTTTCAGCGATTTGCTGCCGAACCGCTTGCCGAAAAATTCCGGCATGGTGGCGCTGGACAGATGCTGGGTCATGATGCGGGTGCGGCGGCCCAGCACGGCCCACGCCAGCAGCGAGCCCACCAGCGCGTTGCCGATGCCCACCCAGGTGGCGGCAATGCCGTATTTCCAGCCGAACTGGCCGGCATATCCCACAAAAATTACCGCGGAAAAATAAGAGGTCCCGTACGCGAACGCCGTCAGCCAAGGCCCTACCGCCCTTCCGCCCAGCACAAAACCGTCCACATTGGTGGCGTTTTTCCTGCAATACAGGCCGATGCCCACCATAAGCCCGAAAAAGATCACCAGCATCAGCAGTTTGATCACCATAAGCCTTCATCCCTTCTCCAGGCGAACCATCCGGTTCTCCCATTATTGCTTTGACGCGTTAAAGTGTAACGCATAAAAGCAATAAAGTCAAGAGGGTTTTGGAAAAAAATCAGCAAAAAACCGACAATTGAAACCGCGCCTGCGACAATTGAACCCCTTCCTCTTGCGGATCCGTCCGGGTTTGCTATGATATTCCCGTACCCGGAACCCAAGGAAAGGAGGATCCCGAAATGATGATGTATCCCTTCGGCCGCCGTTGGCGCCGCCGCTGCTTTGGCCTGAATCCGCTGCTGGTTTCCCTGTTCAGCGGCTGGCTGCTTATCCGCTCCCGGGCGGATGGATCTGGACGCCGCCGGAGCGGCCTGTGGACCTTCCTGCTGATCCTGCTGCTGATCCGCCCGTTCTTCTTCTGACCCCGTGCCGCCGGAAACGCGGCGGTTTCTCCGATCCCCGGCGGTTTTGCCGCGCACGTCCTTGATCCATCCCCGGGGTTTGCCGACCGCCTGGCCTGCCGGAAAAAATTCCGGCAGGTTTTTTGCGAAAAGGGGTTGACAAGCTGCGTGACATAGTGTATTATTCGCATAGTGCACTAAGTCATTCAAGGAGGAGCCCATGCAGTTTGATCCCATGACCCCCATCTGGCTGCAGGTCATGACGGCCATCCAGACGGACATTGTAACCGGGAAAAGGCAGCCTGGGGAAAAACTGCCGGGCGGACGGGATTTGGCGCTGGAATTTTCCATCAATCCCAACACCGCCGCCCGGGTGTATCAGGAACTGGAAAAAGAAGGGCTGTGCGAAACCCGGCGCGGTCTGGGCACATTTGTGACCGGAAACCGGGACCGCATCCTGGCGCTGCGGCACGCCATGGCCCGTCAGGCGGTGCGCCAGTGCCGCCAAACCCTGCGCAGCCTGGGCGTCGCCCGGGACGAAGCCATTCAAATGATGTTGGAGGAGGATAATTGATATGCTGGAAAGCAAAGCGGTAACCAAACTGTTCGGCGCCAAAACCGCCGTGGATCATATCAGCCTGAAGCTGGAAAAGGGGCATGTGTACGCCATGCTGGGCCCCAACGGCAGCGGCAAAACCACCTGGATGAAAATGGCGGCCGGGCTGATCAAGCCCACCAGCGGCGAAGTGCGTTTCCTGGATGTGCCGGTGAACATCGACAGCCGCCGGCACGTGGCCTATATGTCCACCGAGCCCTACTTCTACGCCTGGATGACGGTGAAGGACGTTGGGAAATACTACAGCGACTTTTTCCAGGATTTTTCCTATTCCCGCTATCAGGATCTGCTGCGGCGCATGGAATTGACTGAGGATATGAAGACCCGTTCCCTGTCCTCCGGTATGATGGCCAAGCTGAAAATCGCCGTCACCATGGCCCGGGACGCCCAGGTGTATATGCTGGACGAGCCCTTCAACGGCATCGACCTGCTGGCCCGGGACGAGATCCGCGCCTGCATCCTGGAATACGCCACGGAAGATAAGCTGCTGCTGCTGTCCAGCCACCTGGTGGAAGAAATGGAAGCCATTGCCGACCGGGCCGTGTTCATCCGCCAGGGCCAGCTGGTGGAATGCGTGGACCTGGAAGAAATGCGCGGCGAAAAGGGCGTATCCATGGCCGACCGGTATCGGGAAATTTACGCACATACGGAGGGCTGACACCATGAAGCATCTGATGAAATATGAGTTTCGCAAAACCCTGATCGCCAAGCTGATCATCCTGGGCACCACGGCGGTGCTGGAAATCCTGTTCCTGATCGGGCTGTACACCAAGCACGACTCCCTGGCGGGCTACAGCACCATCATGCTGACCATGCTGGCCTTCGGCGGGGTGCTGTTCATCGGCTTGCAGAGCGTTATGACCCTGCACCGGGATATGAACACCAAGCAGAGCTACATGCTCTTTATGACGCCCAACAGCAGCTACAAAATCCTGGGCGCCAAGGTGCTGGAAAACGGGCTGTCCATCCTGATGGCCGGCACCTTCTTCTTCGCCCTGGGCATGCTGGACATCAGCCTGGCCCTGGCCAAATTCGGCCGGCTGGACGAACTGCGGAAGTTTTTCCAGGACCTGGTCAGCGCCTTCAACGAAAATATCCAGCTGGACGCCCCGTCCCTGGCCAGCCTGACCTTCAGTTTGCTGGCCGCCTGGATCGCCACCGTCACCGCCGCTTTCCTGGCCGACGTGATTTCCGCCGCCCTGCTCAACGGCAAACGGTTCAACGGCGTGGTCACCTTCCTGCTGTTCCTGGTCTTCAACTTCTGCTGCGCGTGGGTGCAGAACAAAGCCACCGCGTCCATCGCCAGCTACCAGACCACGTTCCTGGTGCAGGGCGCCATCGCGCTGGCCTTCTCGGTGCTCATGTATTTCGTCACCGCCAGGATTATGGAAGACAAGCTGAGCGTGTAAGCCTTCCTCTCCCCGTCCTTTCCCGAGGATCGGGGATTTTTCTTGCCCTTTTTCCCGGATCTGTGGTATAATGAATCAGCAGGAAAAAATAGAAAACGGAGGTTTCCTTATGCATATCATCACCATCAGCCGTGAATTCGGCAGCGGCGGCCGGGAACTGGGCAAGCGCCTGGCTGATCAGCTGGGATACCGGTACTACGACCGGGAAATCATTTCCGCCATCTCGGAACGCAGCCATATGGACAGCAATTATGTGGAAAATGCCCTGGAAAAACCCGTGTGGCAGATGCCGTCGCCTACCTTCCGCCATTCCTTCGCGGTGCCCGGCCTGTTCCAGACAGAGCAGCTGAACCTGCTTTTGGAGCAGCGGGACGTGCTGGAAGACATTGCCAAAAAGGGCGAGGACTGCGTCATCGTGGGCCGCAACGCCGACGTGGTGCTCAGCGAGTACAGCCCGCTCAGCCTGTTCGTCTGCGCCGATATGGAGGCCAAGCTGCGCCGGTGCCGGGAACGCGCCGCCCAGGAGGAGCAGCTGACCGATAAGCAAATGATGCAGAAAATCAAATCCATCGACAGGAACCGCGCCAAGGTGCGGGAAATGATCACCGGCAGCAAGTGGGGCGACCGCGCCGCCTATGACTTGATCATCAATACCTCCGGCTGGAATCTGAAGGAATTGACCCCCGCCGTGGCCGATTTCGCCCAGCGCTGGTTTGCCCGCACCTGACAGGCTTCTTGGAAAGAACGTCGGGGGCTTCTTCAGCCCCCGAACCCCCGAACCAGGACCCGCCGGGTCCTGGACCTCTCCTTGGCGATGCTGCGCACTTGAAAAAACAAACAGTATGCGCCTGGAACTTTCTGTTTCGACATGAAAACTCCAGGCAACAAAAACGCGGGGGCTTCTTCAGCCCCCGAACCCCCGAATCAGGACCCGCCGGGTCCTGATTTTCTCCTTGGCGATGCTGCGCGCTCGGAATAACGGACAATATGCGCCTGGAGCTTTTGAGGATGCCAGGAGAGCTCCTGGGCAACAGAAAAGGCTGGGGATTTCCGAGAAAACAAGCTTTCTTGTTTTTCGGGAAATCCCCAGCCTTTTTCCTGTGCGCTGGCGCACAGGCGGGCCGGCTTAGCCGGCCTGCCCGGGAGCGGCAGGTTTTCGTTTCCTCTGCTGCTGTGGCGAATTGCATGAAAAGAAAATCACGCAATATCCGCAATGGATGGGGTCCGGGGAGGATCATCCTCCCCGGCGGAGCCTGGGGCAGCGCCCCAGCGTTCCCCCCTTACCTTGCGTCCAGAGCCTCCATCAGTTCTGCGATGTTTTCCTCGGTGGTGGCCCAGCTGGTGGCAAAGCGCACCACCGCGTGTTCCGCGTCGTACGGGCACCAATAAGAAAAGCGCACCCGTTCCCGGAGGCGGGCCATTTCCGCCAGCGGCAGCACAACGAACTGCTGATTGGTGGGCGAATCCAGGTAAAAGCGATATCCGCGGGCGGCAAACCCGGCCTTGAGCAATTCCGCCATCTCGATGGCATGGCGGCTGATGGAAAAATACAAATCATCGGTGAACAGCGTATCAAACTGCACGCCCAGCAGCCGGCCCTTGGCCGTCAGGGCGCCGTGCTGCTTCACGTGGGTGAAAAAATGCCGGGGCGCGCCGTGCCGGGGAAACACCACCGCTTCGCCGCACAAGGCGCCCACCTTGGTGCCGCCGATATAAAACACATCCGTCAGGCGGGCAATATCCGGCAGCGTCACGTCGGTATTCCGGCTCATCAGGCCGTAGCCCAGCCGGGCGCCGTCCAGAAACAGTGGCAGATGATACGCCGAGCACACCCGGCGCAGATCCTCCAGCTGCCCGCGGGAATAGAGGGTGCCGAATTCCGTGGGATGGGAAATGTACACAGCGCCGGGCTGCACCATATGATCGCAGGTAGGGTCGCCGTAAAAGGCCTTCAGCCACGCTTCCAGATCCCCGGCGTCCAGCCTGCCGGCCCGGTGCGGCAACGTCAGCACCTTGTGGGCCGTGCCCTCGATGGCGCCCGCCTCATGCACGCTGACGTGGCCCGTATCGGCGGCCAGCACGCCCTCCGTGGTTCCCAGCAGGGCGGACAGCACCGTCAGGTTGGCCTGGGTGCCGCCGGACAGAAAGAAAACGTCAGCCTCGGGATCCCGGCACGCCGCGCGGATCTTCTCCTTCGCGCTGCGGCTGTACGCATCCTCGCCGTAACCGGGCTGCTGCACCCGGTTGGTTTCCGCCAGCCGCTGCAGGATTTTTTCATGCGCGCCTTCGGAATAATCATTTTCAAACGAAAGCATTTCTGTTTTCTCCTTCCAAAAAGGCAGGGAAGCCCGCGGCCTCTCTGCCTTTTTCTTATTTTGCCAGCTCCACGGCGGTCCGGGCCGCCAGGCGCACGTTGTTCAGCACCAGTTGGATGTTGGACGCCAGGGATTCGCCGCCCGTCAGTTCGCACACCCGGGCCAGCAGGAACGGCGTGGTGGCCTTGCCCTTGATGCCCTGTTCCCCGGCTTCCTTCAGCGCCTGGTCGATGGCGGCGTTGATGGTGTCCGCCGGCATGGCGTATTCCTCCGGAATGGGGTTGGTGATCAGCATCCCGCCGGGGTAGCCCAGTTCCCGCTGCGCCCGGATGATGCCGGCGATGTCCGCGGGGGAATCCACCCGGTAATCCACCGAAAAGCCGCTGTGGGGCGTATAGAAAGCCGGCAGTTCCTTGGTGCCGTAGCCCAGCACCGGCACGCCCTTGGTTTCCAGGTACTCCAGCGTCAGGCCCAGATCCAGGATGGATTTGGCGCCGGCGCACACCACGGCCACCGGCGTCTGGGCCAGTTCCTCCAGATCGGCGGAAATATCCATGGTGGTTTCGGCGCCCCGGTGCACGCCGCCGATGCCGCCGGTGGCGAAGATCTTAATGCCCGCCAGAGCGGCGATGATCATGGTGGCGGCCACCGTGGTGGCGCCGTCCGCTTTCCGGGCCACCAGCACGGGAATATCCCGCCGGCTGGCCTTCGTCACTTTGGTGCCTTCTCTTCCCAGGTAGTCGATTTCCTCCTCCGTCAGCCCGGCGCACAATCGCCCGCCGATGATGGCGCAGGTGGCGGGCTCGGCGCCGTTGGCCCGGGCCTCGGCCTCGCACTTCAGGGCCGTTTCCACATTCTGCGGATAGGGCATACCGTGGGAAATAATGGTGCTTTCCAGGGCAATCACGGGCCGGCCTTCCTTCAGGGCCGCCGCCACCCGGGGCGACAGTTTCACATGCAGATTCACACAGACTTCCTCCTTCAACAGAAAGGGGCGGATGCACTCCGCCCTGTTGATTTCATTTGCTTTTCTATTATATGCGCAGAGCCCGCGCCGGTCAAGAGCGTTTTCCGTCCGCCGGCGCATCTTTTGCCCCGGCGCTTTTCCCTTACAGCAGATTCCGCTGGATCTTGCCGCTGATGGTTTTGGGCAGCTCTTCCCGGAACACCACGATGCGGGGATACTTGTAGGGCGCGGTGCGCTGCTTGACGTAGTTCTGGATTTCCTTTTTCAGTTCTTCGGTGCCTTCCTTGCCCTTCACCAGCACGATGCTGGCCTTCACCACCTGGCCGCGCACGGGGTCGGGAGCGGCGGAAACGCCGCACTCCAGCACATAAGGCAGCTCCATGATAACAGATTCGATTTCAAACGGCCCAATGCGGTAGCCGGAGGACTTGATCAGGTCGTCCACCCGGCCCACGTACCAGTAGTAGCCGTCCTCGTCCTTCCAGGCGGTGTCGCCGGTGTGGTACAGGCCGTCGGGATGGCTGTTGTCCTGGCCCAGATACCCCAGATACAGGCCGCAGGCGGGCTTGCCGTCGCCCAGGCGGATCACGATTTCGCCGGTTTCACCGGTAGGCACGGGCTTGCCGTCCTTGTCCACCAGGTCCACGTCAAACAGCGGCGAAGGCTTGCCCATGGAGCCGGGCTTGGGCGCCATGCCCACCAAATTGCCGATGGACAGGGTGGTTTCCGTCTGGCCGAAGCCCTCCATCAGCGAAAGGCCCGTGGCCTTCTGGAACTGATAGAACACTTCGGGATTCAGCGCTTCGCCGGCGATGGTGGCATGCCGGATGGAGCTCAGGTCGTACTTGCTCAGATCCTCCTTGATCAGCATGCGGTACATGGTGGGCGGCGCGCAGAAGGTGGTGATGTCGTACTTTTTGAACAGGGGCAGGATCTGGTCGGCGTGGAACCGCTCAAAGTCATAGACGAACACCGGCGCTTCGCACAGCCACTGGCCGTACAGTTTGCCCCACAGGGCCTTGCCCCAGCCGGTGTCGGAAATGGTCAGGTGCAATTTGCCCGGCACCACGCAGTGCCAGTAGCGGGCCGTGATGTAATGGCCCAGGGGATAGGTGTGGCTGTGGGCCACCAGTTTGGGGTAGCCGGTGGTGCCGGAGGTAAAGAACATCACCATGGGATAGCTTCCGCTGGGCGTTTCCTCCGTACGGGCAAAGCGGGAGGAGAACGCCTCGAAATCGGCGTCAAAGTCGTGCCAGCCTTCCCGGCTGGCGCCGCACAGGATCAGCGTTTTCACGGAGGGGCACTTGGGCAGCGCCTCCTCCACGTGCTCCGCCGCCTTGCCGTAGCCGGTGCACAGCACGGCGCTGACCTCCGCCTTGTTGAAGCGGTATTCATAATCGTGGGCCAGCAATTGATCGGTAGCCGGGATGGCGATGGCGCCGATCTTGCACAGGGCCAGCATGCTGAGCCAGAAGTGGTACTGCCGGCGCAGCACCACCAGCACCTTGTCGCCCTTTTTGATGCCCAGGGAGCGGAAATAATTGGCGGTGCGGTTGGACTGCTTTTTCATATCCCGGAAGGTGAAGCGCCGCTCGTACTGATCCTTGTCCAAATGCAGCATGGCCAGGGCGTCGGGCTTACGTTCCGCCAGTTCGTCCACCACGTCGAAGGCGAAATTGAACTTTTCCAGGTTGGAGAAGGATACGTCCTTCAGCGCGCCGCGCTCATCCTCCACTGTATGCACGAACCGGTCGGCTACCAGGGCTTCCTCCACCGGCATGCTGGCCTTGATGGTCTGCATCACCTGGCGCTCTTCCGTTTCTTCGCCGGGCAGCACCACCGCCAGGAACACGCAGTCGCGCCCTTCCGCGGCGATCATGCCGTGGGGCGTGGCGGAATCGTAGTAAATGGAATCGCCTTCCCGCAGCAATTCGATATGCTCGCCCACCTGCACCTTCATGGCGCCCTGCAGGATGTAATCGAACTCCTGGCCGGAGTGGGTGGTGGTATGGATGGGCTTGTCCTGCAGATCGGGCTCGTAGGAATAGCGCACGAAATACGGCTCCGAAATCTTCTTGCGGAACAT
This sequence comes from uncultured Eubacteriales bacterium, assembly GCA_902773895.1. Taxonomy (GTDB): domain Bacteria; phylum Bacillota; class Clostridia; order Christensenellales; family Aristaeellaceae; genus RUG563. The sequence continues at coordinate 17,885 of CACYGB010000021.1, forward strand.
GGGCGCCAGGTTGCGGATGTCGATGCCGTGCTCCCGGGCGGTCACTTCGCCGGCGCCCTTGCGGGTAATGGTGTAGGACGACAGCTGCGCGCTGCGGCCTTCCATCAGGTCGATCATTTCCACCTTGAAGGTCAGGGCGCACTTGTGCAGGAAGGTAAAGGGCAGATCCAGCCTGCCTTCCTCATAGGCGCGGTACGTATCCACGTCCACGTCGGTCATCCGGGCCATTTCCTCCAGCGAATACCCGCTGATTTCCCGCAGATCCCGGATACGGGCCGCCACCTCGCGCACCTGCTCGGGGATATGCTGTGCCTGCTTCACATCCATGGTGATTCCTCCTGTCCGGGGCGATAAAAAAGCCCGCCCCAAAGTCGATGTCGCTTTGAGACGAGCTGATGTTTTCTCAACCCGCGGTACCACTCAAATTGCGCTTTTCAGCGTCGCTCTGCCGGCTCGTGTTCCAAGCCTGCGGCCTTGACGCGGCCGATACGGAAGACGATTACTTCCCGCTTTCCAAACGGGGTTCACCGCTTCGGCTCAGAAGGGATGGGCTTGTGGAAAGAGAATCTGCTGCCGGTTTTCAGCTGCCCCGGCTCTCTGGAAGCAGCGCGCTTTCCGCCGTCTTCGTCATCGCCTTTGCTTATGAAATTACGTGTAGTTTATCATCGCAAAAAAACGTTGTCAAGCAAAAAATGCAAAAACGGCGGTTTTTTTCCTGTTTCTCCCCGCGGAAAGCCGGCGCAGCGCGTTTCCCGCATATCGGTTGTCAAAGGCTGGGAATGGGTGTATAATCGGTTTGCAAAACCCATTTCCCATCAACTGGCGGAGGAGAAAACGCATGAAAAAAGCCAACATGATCCTGGATAAAGATTTTGCCATCGGCCAGGTGGACCCCCGGCTGTACGGTTCCTTCATCGAGCACCTGGGCCGGGCCGTGTACGGCGGCATCTACGAGCCCGGCCATCCCACGGCGGATGAAAACGGCTTCCGCCGGGACGTGATCGACAAAGTGCGTCAGCTGAACATTCCCATTGTGCGCTATCCCGGCGGCAACTTTGTATCCGGCTTCAACTGGGAGGATTCCATCGGTCCCCGGGACCGGCGGCCCCGCCGGCTGGACCTGGCCTGGGGCACCACGGAGACCAACGAGGTGGGCCTGCATGAGTTTGCGGACTGGGCGAAAAAGGCCAATACCCAGGTGATGTACGCCGTCAACCTGGGCACCCGGGGCGCCGATGCCGCCCGGAACGTGGTGGAGTACGCCAACCACAAGGGCGGCAGCTACTGGAGCGACCTGCGCATCAAGAACGGGGCCAGGGACCCCTTCAACATCCGGCTGTGGTGCCTGGGCAACGAAATGGACGGCCCCTGGCAGATGGGCCACAAAACGGCTTACGAATACGGCCGCGCCGCCAACGAGGCCGCCAAGGTGATGAAGTGGGTGGATCCCACCATCGAGCTGGTGGCCTGCGGTTCCTCCGGGCATCAGATGCCCACCTACGGGGACTGGGAATACGAAATGCTGTCCGAATGCTACGAAAACGTGGATTACGTTTCCCTGCACCGCTATTACGGCAATCCAACCGGCGACACGCCCGGCTTCCTGGCCCGCAGCATGGACCTGGACGATTTTATCAAGGAAGTGGTGGCCATCTGCGACGCCGTGGGCGGCAAAAAGCACGTGAAAAAGAAGCTGAACCTGTCCTTTGACGAGTGGAACGTGTGGTATCACTCCAACCAGCAGGACCAGGAGGTGTGGAAGACTGAAAAATGGGGCCGGGCGCTGCCGCTGCTGGAGGACGTGTACAACTTTGAGGACGCGCTGCTGGCCGGCGCCATCCTGATCACCTTCCTCAAAAACGCCGACCGGGTGAAGGTGGCCTGCCTGGCCCAGCTGGTGAACGTAATCGCCCCCATTATGACCCGCAACGGCGGCGGCTGCTGGGCGCAGACGATTTTCTACCCCATGATGCACGCCAGCACCTACGGCCGGGGCACGGCGCTCAGGCCCGTTATTTCCTCTCCCGTATACGACTGCAAGGATTATGAGAAGGTGCCGCTGATGGACGCGGCCGCCACCCTGGGCGACGACGGCAGCGTGACCATTTTCGCCGTGAACCGGGATCTGAACGAGGACATTCTGCTGGAAGGCGATCTGCGGGCCTTCGGCCGGCTGAAGCCCGTGGAGCACATCGTGCTGCACCACGACGACGTGAAGGCGGTCAACACCGAGGAAAACCCCAACGAGGTGGCTCCCGTCCAGGGCGAGCTGCCCGTCTTTGACGGCGGCAAAATGACGGTGAAGCTGCCGGCCCTGTCCTGGAACGTGATCCGGCTGAAAAAATAACGGCAAACGCAAACACAGCCGCAGGATTCCTGCGGCTGTTTCCTTTTGAAATGAAAAAACCCGCCACAAAGCGGGTTTGGCGCTCAGGAAGAGCTTACGCGTTGACCTTGTTCAGGGCCTTGGCCAGGCGGGCCTTTTTGCGGTTGGCGGTATTCTTATGCAGAATGCCCTTGGCCGCCGCTTTATCGATAGCGGAGGTGGTGGCGCTCAGTTGCGCGCTGGCGGGGGCGACACCCTCATTCAGTGCGACCTGATACTTCTTGATGGCAGTCTTAACGCCCGTCTTCACCATACGATTCCGCAGGTTCTTTTTCTCGCTCACCTTCACACGCTTCATGGCGGATTTGATGTTCGGCAACTTCCTTCACCTCCTCACGGATTCTTCATGCTGATAATCAGCATCGGTTATTTTAGCATAAGGGAGGAAAAAACGCAAGCATTTTTTCACGATTTTTTTTATTTTTTTGTCTTCCGGCTGAAAAAGAAAGCAAAAATGACGCTTGTGGCTGAATTTTGACCATGTTATAATGGGGAAAAAGAGGCGAGGAGGGCCCAACATGATCCTGTTTGTCTGCACCGGCAACACCTGCCGCAGTCCACTGGCGGCGGCGCTGGCGAAAGCCCGCGGCGTCAGCGCCGATTCCGCCGGCCTGGTGGTCGCGATGGGCAGCCCCGCCGCGGCGTATGCCGTGCGGTCCGCCGCCCGGCGGGGAGCCGACCTGAGCGGGCATCGGGCAAAGCCCGTAACCGCGGCGCTGATCGACGGCGCCGAATGCGTGTACACCATGACGAAAGGACAGGCCTTCCGGCTGCGCTCCCTGTTTCCCGAGCACTGGGAAAAGATCCGGGCGCTCCGTCCCGAGGTGCCCGACCCTTACGGCGGGGAGGAGGAGGATTACGAGCTGTGCGCCGAAAGAATCCTCACCGCGCTGAAAAATGCCGGAATCCTGTAACAGCCCCTTGGCAGCCGTTTGGAAAAACAGTATAATAAGAACGAAGGGGGATGACGGGGTGGAGGATCTGTGCGTTGGGGACGTTAAAGCGTCGCTGCGGGCCGTGTGCGGCGCTCAAATCACGATCCAGGCGGAAGAAACGGTGGATTCCACCAACCTGCGCCTGAAGGAGTGGAGCCGCCAGGGCCGCATCCGTGCCCCGTACCTGCTTTGCGCCGGCTGTCAAACGGCGGGCCGGGGGCGGCTGGGCCGCGCCTTCATTTCCCCGCCGGATACCGGACTGTACATGAGCCTGCTGGCGGACGGAAGCGGCGAGCCGGGGCGGATCACCGTGCTGGCCGCCGTGGCGGTCTGCCGCGCCATAGAGGATCTGACGCCCCTGCGGCCCAAAATCAAGTGGGTCAACGACCTGTTCGTCCGGGGCCGGAAGGTGTGCGGCATCCTGGCGGAAAAAACCGAAAACGGCGTGATCATCGGCATCGGCGTCAACGTGCGCACGCCTCCCGGGGGCTTTCCGGCGGAAGCGGGCGTCGCCGGCGCCCTGGACGCGGACGTCAGCCGCTCCCGGCTGGCCGGCCGCATCGCCGGCTATCTGCTGCGCGGCCTTGCGCACCTCCGGGACCCCGCCATTCTGGACGCCTACCGGCAGCGCATGCCCCTGATCGGCCGGGAAATTTCCTATGCGCGGCAGGGGCAAACAAAAAACGCCCGCGTTACGGGCGTCAGCGACGACGGCGGCCTGATGATTGACGGCCCGGACGGGCCGGACGTGCTGCGCAGCGGGGAAATCTCCCTGGGCAGTCAGTCCTTTGCCGGTTTGGAATAAAGGCAGCCGCAGTAATCCTGGCGGTATAATTCATATTCCCGGGACAGCTGCAGGGACCTCAGATAGCCGTTCTTCTTTTTGAAATCGGCCATCAGATACCGGATGCCGTATTCCTCCCCCACGCGCTGGCCGATGCGGTTGATGGCGTCGGCGTTTTTGTGGGGGCTGACGGACAGCGTGGTGGTAAAGTATTCAAAGCCATGCGCTTTGGCCTGCCGGGCGGTGTATTCCAGCCGCAGGGCAAAGCAGCGCAGGCACCGGGCGCCTCCCTCTTTTTCCTGGGCCATGGCCGGGGCAAACGCCTCGAAGGCCGCGTGATCGTAGGGACAGGGAAGGAACTTTACCTGCCCGGGCAGCAGGGACAGCAATCGCTTTTGCTCGGAAAGCCGGTGAAGGTACTCCCCCTCCGGCTCGATGTTGGGGTTGTAGTACAGCAGCGTCACGTCAAAGGCTTCCACCAGCCTTTCCAGCACCGCGCTGGAGCAGGGGCCGCAGCAGCTGTGCAGCAGCAGCGGGGCCTTCCTCCCGTTCAGGCGGGCGATTTCCGCTTCCATTTCCCGCTGGTAATTTCGTTTTTCCATTGGAAACATCCTCTATTTTCTCACGAAGGAGATCGTTGATCCATGCGCGATGTTATGATCCGCAACTGGGACGAACTGCAATCCGCCATTTTCGACGGCGTATGGGACGCAGACATCCTCCGCTACCGGGACAACCGGGTCTACCGCGGCATGAGCGACCGGGACTGGGGCCTGGTGCCCAGCCTGAACAGGGCCTGCGCCCACGACATGACGCTGGAAAAGCAGATGCTGCGTTCCTTCAAAAAATACGGCTATGCCGATCTGCAGCACGTGGCTTCCTTCTGGCAGCTGCTGGCCATGGCCCAGCAATACGGCCTGCCCACGCGATTGCTGGACTGGACGTACTCCCCCCTGGTGGCGGCCCACTTTGCCACGGAGGATCAGGAATCCTACGACCGGGACGGCATCATCTGGTGCGCCCACATCGACCGCATCAACCGCCAGCTGCCCGACAACCTGAAAACCATGCTGCGGGCGGAGCGGGGCAACATCTTCACCATGGAAATGCTGGACCGGATCGGGGGAAATTTCGACGCGCTGCAGGAAATCTCCTCCCAGCCCTACGCCCTGTTTTTTGAGCCGGCCAGCGCCGTCAACCGCATCGCCAACCAGTACGCCCTGTTTTCCCTGTGCTCTGATCCCCTGGTGACCATCAGCGATCTGCCCGGCACCGCCGACGCCTTCCGCCGCATCATCATTCCCGCGGAGGTGAAGCTGGAGATCCGGGACAAGCTGGATTACATCAATATTTCCGAGCGCATGATCTATCCCGGCCTGGACGGCATCTGCAAATGGATCACCCGCCGTTACGCCGCCCTGGGCCCCAAATACAACCGCAAGCACAGCGAAACGCCGTCCTCCGGGCGGCAGGAATAAGAGGAGGAAGATCATTATGATGGCCCGTTCCGATCATCGGGAGCCCAACGAACTGAGGCCCTGCAGCATCCTGGTGGACTTTGTCGGCACCGCCGACGGCAGCTGCCTGATCAGTACCGGCGGCACACGGGTGATCTGCACCGCTTCCGTGGAAGAAACGGTGCCGCCCTTTCTGAAGGGCCGGGGGCAGGGATGGCTGACGGCGGAATACGCCATGCTGCCCGCGTCCACGGGCCGCCGCAAAGCCCGGGACGGCGTGAAAAAGGACGGCCGCAGCGTGGAAATCAGCCGGCTGATCGGCCGCGCCCTGCGCCAGGCGGTGGACCGCCGTTTTCTGGGTGAGCGCACCATCACCATCGACTGCGACGTGCTGGAAGCGGACGGCGGCACCCGCACCGCTTCCATCACCGGCGGCTTCGTGGCCCTGACCTGTGCCATTGACAAGCTGATCCGCCAGGGCAAACTGGCCGAATCGCCCATCGTGCACCAGGTGGCCGCCGTCAGCGCCGGCATCGTGGAGGACGTGCCCTGCCTGGATCTGTGCTACACCGAGGACAGCACGGCCCAGACGGACATGAATTTCGTCATGGATGAAACCGGCGCCTTCATCGAGCTGCAGGGCACCGGCGAAGGGCGGGCCTTCACCCGCGCCGAGCTTACGCAGATCCTGGCCCTGGGCGAAAAGGGCATCCGGGAGCTGCAGCAGAAGCAGCGGGAAGCCCTGGGCCGCCGGGCGGAGCTGATCGAGCCCCGGCGCACCATCGTTATCGCCAGCAACAACGCCCACAAGATCATGGAGATTTCCGAAATGCTGGACGATCGTTTCCGGGTGCTGTCCATGCGGGAAGCGGGCTTTGAGGAAGACATTGACGAAAACGGCGCCACCTTTGAGGAAAACGCGATCATCAAAGCCAGGGCCGTCATGAAGGCCACCGGCTTCACCGCCCTGGCGGACGACAGCGGCCTGTCCGTGGACGCTCTGGACGGCGAACCGGGCGTGCACTCCGCCCGTTATGCCGGCGTGCACGGGGACGACCGGGCCAACAACGACCTGCTGATCCAAAAAATGGCCGACGTGCCGGCGGAAGACCGCACAGCCCAGTTCGTATGCGCCATGGCCCTGGCCCTGCCCAACGGGGAGATCCGCACCAGCGAAGGCACCTGCCCCGGCGTGATCACCTTTACCCCCCGGGGCAGCGGCGGTTTCGGGTACGATCCGTACTTTGAATACCTTAGCGGCGAAACCTTTGCCGAAATGGCCCAGGAGGAAAAGAACCGCATCAGCCACCGGGCCCACGCCATGCAGAACATGCTGCCGCTGCTGGAGGATCTGTAAAAATGCGCATCGGTGTCCTCAGCGATTCCCACGGCTTCACCGGTAGGCTCAGCACCGTGCTGATGGTGCTGGAAGCGGAGCACAAGCCCCTGGACGCCCTGATCCACCTGGGCGACGGATATTACGATTTGCAGGACCTGGGTGCCGAATTGCCCCCGGTCTATCAGGTGGCCGGCAACTGCGACCATTTCTGCAGCGATACGCTGAACATCGTCACCCTGTCCAACGCCCGCCTGCTGCTGACCCACGGGCACTACCAGCACGTGAAAAGCGGCACAGACGATTTGCTGGCCCTGGCTATTTCGGAAAAGGCCCACGCCGCCCTGTACGGCCACACCCACTGCCCCAAAATGGAATGGAAAAACGGCATCCTGCTGCTCAATCCCGGCGCGGCCATGGACGGCAAATACGCCGTGCTGACCATCAACCGCCTGGGCGCCGTGGAGGCCGAACTGTGCAGCCTGTAGTTTTTCATAAAGAAAGCCCCGCAGCCGGAGTATTTCCGCCGGCCGCGGGGCTTTTCCCTGTTTTTCAGAAATGAATGTGGCAATAGCCGTCCGGATGCTTTTCCAGGTATTTTTGATGGTATTCCTCGGCGGGATAGAAGTTTTCCAGCGGCTGATGCTCCACGGCCAGGGGCTGATCGTACCGCGCCGCCAGCGCGTGCAGCGCCTCGTCGATCACCGGCGCGTCCTCTATCTGGGTATAATAAATCCCGGTGCGGTACTGGATGCCGGTGTCCTCGCCCTGGTGGTTGACGGCGGTGGGGTCGATCACCGAAAAATACTTTTCCAGCAGCGTCCGCAACGGCAGCACGGCGGGATCGTAATCCACCTTCACCGTTTCGGCATGGCCGGCATGGGCCTTGACCTGCTCGTAGCTGGGATGCGCAATGGGGCCGTTGGCGTAGCCCACCTCTGTGCCGCATACGCCGGGCAGCAAATCGAAATATTTCTGGCAGCCCCAAAAGCAGCCGCCGGCCAGATAAATGGTTTTCATGGGTTCAATCCTCCAGAATCAGGGCGTTTTCCAGGATCCGGGCAAATTCCTCCAGCCCGGCCTGGTCGTTCTCGTCAAAGCGGCTGTAAAACGGACTGTCCAGGTCCATGACGCCGATCACCCGGCCGTTTTGCCGCAGCGGAATCACAATTTCGGCGTTGGACGCGCTGTCGCAGGCGATGTGGCCGGGAAACGCGTGCACGTCGTCCACCCGCTGGGTGGCATTTTGCTGCCACGCGGCGCCGCACACCCCCTTGCCGGGCGCGATACGGATGCAGGCCACGTTGCCCTGGAACGGCCCCAGCAGCAGTTCGTCCCTGCGCACCAGGTAAAATCCGGCCCAGTTCAAATGGGGCAGGGAATGGTACAGCAGGGCGGCGGCGTTGGAAAGCAGCGGCACGTAACGCCGCTCCTCCCGGGCCAAAGACGCCAGCTGTTGGTGAAGAATGGTGTAATCCATGGGCGCATTCCTTCCTTTCCGCCCTATTGTACGCCAAAATGCGGCCCTTGTAAATATTTGAAAACAATCGGGGGCAGAATGGAAGGGAACGGAAAGGGGGCGGCGGCGCTGCTGGAAGGAAGCCTGATCCTGCTGTTTGCGGTGCTGATCACGCCCGTCAAGGCCGGCGCGGTCCTGTCCGCCGACCCCGGCACGGTCCGGGGACGGTTCGGCCTGCTGGTCTGGGGCTGGCGGCTGCAGAAGGATTTTTCCTGGCAGCAAGACAAGCCCCCACGCCTGCCTGTCCGGCGGAAAGGCAGAAGCGTGCTGCCTGCGCTGCGCCTGCTGCAAAAAGCGGTCCGCGCCGGATGGATCCGTCTGCACGGCGCCGTCCGCGTAAACGTAGGAATGAACGACGCCGCCGCTGCCGCCCTGCTTACGGGGCTTTTGCGCATCCTGGGCGGCGCCGTACCGGGGCTGCGCCTGTCCGCGTCGCCCCGGTTGGGCCAGCTGGGCGATCGGGTGCTGAACAACAAAAACAGGCTGCTCTCCGCCTATCCCGGGGCAGTCGGCGTGAAAACAGGGGACACCAAAGCAGCCGGCCTGTGCCTGGTGTTCGCGGCGGAGCGGGACGGCCTGGCCCTGATCGGCGTCGTGCTCAACTGCCCCGACTGGTTCGATACCGCCGCCGCCATGCTGGACAGGGGCTTTGACGCCTGGCAGATGGTCACCGTGCCGGGGAAGGACGAAACCGTCCGGCAGATCCCGGTCACCGGCGGCATCCAGGACAGCGTGCGGGCACTGGCCCTGCAGGACGTATCGGCCCTGGTAAAGACGGACAGCTGGCCGGACCTGGTGCTGGCCCTGCCGGACAGTCTGCCCGCCAGGGTGGAAAAAGGACAGGTCATCGGCAGCGCATCCCTGGCGGACCAGGGGGGAAACACTGGTCACCGTGCCGCTGTACGCCGCGGAATCGGTGCCGCAAAGCAGCTTTCGCTTCCTCTTCGCCCGGATCGGTGCGCAATGGCTTCTGGGCCGGTAAGGCGCTGTCCCTGCTGTGGGCCGCTGCCGGCGCCGCCATGTGGCTGGCGGAAAAAAGAGGATATGACGCATTTCAGGACGCGGGAGAGTCATCCGCGTCCTTGTTTTTCCATTGGTTTTATGGTATGCTGGTCAAAAGGCCCCAGCGCCTTTTCCCGGCGGGCAGCCGGACAGCATCAACGGAGGAAAGGCATCATGCGTTTACAGAAATACATGGCGGAATGCGGCGTGGCCAGCCGCCGGAAAGCGGAAGAAATGATCGCCGCCGGCCAGGTGACGGTGAACGGCACCGTGGTCACCCAGATGGGCACCCAAGTAGAGGAAGGCGACGAGGTGCGCGTGGACGGCCGCGTCATCCGCCCCGAAGCGGAAAAACGCTATATTATCTATCATAAGCCCGCTGGAGAAGTGACCACCGTCAGCGACCCGGAGGGCCGCACCTGCGTGCTGGACCACTTCCGGGATTTTCCCGTGCGGCTGTACCCCGTGGGCCGGCTGGATTACGACAGCGAAGGGCTGCTGCTGCTGACCAACGACGGGGCGCTGACGGAGCGGATGCTGCACCCCAGCCACCAGGTGGACAAAACCTACCTGGCCCGGGTCACCGGCAGCGTTTCGCTGGACAGCGTGCGGCAGCTGCGCCAGGGCGTGCTGCTGGACGACCACAAAACCTCCCCGGCCAAGGTGCGCGTCATCAAGCTGGAAACCTTCGCCACCCAGGTGCTGGTCACCATTCACGAGGGCCGCAACCGCCAGGTGCGCCGCATGTTCGAAGCGGTGGGCCACCAGGTGCTGCAATTGAGGCGGGTGAAATTCGGCCCCCTGGAGCTGGGTGACCTGCCCCGGGGCCAATGGCGCGAACTGACCGGCGAAGAACTGCGCAAACTGCAGGCGTACCTGTAAGGCGGCGGCGCAATGGCAGCGTATGAACTGAAATCCGCCCGGTACCTGGCGGCGGAAGTATTGGAAAAATGCCTGCGCCCCGGCGATACAGCCGTGGACGCCACCATGGGCAACGGCCACGACACCCTGGCGCTGTGCCGCCTGGTGGGCCCCCAGGGCACGGTTTATGCCTTTGACATTCAGGCCGCCGCCGTGGAAAACACCCGGAAGCGGCTGGAAGAAGCAGGCGTTTCCCGGCAGGCGCATTTATTCTGCCTGGGCCACGAGCATATGGCAGAGCGCGTAGATGAGCCGGTGGACGCCGCGGTCTTCAACCTGGGCTGGCTTCCCGGGGGCGATCACAGCGTCACCACCCACTGGGAAACCACCAAAGCCGCCATCGGGGCGGCGCTGTCGCTGCTGAAAAAAAGCGGCGTGCTGGTGATCTGCGCCTATCCCGGCCACGCCGAAGGCGACCGGGAACGCCTGGCGCTGACGGAATTCCTGTCCGGCCTGCGGCCCCAGAATTTCAACGTGCTGCACCAGCGCTTCCTCAACGCCGGCCCCGGCGCCCCGGAATGTTTTGTGGTTCAGAAGCAATGAGGTGGTCCGCACGGCCTGCGACGGCTAAAGCCGCTTGCCCGTGCTTCTTAAGCAATTTGCCCGGCCGCCGCTTGCCCGCAGACCATCATTGACTGCGCGCCGCTTGCCCTGACATGAAAGCGGCGTGTTTTTTCTGGCGTTCTGTAACAATTCGCGTGTTTCCCCTGTCTATACAAGAGAAGAAGGGAGCGATTCCATGAAGAAATTGGCCATGATCCTGACAGTATGCCTGCTGCTTTTCGGCGCTTCTGCCCTGGCGGACGCGGCAAAACCCCGCCTGCCCGCGGGCGATTTTGCCGAAATAGACGTTTCGCTTTCCCCCGGAAAGACCTGGCCGGTCTACACGGGGCCCGGTCTGCTGCATCCCCAGGCCAACGCCGGCAAGGCCAAAGTGAGCACCAACGGCTGGGTGCAGGTGATCGGCGTTGACAACGGCCGGCTGATGGTGCAGTATGCCGTCAGCGACACCCGCTTGCGGATCGGCTGGATCGACACCGACGCGCTGGCGGACGGGGAATGGCAGCACGCCCGGCTGTACGCCCATCTGAACGCGCTGGCCTGGCATCCCTGCCACACGGTAACGTATGCCGCCCTGACCGACGACCCGCTGCTGAGCCGGGATACCGTAATCCGTTTGCAGGAGAACACGCCCCTGTACTACCTGGGCCGCCTGGGGGACTGGGCGTACGTGGAGCACAGCGAGGGCGGCGCCCCGGCGTGCGGCTTCGTGCCCTGTGAGGCCATCGCGCTGGATCCCGTCGATGTGGACAGCCACCCCTATTTCCGCTTTGCGGCGGATTTTCTGGAAAACGCCGGCATCGAGGCGGAGCCCCGGGGCATTGAACCGGCGCGTTATTTTGATGCCAACAGCGCCACCATCCACTTCGACCTGAAGAACGGAGGCACGTTCCGGGCGTATTACTTTGGCGGCGACTTCAACGAAGCGCTGATGAAAACGAGCTTTAACTGGACCATCGAAAACTGCACCGACGAGGACCTGGGCAAGTACCTGACCGCCGCCCTGCAATTGCTGGCTGACGTGGAAAACGGCGCCATGGACCAGGCGGAAAACTGGTACGACGCGGCGGAAGCCCGGCGGGTCCTTGTCAGCAACGGCCTGCTGTATCACGATTATTTGGGCGAGCAGGGAGTGCGGGTGCTGCTGCGCCAGCTGGCCGCCCATGACGGCAGCGACGCGCTGAACAGCCTGCGGGCCCGGCTGGCTTCCCGTCTTCTGGGCGTGCGGGACAAAACGGGCGTGGACCCGGCCCTGGGCTGCGCCTGGTACGACGCCCTGCGCCTGGCACAGCAGGACGATCTGCCCCCTGTGGACGCCGCCGTGTATGAGCCCGACCCCGTGATCCGCGCCGCCGAAAACCAGCTGATCGCCCGGTACGCCGCCGAATGTAACGGCTTCTACGACACCCCGGAATACGACCAGAGCAAGGGCACGTTCCTGGTGTCCCTGCAGGTGTGCCAGCGCAGGGATGCGGACGACAGCGTAACCCTGTGGGCCGGACATACCCGGGTTCAGCTGGCCCTGTACGACGGCACGGACATTAAGGAAATCAGCAGCGCGGCCTATCCCCTGCGCCTGACGCTGCGGAAAAATGCCGACGGCGGCTGGCAGCTGACCGATGTGACCGAGCCCGGCGACGGAGAGGACTACTGGCCTGGCATCGTGGCGCTGTGCGACGGGGACGAAGCCCTGGCGGAACGGCTGGCTGAAACCGACAGCGGCATCAGTGATGCTATTGCCCAGTACTTTTCCTCCGCAGGCTATCCGGATGCAAAGATCATGAATTGAGAAGGCGCTGGAGGGACCGCTGGGGCGCTGCCCCAGACCCTGCCGGGGAGGATGATCCTCCCCGGACCCCATCCATTGCGGATGGTATAAGACTTATTTTCCAAGCTGTGTGCCGCAGCGGCGAATGGAGTGAAGAACTGACGCTCCCGGGCAGGCCGGCTTTGCCGGCCCGCCTGTGCGCAAGCGCACAGGGAAAAGGCTGGGAATTTTCCGAAAAACAAGCTCGCTTGTTTTCTCGGAAATCCCCAGCCTTTTCTTTTGCCCGGGAGCTCTCCTGGCGTTATCGAAAGCATCAGGCGCATGCTGTTTGTTTTTTAATTTGCTGTATCGCCAGAGCGGGTCCAGGGACGAACCGCAGGCAACCGCCTGTGGCGGATGCTTTGCCTGCGGTGAGATCAACCGAAACAAGCAATCTCCCCTGTGGGGAGTTGCGCCGAAACAAGCAATCTCCCCTGTGGGGAGTTGCGCCGATTGAGGTTGCGGACCAATGTCCCTGGTTCAGGGGTTCGGGGGCTGAAGAAGCCCCCGGTCTCTTCGTCGCCCGGAAGCTCCCCAGTTGTCCTAAAGCTTCAGGCGCGTATTGTCTGTTATTCCAAGTTTGCAGCATCGCCAGGGCAGGTCCAGGACCCGGCGGGTCCTGGTTCGGGGGTTTGGGGGCTGAAGAAGCCCCCGATTCCTTCGTCCTGCCGGAAGCCCCGGCAGTTTCTTCCTTTACACAGCCGCCCAGATCCGCTTGGCGTTGGAAAGGCTGACGGCGCAGGCGTAGGGCGCGCTTTCCAGGCCTTCGAATTCGATGGCGATATCGCCGTCGTATCCGGCGGATTTCAGGGAGCGCAGCACGTCGTCAATATCCAGGTCGCCCTGGCCCAGGATGGCGCCGCGCAGGTACTTGCCGCCCCGGGAGCGGAACCAGCTGCCCGCGCAGTCAAACTGGGTGGCGTCGCCGGGGTCCCGGGTGCGGATATAGAAATCCTTCAGGTGCACCATCCGGGTGATGCCCGCCAGCTGCCGGGCCGCCACGGACGCGTCCTCATCCACGCAGACCACGTTGCCGGTATCCAGCAGCAGGCCGTAATTATCATCCCCAACCGCGCGCAGGATGCGCTCCACCCGGTCGCAGCCGTTGGCAAAAAAGCCGTGGTTTTCGATGAGCACGGTCACGCCCAGCGCTTTCCCGTACCGGGCCGTTTCCCGGGCCGCTTCGGCCATAACCGGCAGCCAGCGGTCAAAATCCGCCGGCGTATTGGAATTCTGCGGACGGCGGAAGCCCGCCACGTCATGCCGCATCCGGGGCACGCCCAGCGCCGCGGCAATATCAATTTCGTGCTTCACCCGGGCGATTTCCTTTTCCAGGGCTTCCCCTTCCCGGCAAAAGTCCGCCAGCACCGAATAATTCACCAGCGGGATCCCGGCGTCCGCCGCCTGCCGGCGCACAGCGGCAATGGCCGCGTCGTCGATTTTTCCCGTGTCCGGGTCATCAAAGCGGAAAGCAAAGGGCACCAATTCCATGCACTCAGCGCCCTGCCGGGCGGACCATTCGATCACATCCCGCAGCGTCATCCGTCCGGCCCTGATTTCCCCGTCCAAAGAATACGAACTGAATCCGATCCGCATCAGGGGCACCTCCCATGTTTTTTTCCAGTATACCACAAACCGCTTCCGGGCAAAAGAGCCGATTTTTCACCGCGTCCCTTTTCCGCGCCCGGACGGCGGTTTTTCCTCTGTTTCCGGGAAAATGGCCGGCAATTGGCCCGTTTCCCCCGTTGCGCCAAAGCGCCGATTGTGGTATTATAAGCTGTATTTTTATTTTGGTGTTTGGGAGGAATCGGATTCCATGGACATGAAACAGCGCATTGCTGATTTGGCGGCGGAAATGCTGCATACCGCTTTCCCAGAGGCGGAAAACCTGCCGGATGATCTGGCGGCCCTGCTGGAGGTTCCTCCGGACCCTGCCCTGGGGGATTACGCGTTTCCCTGCTTCAAGCTGAGCCGCGCGCTGCGCATGGGCCCGCCTGCCATCGCCCAGAAGATGGCCGCCGCCGACGCGCATCCCGAGGTGGCCCGGGTGGAATGTGTGGGCGGTTACCTGAACTTCTTTTTCAACCGGGAAAATTTCGCCCGGGAACTGCTTTCCGCCATTCTGGCAGACCCCGAAAAATGGGGCGCCGGCGACGAAGGCAGCGGCAAAACCGTGTGCATGGATTATTCCAGCATCAACATCGCCAAGCGCTTTCATTTGGGCCATCTGAGCACCACCGTGATCGGCAACAGCCTGAAACGCATCTACGATTTCCGGGGCTGGAAAACGGTGAGCATCAACCATCTGGGCGATTGGGGCACCCAATTTGGCAAAATGATCTGCGCCTACAAAAAATGGGGCGACAAGGAAAAGGTGGAACAGGGCGGCGTGGACGAAATGACCCGCCTGTACGTGCGTTTCAACAAAGAAGCGGCGGAAAACCCCGCCCTGGAGGACGAAGGCAGGGCCTGGTTCAAACGAATCGAAGACGGCGATCCGGAAGCCCTGGAAATCTTCCAGTGGTTCAAGGAAGTGACCCTGCGGGACGCCATGAAGGTGTACGACGTGCTGGACGTGCATTTTGACAGCTACGCCGGAGAATCCTTTTATGCGGACAAAACCGGCCGGGTGGTGCAGGAATTGCAGGACAAGGGCCTGCTGAAAGATTCCGACGGCGCCAAGATCGTGGATCTGGAAGCATACGGCATGCCGCCCTGCCTGATCCTGAAATCCGACGGCGCCACGCTGTACCACACCCGGGACATCGCCGCCGCCATTTACCGCAAGGAAACCTATCATTTCGATCAGAGCCTGTACATCGTGGCGTACCAGCAGGATCTGCACTTCAAGCAATTGTTCAAGGTACTGGAGCTGATGGGCTACGACTGGGCCAAGGACCAGTGCAAGCACGTATCCTTCGGCATGGTGTCCTACGAAGGCCAGGCCATGGCCACCCGCTCAGGGCACGTGGTGCTGCTGGACGAATTGCTCACCCGGGCCCAGGAAAAGGCCCTGGACATCATCAACGAAAAATCCCCCAACCTGGAAAACAAGGAAGAAGTGGCCCGGCAGGTGGGCGTGGGCGCCGTGGTGTACGCCACGCTGCAGAACAACCGCATCAAGGACATCGACTTCTGGTGGGACCGGGCACTGAATTTTGACGGGGAAACCGGGCCCTACGTGCAATACACCCACGCCCGGTGCGGCTCGGTTCTGCGCAAAGCACCGGACGAGCTGCCGTCCCCCAATTACGCCGCCCTGACCGACGACGAAGCCCAGGCGCTGCTGCGGCTTCTGTCCCGTTTCCCGGAGACGGTGCAGGAGGCGGCGCTGCGCAACGAGCCTTCCATGGTGACCCGCGCCACCACCGAAATCGCCAAAGCCTACAACAAGTATTACTATGAACACCGGATCCTGGACGAGGACGCCGCCGCCACCGCGGCCCGCATCGACCTGACAAAGGCCTGCAAACAGGTGATCAAAACCGGGCTGTACCTGATCGGCGTGCACGCGCCGGAGCGTATGTAACCATTTTCCCCTGCGCAACATAGGAAAAACCGAAGGGAGGCGGCGTCCATGCGTTTTACCAAAATGCACGGGATCGGAAACGACTATCTGTTTGTCAATTGTTTTGAAGAAGTGGTGCGGGATCCGTCCCGCATGGCCATTGTGATGAGCAAGCCGCACTTTGGCGCAGGCAGCGACGGCCTGGTGCTGATCGAACCGGCGGAGAGCGCGGATTTCGGCATGCGCATCTTCAATTCCGACGGCAGCGAAGCCGAAATGTGCGGCAACGCCATCCGCTGCATCGGCAAATATGTGTATGAACGCGGCCTGACGGACAAAACGGAAATCACCGTGTCCACCAAGGGCGGCCTGAAGCAATTGTGGCTGACGCTGGAGGATGGCAAGGTGTCCCGGGTCAGGGCCGATATGGGCACGCCGGAATTGAATCCGCAATTGATCCCCGTGGATCTGCCCGGGGAAATGGTGCTGCAGCACCGGCTGCAAATCATGGGGCAAACCTGGTTCATCACCTGCGTCAATATGGGCAACCCCCATGCCGTGCTGTTCGTGCGGGACCCGGAGGTGATCGACCTGCCCACCATCGGCCCCATGATCGAGCATCATCCCCTGTTTCCCCGGCGCACCAATGTGGAATTCGTCCGGGTGATCGACCGGGGCATCCTGCAAATGCGGGTGTGGGAACGCGGCGCCGGGGAAACCCTGGCCTGCGGAACCGGCGCCTGCGCGTCCCTGGTGGCGGCGGTATTGGCCGGCCTCAGCGACCGCACCGTACAAATGAAGCTTTCCGGCGGCAATTTGCAATTGCACTGGAGCGCGGAAGACAACCATGTGTACCAGTCCGGCCCCGCGTCGTTCGTATACGACGGGGAATGGCTGGGAGACTGAACCCATCACCAAACGAAAAAACAAATGGGAGGACCTTCATGAACATCAATACGCATTTGGCCACGATGCCTGCCGGGTACCTGTTTGCGGAAGTCGCCAAGCGGGTGAAGGCCTATCAGGCGGAAAATCCGCAATCTTCCCTGCTGCGCCTGGGCATCGGCGACGTGACCCGGCCCCTGTGCCGCGCCGCGGTGGACGCCATGAAAAAAGCCGCGGACGAAATGGGCACCTTTGAGGGCTTCCACGGCTACGGACCCGACTTTGGCTATGACTTCCTGATCGACGCCATCATCGCCGGGGATTACACGGCCCGGGGCATCGACATCGGCCGGGACGAGGTGTTCATTTCCGACGGCGCCAAAACGGACGTGGGCAACCTGCAGGAGCTGTTTGCCGCCGACGCCCGCATCGCCGTCACCGACCCGGTGTATCCGGTGTATGTGGATTCCAACGCCATGGCCGGCCGGCTGGGTACCTACCAGGGGGGCAAATGGTCCAACCTGATTTACCTGCCCACCAACGCCGAAAACGGCTTTGTGCCGCCGCTGCCCCGGGAAAAAGCCGACGTCATCTACCTGTGCTACCCCAACAACCCCACCGGCACGGTGCTGACCAAGGATCAATTGAAGGTGTTTGTGGATTACGCCCTGGCCAATGATTCGCTGATCATTTTTGACGCCGCATACAAGGCGTTCATTACCGACGACAGCATTCCCCGCAGCATCTACGAGGTGCCCGGCGCCCGGCAGTGCGCCATCGAGTGCTGCTCCTTCTCCAAAACCGCCGGCTTTACCGGCACGCGCTGCGCCTACACCGTGATCCCCCGGGATCTGGCCTTCTCCGGCGGCAATTTCAACAAAATGTGGGGCCGCCGCCAGGCCACCAAAATGAACGGCGTATCCTACCCCGTGCAGCGGGCCGCCGCAGCGGTGTACAGCCCCGAGGGGCAGGAGCAGATCATGGAAAGCATCCGCTATTACCACGAAAACGCCCGGGTGATCCGCGAAGGGCTGCAAAAAGCCGGCGTCGGCGTGTACGGCGGCGTGCATTCCCCCTACGTGTGGATGAAGACGCCGGGCGATATGAAGAGCTGGGATTTCTTCGACCTTCTGCTGCGCAAGGCCAACGTGGTGGGCACGCCGGGCGAAGGCTTCGGCCCCTGCGGCGAAGGCTACTTCCGCCTGACGGCCTTCAACACCCTGGAAAACACCCGGGCCGCCGTGGAGCGCGTGGTGAAGGTGCTGTAAAAAGCGAAGAAGGGGACAATGACAATTACACAGGAGGATCTTTTACCATGGTTCGTGCAATCGTAGGCGCCAACTGGGGCGACGAGGGAAAGGGCAAAATCACCGACATGCTGGCGCAGGAAAGCGACATCGTGATCCGCTTTCAGGGAGGCGCCAACGCCGGCCATACCATCATCAACGAATACGGCAAGTTCGCGCTGCATCTGCTGCCCTCCGGCGTGTGCCATCAGCACGTGATGAACGTCATCGGCCCCGGCGTGGCGCTGGATATCGAGGCGCTGCTGAACGAACTGAAAACCGTAACGGACCGCGGCCTGCCCATGCCGCACCTGATGATTTCCGACCGGGTGCAGGTGCTGATGGAATACCATGTGGCCTTCGACTGCTATGAGGAGGAACGGCTGGGCAAGGCCTCCTTCGGCTCCACCAAGTCCGGCATCGCGCCGTTCTATGGCGATAAATACATGAAAATCGGCGTGCAGCTGTGCCAGATGCTGGACAAGGATATTCTGCACGCCCGGCTGGAAAACGCCGCCAAGCTGAAAAACGCCATGCTGCAGAACCTGTACCACAAGCCCCTGCTGAACGTGGACCAGCTGACGGAAAAATACTACGCCCTGGCCAAGCAGATCGAGCCCATGGTAGGCGACGTGGCCCAGTACCTGCATAAGGCTGTAAAGGAAAACAAGAAAATCCTGCTGGAAGGCCAGCTGGGCACCCTGCGGGACCCGGATCACGGCATTTTCCCCTTCACCACGTCCTCTTCGCCCCTGGCGGGCTTCGGCATGGTGGGCGCCGGCCTGCCGCCTACCGCCTTTGAACAGGTGATCGCCGTAACGAAAGCCTATTCCTCCTGCGTCGGCGCCGGCCCCTTCACCACCGAACTGTTCGGCGACGAAGCGGAAGAACTGCGCAAGCGCGGCGGCGACGCCGGCGAATACGGCGCTAAGACGGGCCGCCCCCGCCGGGTCGGCTGGTTCGATGCCGTGGCTACCCGCTACGGCTGCATGATGCAGGGCGCCACCGACTGCGTAATGACCAACCTGGACGTGCTGGGCTACCTGGATGAAATCAAGGTGTGCGTCGCCTATGAAATCGACGGCAAACAGGTGAAGGATTTCCCCGTCACGCCGCTGGTGGAAAAAGCCAAACCGGTGTACGTCACCCTGCCCGGCTGGAAGCAGGATATCCGGGGCATCACCCGGTATCAGGATCTGCCCGAAAAATGCCGCGCATATGTGGAATTCATCGAAAAAGAAATCGACTGCCCGCTGACCATGCTGTCCAACGGCCCCAAGCGGGAAGAAATTATTTACCGGTAAAAGAAGGATATGCCGGGGGTTTTCAGGAAAACAAGAGCTTTCGGCAGCACGAAGATGCGGGGGCTTCTTCAGCCCCCGCACCCCCGAACCAGGACCCGCCGGTCCCTGGACCCATCTTGGCGATACTGCAAATTTGAAATAATAAGCAATATGCGCCTGAAACTTTCTGCGTCGACAAGAGAGCTCCCGGGCAACAGGGACGCAGAGGCTTCTTCAGCCCCCAGACCCCCGAACCAGGGACCGCCGGTCCCTGGACCCATCTTGGCGATACTGCAAACTTGAAATAACAAACAATGTGCGCCCGGAACTTTCTGTATCGACAAGAGAGCTCCCGGGCAACAGAAAAGGCTGGGGATTTCCGAGAAAACAAGCGAGCTTGTTTTTCGGGAAATCCCCAGCCTTTTCCCTGTGCGCTTGCGTACAGGCGGGCCGGCAAAGCCGGCCTGCCCGGAAGCGGCGTGTTTTCGTTCTCTCTGCTGCTGCGGCACACAGCTTGGAAAATAAGTCTTACATCATCCGCAAGTGGCGGGGCCCGGGGAGGATCATCCTCCCCGGCGGGGTCTGGGGCAGCGCCCCGGCGTTCTCCTTTACAGAACCAGCTTGCCCTTCCCGATGTTCTTACCCGTTGCCTTGTCAAACAGCACGGCGGCCTTGTGGAACGAGCATTTCACCTTGCTGTCCACCGGGTAGTCCACGTCGCCGAACACCACGGCGGTCAGGGACGTACCGTCCACATCCAGCTTCACGGTGGTTTCCATGCCGGAGGGCAGGGTGGAATACACGGTGGCTTCCAGCTTGCCGTCCTCGTCGATATGGATATATTCCGGGCGGATGCCCACCACCACATCGCCTTCCGCCAGGGGTTCCCCGGCGTGCTCGAACCTCGCCGTCATGCCGCCAAAGCGCACAGTGCCGTCCTGGTCCAAATGGCCATCGACGAAGTTCATGGTAGGATTGCCCATGAAATCCGCTACAAACAGGTTGGCGGGATTATTGTACATTTCCAGCGGCGGGGCAAACTGCTGCAGTACGCCGGTTTCCATGATGCACACCCGGGTGGACAGCGTCATGGCCTCCAGCTGATCGTGGGTCACGTACACGAAGGTGGAATCGGTATCCCGGTGCAGGCGCTTCAGTTCCGCGCGCATTTCCATGCGCAGCTTGGCGTCCAGGTTGCTCAGCGGTTCATCCATGAACAGCACCTTGGGCCCGGGGGCCAGGGTGCGGGCGATGGCCACGCGCTGCTGCTGGCCGCCGGACAGCTCGCTGGGATAGCGTTTTTCAAACTGTTCGATCTTCAGCATCTTCAGCAGTTCGTTCACCCGGGTGCGGATGCGCTGCTTGTCCCACTTCAGGTTTTCCAGGCCGAAGGCGATGTTCTGGTACACCGTCATATGGGGCCACAGGGCATAGTTCTGGAACAGGAAGCCCACGTCCCGCTTGTTGGGGGGCAGATTGATGCCCTGGTCGGCGTCAAACACCACCTTGCCGTCAATGCTGATGCTGCCTTCGGTGGGCGTTTCAAGGCCGGCAATCATGCGCAGCGTGGTGGTTTTGCCGCAGCCGGAGGGCCCCAGCAGGGTGATGAAGGAATTGCTTTCAATGTGCAGGTTCAGGTTGTCCACCGCTACAAATTTGCCAAACCGCTTGGCCACGTTTTTCAAAATGATTTCCGGCATATCAGCCACCCACTCCCTTATCAATCGACGCGCCGGTCAGTTTGTTCACGGTAAAGTTCACCAGCAGCACCACAAGGATGATCAGCAGGTTGATGGCGTTGCCGAACTGGGCCCAGCCCTTTTCGGAATACTGCATCAGCATGGTGGTCAGGATGGTATTGCTGGTGGGCACCAGCAGCACGAACAGGCTCAGTTCCCGCATGCAGGACACCATGGGCAGCAGGTAGCCGCTGAGGAAGCTGGACTTCTGGATGGGGAAAATGACGCGGATCATGCGTTTCCACCAAGGCACGCCGGTGATCAGGGCAGCCTCCTCAATTTCGCCGGACAGCTGCAGCATGGCGTTGACGCCGGAGCGGGACGCGAACGGCAGGTATTTCACCGAGCCGACCAGCCCCAGCAGCAGGAAGCCCCGCAGCCACGGGATCTTGGAGGACATGGCCAGATAAATGGCACCGAACGCCAGGGAAGGCATCAGATAGGGGAAGAAGGACAGGCTGTTCACCCAGGAAGCCAGGCGGCTGCCCCGGCGCTTGGCCACGCCGTAGCCCACCAGGATGCCGCAGGTGCCGGCCACCAATGCGCAGGTAACAGCCAGGCCCAGGCTGTAGCCCAGCGCGTTCCACACCTTGGGGTTCAGCAGGATGCCGGTGGAGTCGCCCTGGTCCAGCCGCTCAGACAAATTGGTGCCGATCCAGAAATCCAGCGTCATGTTGCTGGGGGAATAATCCCCGGCCTTGATGATGATGGATTCCATGGCGAAGGTGACCAGCGGCACCACAGCCACCAGCAGCAGGATGACCACCAGGATCACGGCCACCGGCCGGTTGGCCTTGCCCAGGTTGATTTTGCTGATCTGGCCGGACTTGCCGGTGACGGTGGTGAATTGCTTGCGGCTGTTGGTGACCCGCTGGTTCAACAGCAGGATGGCCACGCCGAAAAGGATCATCACACCCACGATGATGTAAGCCTGGCCGGGGTAGCTGTCCATCAGGGATTTCATTTTGGTGCTCAGCACGTAATACCGCACGGGAGAGCCCAGGAACACCGGCACGGAGTAGGCGCTCATGGAACTGGCGAACACCAGCAGGAAGGTGGACAGCATGGCGGGCTTCACAATGGGCAGGGTAATTTTCCGGATGATGCGCCCGCGGCCTGTTTTCAGGATGGTGGCCGCCTCCTCCAGGTTGGCGTCCATGTTGCGCAGGATGCCGCCGATGAGGATGTAAGCGAACGGCGCGTAATGCAGCCCCAGCACCAGGGCGATGGGGAACGCCCCGTACACGAACCATTCCGGCATGTACACCCCGAACACGGAGGCCATGATGCCGTTGGACGTCTTCAGGCCGATGTTCACATTCTTGAAGAACGTTTCCCAGAACAGCGCCAGGGTCCAGGAGGGCATGATGTAGGGAAACGTGAACACAGCGGAAACGAACTTTTTGTATTTCAGGTTGGTGCGGGTCACCAGGAAGGCCACCACGCCGCCGAACAGGATGGCGATGACAGAGGACGCCACGGACACCAGCAGCGTGTTCAGAAACGGCTGGTAAAACTGAATCCAGCTGTAATCATTTTCCGCCGTGGCAAACAGGCGCTGGAAATGGTACAGCGACAGGCTGCCCGCCGGCAGCCTGGCCGCCCGGGCTTCGCGGCCCACGTGGATGGTGACGGTTTCCGTCAGCATGGAAAGCAGCGGATACAGCGTCAGCACCGCCAGCGTCGCCAGGAAAATCAGCAGGATAATGTTGGCCGGCTTGCTCAGCCAGGCGCGCACCCTGCCCTTCATCCGGTTCATCCGGACGTTCTGGGTCCGGGCCTGATCCATTCAGACTCCTCCCTTCGGGAAAAAGCGTACAGATACAAAATCGGCGGGACGGGCTGAACCGTCCCGCCGGCGAAATGGCTGCCGTCAGGAAATCACCGCTGGCAGTGCTGCAGGATGAAGTCTTCCACTTCAAAGCTGTCCAGGATGTAATCCGCGTCTTCCATCACCAGGTTGTCCTTCCACACGTCGATGGTCAGGTCGCCCTCGTTCACCGTGATGGCCGGGTTGGGGGAATAGGCGCCGATGCTCTTGCCCCAGGGCTTGAAGCCGTCCTGGGTCATCAGGTATTCGATGAACAGCATGGCGGTGTAGGGCCGGGTGGCTTTGGTGTTGATCATGGTGTACATGGGATACATGAAGCCCGCGAAGGGGTTCACGGCGTAGCCGTTGGCGGAAGCGTCATACTGGGCCACGGTCAGGTTGTCCGTCAGCACGGAGGAGGAGCGCAGCTTGCTGAGCACGAACAGGCCGATCTTGCCCGCGGCCGTTTCCTGGCTCACTTCTTCCGCGATGGAGGTGTCGGATTTGCCGAAAGTCACGTTGTCCAGGAATTCCGCCACCCACTTGTAGCCGGCATTCTTGTACTCGCCCAGGCTGATGTCCTCGCCCTTCCATTCCTTGTAGGCGGCGGCCAGTTTTTCAGCCCATTCTTCCTTGGTGCACATCACCAGGAAGTTCATGTTCACCTTTTCGCTTTCGGGATTCTTGAAAATCACGTTGCCTTTCATTTCAGGGGCGGTCAGTTCCCACACGTTCTTGATGGCGGGCACGCTGTCACCCAGGTTGTTGTAAATGAAAAGCTTGTTGATATACTGGTGCACCAGCGCGGGCTGCTGGTCCGCTTCGTCCAGCACATCCTTCACTTCGGCCGGCACAAAGTTCAGCACCAGGCCCTCGGCGATGGCGTCGGTCAGCTGGGCGCCGTCCTGGATCATCACCATGTCCGCCGCCGCGCCGCCGTTTTCGTTGCGCAGCTTGGTGTAGATTTCCTGGTCCTTCAGGTTGTTGGATTCAAAGGGAATGTCGTAGAGCTTGGCAAATTCTTCCGCGGCGGTGGAAATGCGGCTGGTGTTGCCGTACACCACGAAGGTGCCGCTTTCCGCCTTGGCCTTTTCCACCAGCGCGTCATGGGTCAGGGCCTGGCCGGCCTCGATGTCGGCCGCCACATCCGCCAGTGCGGGAACGGCGCACAGCACCATCACCAGCGCCAGGGCAAGAGACAGAAACTTTTTCATGGTTCAATCCTCCTTGTTTGATGAAACGTTATCTTCTACGCCTTCCTGGGCGTAAAAATCCTTTTCCGCCTGCTTCAGGCAGGCCTGCAGCCGGCTGTACGCCTTCTCCAAGTATTCTTCCAGCGTCCAGGGCTTTTCCCCCGGCAGCGGCGCGTAGCGGGATTCCAGGTTGTATTCCGTCGCGTTCAGCCTCCGCAGCCGCAGGAACACCCGCCGAAGATCCACCAGGCCCTCGCCTATCAGCCGGTGCTCATCCTCGGCGCCGTGATTATCGTGCAGATGGGTGGTCACCAGCCGGCTGCCGAACAGGGCGAGGGGATCCTCCCCCGGGGTGAAGCAGTTGGCGTGGCCGCAGTCAAAGCAAAAGCCCAGGCGCGGGGACGCGATGCGGTCCAGCAGATACCGGTTGTAGCGCAGGTACCGCGTGTTTTCCAGGGCGATGTTCACGCCGTATTTTTCCCCGGCCTCCGCCGCGCGGGAAAACCGGCGCAGCCCCGTTTCATTGGGCTCCGGCGTCAGGTTCCGCCGGGTGGTATGCACCACCATGTGCGCCACGCCGCGCTCCCCGGCTTCCCGGACGGCCTGCAAAAGCTGCTTTTCCAGCGCGTCCCCCGCTTCGCCTTCCCGCCAGAGATCCATCATCCGCTCCTGGGGGAAATGCGCCGTGCGGACCGCCAGGCCCAAACGGATGATTTCGTCGTACCGCGCGCAGGCGCTCTTTCCTTTTTCTTCCTGCCAATGGATCATCACGGCGTCAAACCCCGCGTTTTTCACGGCGCGAAGCTGACTTTCTTCTCCGATCCGGGAAAAACCAAAGGGAAAATCATGCCCGCATGATGACATATTTTGTGAACCTCTGCTGTTTCTTGCTTATCATATATATTTTAGCATCATTTTCTGTCAAAATCAACCCTTGACGCCCGGTTTTTCCTTTATACAAAAAAGCAGACCATCCTGCGGATGATCTGCTTGCGCGCCCGGTTCAGACATCAGGCGTTGAAAATATCCTTCATTTTGTCCAGGAAGCTCTTGCGGCCTTCGTATTCCTTGCCGCTTGTGATCTCGTCAAACTGGCGCAGCAGTTCCTTTTGCTTTTCGTTCAGCCGCTTGGGCACCTCCACCCGTACATGCAGGATCAGGTCGCCCCGGTACGTGCCGCGCAGCTGCTGGATGCCCTGGCCCTTGATGCGGAACTCGGCGTCGTTCTGGGTGCCCTCCGGGATGTGGAAGGTGGTTTTGCCGCCGCCCAGGGTAGGCACTTCGATGTCGGCGCCCAGGGCCGCCTGGGTAAAGGAAATGGGCATATCCAGATGCAGATTGGTGCCGTCCCGGCGGAACAGCTTGTGGGGCCGGACCGTGATCTGGATGTACAGATCGCCGTTGGGGCCGCCGTTGCGGCCCGGCTCGCCCTGGCCGTTCATCACGATGGTCTGGCCGTTGTCGATGCCCGCGGGCACCTTCACAGACGCCGTACGGCGGCGGCGCAGCCGGCCGCTGCCCGCGCAGGCGCTGCATTTATCGGTGACCACCTTGCCGGTGCCGCCGCAGGTGGAACAGGTGCGCACCGTAACCATAAAGCCGCTGGACATACGCACCTGACCCGTGCCTTTGCAGGTGGGGCACGTTTTGGGCTGGGTGCCGGGCTTGGCGCCGGTGCCATGGCAGGTGTCGCAGGTTTCGTTGCGCGTGAATTCAAAGGATTTTTCGCAGCCAAACGCCGCTTCCTCAAAGCTGATGCGCAGTTCGTAGCGCAGGTCGTTTCCCTGCTGGGGCGCGTTGCGCCGCTGGGCCGCGCCCATACCGCCGCCGCCGAACAGCTGGTCGAAAATATCGCCCATGCCGCCAAAGCCGCTGAAATCAAAGCCGCCCATACCGCCGGCTCCGCCAAAGCCGCCGGCCTGCGGCCCGTCGAAGCCGAACTGGTCGTACCGGGCCCGCTTTTCCGGGTCGGACAGCACCTCGTTGGCCTCGTTCAGCTCCTTGAAGCGCTCCTCGGCCTGCTTGTCGTTGGGATGCAGGTCCGGGTGGCATTCCTTGGCCATTTTCCGGTAGGCCTTTTTGATGTCCTCGGCGGAAGCGTTCTTGTCGACGCCCAGCACCTCGTAATAATCGCGTTTTGTTGCCATTGTTTCCTCAACTCACAATTTCTTGGGGTTCGTATTATTGCCACGGAACGTAAAACCGGCGGATGGTGGCCAGATTGCCTTCGCCGTCAAAAACCACATAGACATTATTGGCGCAAAGCCCAACCGTGAACGCTTCTTCCGCCCCGGATGAACGGAGCTCATTTACCAGTTCTTCCGCGCTATGCACGGCAGGAAGCTCCAATTCGTTCCCGGTTTCTGCGTCTATCCCATCCAGGAAAAGCAAAGATGGGACGATCGGGCACTCGATCACGGCGAAAGCATTCCATAAACAGTCATCCTCCGTCACCATCCTGGTGTAATCGCCATCTTTGTTTTGGAAGAAAAACAAATCATCCCCGTTGATAAAAACCGTGCTGCACCATGCATCATCATAGGAAATCGATTCGATCCTGATTTCCTGTCCGCCGGTATAGATGCTGTCGCCCATCCGAAGGGCAGCCATGTCTTCCGCAGAAAACTTTTCCGGGGCGATCAGCTCCACGGTCAAGGTGTTGCTGTCCTGATTATACTTCAGGATGCGGGCGTAGGATGCTGTCTTTTCCAAATGATCCGTGTTGACCTCGATGGCCAGGGCGGTGATCACGTCAGCGGAGGCCATGGAACAAAGAAGCAGAGAAAAAACCATCGCAAGAGCGATGAAAGCGGATAGCTTTTTCATATTCATTCCTCCGTTTCTGCGTGTTTCGTGACACCTCATCCGGTGCTTCGCGTCACCTTCCCCTCCTAAGGAGAAGGCTATTTTTCCAGCAATCATCCTGCGAAAGGCTTTCAAGGGGGCTTTCTTGGAAAGGGGTCTGGGGAAAACCATTCTTTGGCCTTCAAAGAATGGTTTTCCCCAGAAATATCTATCCCGTTACTTACTGCACGCTGCCGTCGGCGTTGACAGAACCGTCCGGATTCTGGGTGCCGGCCTGGGGGCCCGCCTGGCCGCCCATGTCAGGGCCGGGCTGACCGCCCTGCTGCTGATAGAGCTTGCCGAAGATGGCGTACACCTTCTGGGTCATTTCATCCATGGCGGACTTGATTTCGGAAGCGTTGTTGCCTTCGCGGACCTTCTTGAACTTGTCGATTTCGCTCTGGACGGTGTTCTTGTCTTCGTCAGACAGCTTGTCGCCGTTGTCCTTCAGTTGCTTCTCCATTTCATAGATCAGGGAATCCGCCCGGTTCAGGGTTTCGATTTCTTCCTTCTTCTGCTTGTCGGCCTCGGCGAACTGCTCAGCTTCCTTCACCCGCTGCTGGATTTCTTCTTCCGTCATATTGGTGGAGGCGGTGATGGTCACCTTCTGCTCGTTGCCGGTGCCCAGGTCCTTGGCGGACACGTTCACAATGCCGTTGCGGTCGATGTTGAAGGTCACTTCGATCTGGGGCACGCCGCGGGGCGCCGCGGGGATGCCGGTGAGCTGGAAGCGGCCCAGGGTCTTGTTGTCATACGCCATGGGGCGTTCACCCTGCAGCACGTGGATTTCCACGGTGGTCTGGCCGTCGGCGGCGGTGGAGAACACCTGGGACTTCTGGGTGGGGATGGTGGTGTTGCGTTCGATCAGTTTGGTGAAGATATGGCCTTCGGTTTCAAGGCCCAGGCTGAGGGGCGTCACGTCCAGCAGCAGCACGTCCTTCACTTCGCCGCCCAGCACGCCGGCCTGGATGGCGGCGCCGATGGCCACGCACTCATCGGGGTTGATGCCCTTGAAGGGCTCCTTGCCGGTTACTTTCTTCACGGCGTCCTGCACGGCGGGGATCCGGGTGGAGCCGCCCACCAGGATCACTTTGTCGATCTGGGCGCTGGTGAGGCCGGCGTCCTTCAAAGCGGCGTTCAGGGGGCCGATGGTCTTTTCCACCAGATCGGCGGTCAGCTCATTGAACTTGGCCCGGGTCAGGGTCATATCCAGGTGCTTGGGGCCGGTGGCGTCGGCGGTGATGAAGGGCAGGTTGATGTTGGTGGTCATGGCGCCGGACAGCTCAATCTTGGCCTTTTCGGCGGCTTCCTTCAGGCGCTGGAAGGCCATGCGGTCCTTCTTCAGGTCGATGCCGTTTTCCCGCTGGAAGGTGTCGGCGATGTAGTCGATGACGCGGTTGTCAAAGTCGTCGCCGCCCAGGCGGGTGTCGCCGTTAGTGGCCAGCACTTCAAATACGCCGTCGCCGATTTCCAGGATGCTGACATCGAAGGTGCCGCCGCCCAGGTCGTACACCAGGATTTTGTGGGCCTCTTCCTTGTCCAGGCCGTAGGCCAGGGACGCGGCGGTGGGCTCGTTGATGATGCGCAGCACTTCCAGGCCGGCGATGCGGCCGGCGTCCTTGGTGGCCTGGCGCTGGGAGTCGGAGAAGTAAGCGGGCACGGTGATGACGGCCTGGGTGACAGGTTCGCCCAGATACGCTTCGGCGTCCGCCTTCAGCTTCTGCAGCACCATGGCGCTGATTTCCTGGGGATTGTAGGATTTGCCGTCAATGTCCACCTTATAGGAGGTGCCCATCTGCCGCTTGATGGACGAGATGGTGCGGTCCGGATTGGTGATGGCCTGCCGCTTGGCGATCTGGCCCACCAGGCGTTCGCCGTCCTTGGTGAAGGCCACAACAGAGGGGGTGGTGCGGGCGCCTTCGGCGTTGGCGATGACGGTGGGTTCGCCGCCTTCCATGACGGCCACACAGCTGTTGGTAGTACCCAGGTCGATCCCGATAATCTTGCTCATAATCAATTCCTCCAATTCTATACGATTGTGTTCGGTATTTTTGTTCTTTATGGGAAAGCGGCAGGGCCGCTGATCCTTCCATTCTTTATTCGGCGACAACCTTCACCATGGCGTGGCGCAGCACGGCGTCGCCCATTTTGTAGCCCTTCTGCAGCACGGCGCACACGGTGCCGGGCTCGCCTTCCTCGGCGCTTCCCTGCATCACGGCATTCTCCAGCGCGGGGTCGAATTTTTCGCCCAGCCGGTCAATGGGGGTAACGCCGCGCTTTTCCAGGGCTTCGGTCAATTGCTTGTAAACCATCCGGACGCCCGTCATCAGCGCCTCGTCGGTGCTTTCCTGGGCCAGCGCCCGCTCGAAATTATCCACCACCGGCAAAAGGTTTTTGATGAATTCCCGGGCGCCGTCCTCAAAGGCTTCGGCCCGGGTGGCCTTGGTGCGGCGGCGGTAGTTTTCAAAATCCGCCTGCACCCGCTGGGCCATGTCCAGATATTCCTCCGCCTGGGCCTGGGCCTTTTTCAGCGCTTCGTTTTCCTCTTTCTCCGTTTCTTCGGTTGCTTCCTGGGTTTCCGCAGGCTCCTCGGCGGGCTGTTCCTGCTTCTTTTTCTTATCCAATGCCATGGCGTTTTCCTCGCTCATTTTTTATTCCCCCAGCAAATCGCTCAGGACGCCGCCCACAGCGCTCAGGGCGGACAGCACCCGGCTGTAGGGCATTCTGGTGGGCCCGATGACCCCCACGAAGCCCTTGTGGCCGCTGCCGACCCGGTAGGAGGCGGTGACCACGGAGCAGTCGGCCATTTCGGGCAGCCCCGTTTCCGGGCCGATCCGCACGCTGAAGGCGTCGCCGCTGCCGGACAGCAGCTGCATCAGCCGCTCCTTTTTCTCCAGCACGCTCAGGAACGCCCGCGCCTTATCCACGTCGGAATACTCCGGGTAGTTCAGGATGTTGTGGCTGCCGCCCACGGTGACTGTGTCGGTGGCGGACTGCTTTGCCATCTGGGACGCCAGATCGGCAATGCCCTGCAGCACCTGTGTGTCCCCGTCGCTTTGCCGGGCGTAGGCGCCCAGCATTTCCTGCACTTCCTGCAGTGTTTTGCCGGACAGCCTTTCCGTCAGCATCCGGGAAATGGCATACAGCGCGTCGCCGTCCAGTTTTTCCGACACGCGGATCACCGTGTCGCGGATGGCGCCGGTGTCGGTGACGATCACCAGCAGGGCCGCGCCCCGGGGCATCGGCACCAGCTGCAGGCAGCTGACCCGCAGCTCCAGCTGCTTGGGCATCATCACCACCGCGGTGTAGCGCGTGATTTCGGAGATGGCCTGGGCCGCCGTGGTGATCACGTCCTCCATCTGCCGCACCCGCTGGGAAAAGTAAGCCCGGGCGGCGGCGTCCTGGGGCACCCTGCGGCCGGAAAGCAATTCGTCCACATACAGACGGTACGCCTTCACGCTGGGCACGCGGCCGGCGGATACGTGGGGCTGGGCCAGATAGCCCAGCTCCTCCAGATCGCTCATTTCGTTGCGGATGGTGGCGCTGGAAAGGCTGGTTTCATACTTGCGGGAAATGGTGCGGCTGCCCACCGGCATGGCCGTCAGGACATAGTCCTGAATAATGGCCCGCAGGATCCGTTCTTTCCGGGCGTCGATTTCCAGAGGATGATCCACGCGGCATCCGCTCCTTTCCGTTTTGTTAGCACTCTCGCTCGTTGAGTGCTAACTTACGGTGATAGGATAGCACCTTTCCCGCGGGATGTCAATAGGCTGGCAAAAAATATTTTCTTCCCGCATATTTTGACGAAAAAGCGTGACATTTGCCCCGTTCATCATTATAATAGGACAGGAAAACGAAGGACCTGCGTCCGAACGAAGGGACAGGACGGAAGGAGCCGCTTCCATCCGGGCCGGCAGCCCGGCCGCCGGTTATGGGAAACCGGCACGGCAGAAGCCTGTCCCCAAAATAACAGGAGGAAAACTGCATGGCTTTCTGGATCGTAACCGACGCCGCGTGCGATTTGCCCCAGGCGTATGTGGAAAAAGAAGAAAACATCACCATCATGCCCATGGTGTACCGGATGGACGGGGTGGATCACCCCTGCACCCTGGGCGACGACAGCACCTGGCACCCCTTCTATGAAGCGCTGCGCGCCGGCAAGGTAGCCACCACGGCCCAGGTCAGCGCCGCCGAATACCAAAAAACCTTCCGGGAGCTGGCACGC
Source organism: uncultured Eubacteriales bacterium (assembly GCA_902773895.1). Lineage (GTDB taxonomy): Bacteria > Bacillota > Clostridia > Christensenellales > Aristaeellaceae > RUG563. The sequence continues at coordinate 49,366 of CACYGB010000021.1, forward strand.
CAGGGCCACGAGATCCTGTGCATCGTGTTTTCCTCCGGCCTCAGCGGCACCTACCAGGCCGCCCTGCTGGCCCAGGAAATGGTGCTGGAAGAAATGCCCGGCGCGAAGATCCTGGTGGTGGATTCCCTGTGCGCCTCCGCCGGCCAGGGGCTGTTTGTGCACTACGCCCTGCAAAAGCGGAAGGAAGGCCTGTCCGCCGAGGAAACCGCGCAGTGGCTCATCGATCACCGGCAGCAGTTCGTGCACTGGTTCACGGTGGACGATCTGGCCACCCTCAAACGCGGCGGCCGGGTCAGCGCCACGGCGGCCTTCATGGGCAGCATGCTGAAAATCAAACCCATCCTGCATGTGAATTACGAGGGCAAGCTGATCCCCCGGGAAAAGGTGCAGGGCCGGAAAAAATCCCTGAAGGTGCTGGCGGAAAAGGTCAGCGAGCTGGCCGTTCCCAAGGAAGGGCAGACCCTGTTCATCGGCCACGGCGACTGCCGGGAGGATGCCGAATATACCCTGGAATACCTGAAAAGCCTGGGCTTTAAGCCCAAGGAAGTGCTCATCACCGCCATCGGCGCCATCATCGGCGCCCATTCCGGCCCCGGCACCCTGGCCTTGTTCTTCCTGGGCGAGGAGCGCTGAAGCCCTCCGCCATAAAACCGGGTAAATCCCCGCAAAAAAATCCGGCGTTCTCGGCCGAAAGCTCTGCTTTCTCCGAAAACGCCGGTTTTTTCTGCCGGATCAGTACCGGATATTGGGGAAGTACTCCTTCATCCGCTCGTCACTGAGATTGAAAAATTTCTTCGTTTCCTGCACCAGCACGGTGCGCCGGTCGTAATTCCCGTTTTTGATGAACAGCCTGATGCCGGTGATGGCCTTGTTCCACGCGCCCATGGTGGATTTCCAGCGTGCCTGGCTGAAGGCCATATCGTGCTTCACTTCGTTGTTCAGCCGGTTCAGGATCTTTGTCACCCGCTCCGGCGTGAAGGTATTGTTCATATGGTACACAAACCGTGCCAGGAACGCCTTGCGGAAGGAAGCGTTTTTCAGCAGGGAGAAAATCACCAGGTTGTTGTGCTTTTCTTCCTCATACAGGCGGTAGGTGTACTTGTTCATGGAGATCTCTTTTTTCTGGAAAGACCAGTCCATGTCGTAATTCACCAGATGCCACCGGGTATCCGGCCCCTTGCGGGAACGCACGAAGTGGATGTTGGGCGTATCGGAATCGCCGGTATAGGGCCGCCAGATGAAGTAGTCGATAAAGCTGTCCACATTCAGCCGCGCCGCCACATATTCATAGGCGTCCTGATCAGCCAGGTTATGCTTCCTGCAGTAATCCATCAGCGCCAGCCAATCCTTGTTGCTGCCGGCCTTGGTTTCCTTTTCATTATAGATGATGTCCACGGCGTTCTCGTCGCCGCCCAGGTGGTTGACCACGAAGTTCTCGTTCACATGCTCCCGCATATAATACACGCCGTAATATTCCCCGCCGATAAACAGGTTCACGGGCCGGTAATGCTGGTAGAGCACATCCTCCGCCACCCCGGCGCCGATGGCGGTGCCAAACACGTCGTGCATGGGGTTGCCCGTGGTGCCCACGCGGAACACGAAGGAGTCGAAGCTGGTCACGTCCAGGTCATCAAACGCCTTCACATCCACGGTGCTCTGGCCATATTTGCCGCGGAACTTTACCTTCCAGCCCCGGTTGGGCCGGGGGCGGGAGGTCTGGCCCGCGATGCCAAAGCCGCAGTCCAGGGAAAACAGCGTTTTCCCGTTGGCCTGGATGAAGGTAATGTTGGCCGGCACTTCCAGATCCTTGTCGTCCACGTTGTTCAGCAGGCCGTAGGAACGGTTGGTCATGTAGCTGCGGTCCACGGTAATGAACACGCTGGGCAGGGTATATTTGGCCGTGTCAAAGCGGTAGACCGCGGTGACGATCCTGGATTTCAGCGATCCTTTGGGAATGGCGATGACCCGCAGCGTGGTGGAGCCGCTGATCCTGATGGGCTTGGTATACTGGGTGCTTTTCCCGGTGGGGATGCTGCCGTCGGTGGTGTAGTAGAAGGGGCCGTCGCCGGTGATCTTCACGGTGAAGGCCTTTTTATGGCCGCCGGAGGAGGAAACGGACAGCGTAGGCTCCTTGGCCAGTTTGCTGTACACCGTGCCGGTGTTGACGCTGCCCATGGTGGCCTTGGCAAAATACCCCGTCACCCCGTTCCTGCGGCCGTAAGCGGTGTCCAGCGGCAGCGGCGGAATGTTCAGCACGTCCACCACCTTTCCTTTGCTGGTGGACAGGTACACCTGCTCCCCCTTGGAGGACAGGCTGAACCCGGTGCAGCGGGAATCGCGCTTGGTGTCGGTGCAAAAGACGGTGTAGTATTCCCCCGGCTTGAGCACCACGTTGGGCAGGCGGTATTTCTTCAGGCTTTTCTTGCTGTCGGACAGGTAGTAATTGGACAGTTGGATATTTCCCTTGCCGGCGTTGTACAGTTCCAGCATATCCGAACCCGGTATATTCCGGTTGACCGACGCGCGGAAATTGGCGCTGACGGCCTCGCTGATGGTCAGGCCGACGCGCACCTTGTTGTACCAGGAGGCGGCGCCTTTGGCGGTGTTCGCATAACCGGGCGAGGGGATGTAGCCCATCCCGGCGCTGCGGTTCCACACCTGGCCCGTGCCCGCGGGCACGGTGATCTTGTCCACCCGGGCGCCGTCCTTATCCAGGATCTCCGCGGTGAAGCCGGATTTGGACAGCTTGGGGTACTTTTTCCCGTCGCACACCAGCACGTAGTATTTGCCGGCCTTCAGCGTCACGGCGGGCAGCTGGGCCGTTTTGTTTTTCACCTTCAGGGTGTAATTCTTCAGGTTCACGCTTTCTTCGCCGTAATTGTAGATTTCCAGATAATCCTGAAAATCCAGCGTCCACACGAAATCATTGTCGGCGCAGGCTTCCGTGATGCGCAGCGTCGCCTTTTTTTCTTCGTCCTTGGGGGCGCTTTCCGCGGCGGTATTTTCCGCCCCGGCGCTCCATGCGAACAGCATTCCCCAGATTCCGATCAGCAGCACGATCCACGGCCAGCGTTTTTTCATGGTTTTCTCCTCAAATCTGCCAAAATACCTGCCTACTATACCATATCAAAGGAAGAAAGGCAAGCGACGGCGCTGGGTTTGCCCCCGTTTTGTCCGATTTTCCCGCGGGCAAAAACCGCGTCGGCGGGCAGAAATTGCCCCGGCGGAGGGGTTGTCAAATGGAGGGAATTTGGGTATAATATGGATTGGTAATTGTTTACCTGCCAATGTACATTGCAAGGAGGAGTTTCCCATGGTGAAAGTTGCTATTAACGGTTTCGGCCGCATCGGCCGCCTGGCTTTCCGGCAGATGTTCGGTGCCGAAGGCTACGACGTGGTCGCCATCAACGACCTGACCAGCCCCGCGATGCTGGCTCACCTGCTCAAGTATGACACCGCCCAGAAGGGCTACTGCGGCGTGATCGGCGAAAACAAGCACACCGTCGAAGCCACCGAAAATTCCATCATCGTGGATGGCAAGGAAATCCGCATCTACGCTGAAAAGGACGCCAACAACTGCCCCTGGAAGGCCCTGGACGTGGACGTGGTGCTGGAATGCACCGGCTTCTACACCAGCAAGGAAAAGAGCCAGGCCCACATCAACGCCGGCGCCAAGAAGGTCGTTATCTCCGCTCCCGCGGGCAACGATCTGCCCACCATCGTGTACAACGTGAACCACAACACCCTGACCAAGGAAGACACCATCATCTCCGCCGCCAGCTGCACCACCAACTGCCTGGCCCCCATGACCAAGGCGCTGAATGACGCGTATCCCATCGTCAGCGGCATCATGACCACCGTTCACGCTTACACCGGCGACCAGATGATCCTGGACGGCCCCCATCGGAAGGGCGACCTGCAGCGTGCCCGTGCCGGCGCCGCCAACATCGTGCCCAACTCCACCGGCGCTGCCAAGGCCATCGGCCTGGTCATCCCCGAACTGAACGGCAAGCTGATCGGCTCCGCTCAGCGCGTGCCCGTGCCCACCGGCTCCACCACCATCCTGGTGGCCGTCGTCAAGGGCAAGGACATTACCAAGGATTCCATCAACGCCGCCATGAAGGCGCAGTCCTCTGAATCCTTCGGCTACACCACCGAAAAGCTGGTGTCCAGCGACATCATCGGCATGACCTACGGCTCCCTGTTCGATGCCAACCAGACCATGGTCACCAAGATCGACGACGAAACCGCTCAGGTGCAGGTCGTTGCCTGGTATGACAACGAGAACAGCTACACCAGCCAGATGGTCCGCACCATCAA
>CACYGB010000022.1 GCA_902773895.1 uncultured Eubacteriales bacterium
GCAATCCTGCTGTGCCTGGTTCTGTCCCTGCCCTGCATGGCCGGCGCCTTCGCGGAAAATGTCAAGATCACCGTGATGATCGACGGCACCGTGCTGGACCAGAACAACGGCCGCGACGCCATTGAAAAGCGCTGGGAAGAACTGCATCCCGGCTTTGACCTGGAATTCATCCAGCCCGACCACAGCGCCTACTACAACGACATGCAGCAGCGCATGGTGTCCGGCAACTATCCGGACGTGGTCATCCTGTCCTCCACCTACTATGCCGATTTCGCCAAGAACGGCGTGCTGTGGGACATGACCGAAGCCTGGGAAAAGAGCCAGACCAAGAACTCCGGCCGCTTCACCGGCGACAACGTGTTTGAAGGCCTGAAGATCGACGGCAAGCTGTACGGCTTCGCCCCCACCCGCGGCAACGGCTGCGTCACCTACGTGAAGAAGGCCTGGCTGAATGCCGTTGGCATGGAAGCCCCCAAGACCTTTGACGAATACATCGCCATGTGCGAAGCCTTCGTGCAGAAGGACCCCGACGGCAACGGCAAGGCTGACACCTACGCCATCTCCGCCGCCGGCTTCATCGGCAACGAAGCTCCCTTCATCAACTACCTGCCCGAATTCTACCAGGATGCGTATCCCTACTTTGTGAAGGGCGACGACGGCGTGTGGTACGACGGCTTCCTGACCGACACCATGAAGGCCGCCCTGCAGCGCCTGGCGGATGCCTATGCCAAGGGCCTGATCGACCCCGACACCCTGACCAACACCACCGCCAACGCCCGCAACAAGTTCTACGACGACAAGTTCGGCGTGTTCACCTACTGGGCCGGCACCTGGGCCACCAACCTGAAGACCAACCTGGAAGCCAACGGCAAGGACGGCGAACTGGTTGCCCTGCCCCCGCTGGAAGGCGCGCCCCTGTACTTTGACCGTGTTCCCCCGGTATGGTGCATCACCAGCAAGTGCGCCAATCCCCAGGTCGTGTTCGATGCCTTCATCGACACCATGCTGGACGGCGGCGACACCCAGATGCTGTGGACCTACGGCGTGGAAGGCGTGCACTGGAGCAAGAGCGCCGAAACCATGTATGCCGGCACCGATAAGGAAGTCAAGTACGAAGACGGCCAGTTCCATATGAAAGAGAACCTGGAAAAGGCCGGCACCGCCTACACCAAGAACCACATCGACCCCATGCTGGCTCTGGCCTCCTTCGCCGAGGGCTACTATGATCCCAAGGCGGACAGCGTGAAGCCCGAAGCCAAGGCCGCTTCCGAACTCTTCAACGCCAACAGCCGCCTGGCCTCCATCGTGCCCGCCACCAGCGTGATGAGCGATTACAACGGCCAGCTGACCACCCTGAAGAACGAAATGGTTGCCAATGTGATCATGGGCACCAAGACCTATGACCAGGCGCTGGCTGACTTCGAAGCCGCCGGCGGCACCCTGTTCTCCGCCGCCATCGTGGAAAGCCTAAACGCACTGAACTGATACTTCTGCCGGCTGACGCCGGATGAGCAAAAGGATGGTCCAGGCCCTGGGCCATCCTTTTGTTCCACTACACCACCCAGGAGGCTGAGCGTATGCAGAAAACCATCGCCAAGGAAAGAAAGCCGCTGGGACCGCGGATCAAGAAATACTGGCAGTTCTACCTGTTGTTCATCCCGGTGCTGGCGTTCGTCATCGTCTTCCACTACATGCCCATGTACGGCATCGTCTATGGCTTCACGGAGTACAAGGTCGGCCAGTCCCCCATCTGGGTCGGCCTGGATCAGTTCAAAAAGCTCTTTGGGATCGTAGCGGCCGATGCCACCCCCATTCAGAAGCAGCTGGCCGCCCTGAAGGCCCAGCCCTTCTGGACCGCCTTTGGCAATACTATCGTGTTTTCTGTCATCAAGCTGCTGCTAAACACCGGGTTCGCCGTGCTGATCTCCATCTTCCTGAACGAAATGATCTCCACCAAGTTCAAGAAGATCACCCAGACCATCATCTACCTGCCCCACTTCATGTCCTGGGTTGTGACGTCCTCCGTGTTCACCCTGCTGCTGGCAGTGGGCCAAAGCGGCCTGGTGAACAACACACTCAAATCCCTGGGCCTGATCAACGAAAGCGTCAACTATCTGGCCCAGCCGGGCACCTGGAAGATCTGGTACTACATCATCAACGTGTGGCGCGAAACCGGCTGGCAGACCATCATCTTCATGGCCACCCTGACCGGCATCGACCCCGGGCTGTATGAAGCCGCTTCCATGGACGGCGCCGGCCGCGTGAAGAAGATCCAGTACGTGACGCTGCCTGCCCTGGGCAACACCATCATCACCGTGCTGATCCTGAACCTGGCCAAGATCATGAACCTGTTTGAGAGCGTGTTCGTGCTGCAGAACGACGCCGTCCGCAACGCCACCAACGTACTCCAGACCCTGGTGTACTACGAGGCGTTCAACAGCGGCGCCGTGCCGGATCTGGGCTATTCCGTCGCCATCGGCCTGTTCCGTTCCATGGTGGGCCTGCTGCTGATGCTGGTTTGCAACATCGCCAGCAAGAAGGTCCGCGGACGCGGCATTATGTAAGAAAGGAGGGATTCGCATGGCAAAGAAAAATAATGTTCCCCAGTACGTGACCCCCAGCGGAAAAGTTGTCACCGGTCCTTCCAAGCTCAATAAGCCCAAATCCCCCTATGAGGTTTTCCACTTCATCAACGGCCTGGTGTTCATCATCGTGTGCCTGATCATCCTGATCCCCATCTGGAAGATCCTGGTGGACTCCCTGGACCTGACCACCGGCAGCGGCATGCGGCTGTTCCCGGAAAAATTCGGTTTTGACGGCTACGTTTCCATCTTTACCGACAAATCCCTGCTGCTGCCCCTGGGCATCAGCTTCCTGACCACCCTGTGCGGCACCTTCCTGGGCCTGACCCTGTCCACCATCGGCGCTTACGTGCTGATCCAGTGGGAAATGCCCGGCCGCACGCTGCTGGGCAACCTGCTGATGTTCACCATGATTTTCTCCGGCGGCACCATCCCCACCTACATCATCCTGAACAACCTGCACCTGGTCAACACCCTGTGGGTGGTCATCCTGATGCCCGCCATCAACGTGTACAACCTGGTGCTGATGCGCAACTTCTTCGAGGGCATTCCGGCCTCCCTGTTTGAAAGCGCATCCCTGGACGGCTGCACGCCCTGGCAGACCTTCTACAAGATCGCCCTGCCCCTGTCCAAGGCCGCCCTGGCCTCCATCGGCCTGATGTTCGCCGTGGCGTACTGGAACGATTACACCAACTACCGTCTGTACGCTTCCGACCGCAACCTGTACAACCTGCAGATGAAGCTGCGCGATATGATCAGTTCTTCCGACCAGCCCAGCGCTGTGGGCTCCGCCACGGAAAACACCATCAAGAACGCCGTGATCATCACCGCCATCCTGCCCTTCATGATCCTGTACCCCTTCCTGCAAAAGTACTTCGTCAAGGGCATCAACATCGGCGCCGTGAAGGAATAATCCAGACAACGCAGCGAAACAAAGCCCGGCTGGTTTCAGCCGGGTTTTTGCGTGTGCCGGCAACGGTTCGGCAGCCCTTTTCCCGGCTGCTGATCCCCGGAATCAAAAACAGATTGATGCGCGCCGGAAAATGGAGTATAATCAATGAAACGGATCACAACGCAAAGGAGCACAGCGGAACATGGAATTAACCGGAACGACCTTCTTCTTTGACTGGGAAGTGCAGCTCATGACCTGGCTGCAATCGCATCTGGGCTCCGCGGGCGCCGCCGTCGCGTCCTTCTTCTCCATGTTCGGGGAAGAGCTGATCTGCGTGGCAGTGCTGGGCTTTCTGTATTGGTGCTACGACAAATCCTTTGGCCGCCGCGTGGGGCTGAACGTGCTGGTGGCCATCACGCTGAACCCCATGGCCAAAAACATCGTGCAGCGCCGCCGTCCGTACTTTGACCACGAAGCCATCCAGTGCCTGAAGCCGGTGGACGGCAGCGCGGACATCTACGACATCGCGGCCCAGGGCCTGTCCTTCCCCAGCGGACATTCCACCAATTCCGTCACGGTCTTTACCTCCATTGCCCTGCTTGCCGGGAAAAAATGGCTGACGGTGCTGGGCGTTCTTCTGCCCCTGCTGTGCGGCGTTTCCCGGTTCTGCCTGGGCGTGCATTACCCCACCGACGTGCTGTGCGGCTGGCTGCTGGGCCTGGCCGTTGTGCTCCTGCTGCCGCTGGTGGAAAAGAAGATCCCCCATCGCGGGCTTTTCTGCGCGGTGATCCTGGCGCTGACCCTGCCCGGCTTTTTCTTCTGCCGCAGCGCAGACTATTTCTCCTCCTTCGGCATGCTGGCGGGCTTTCTGGCCGGCACGGAATTTGAACGGAAGTACGTTCGCTTTGAAAATACCCGGAATCCCCTGCGCTGCGTCCTGCGGGTGCTGATCGGCGGATTGCTGTTCTTCGGGCTCAGCGCCGCATTGAAGCTGCCCTTCAGCAAGGATTTCCTGGCGTCTGCCACGCTGCCTTCCTTTGCCGTCCGCGCCGCGCGCTATGCCGTCGCCCTGTTCATATCCATCGGCCTGTATCCGATGCTGTTCCGGTGGGCCGACCGGTTCTTCCCAAAGGACAAGGCGGCCAAGGAATCGGCGGCGGCCTGACCGCAAACGATCGAAGAAACCCTGACGCCGTAACGGTGTTTCCCGCATCCTGCCCAAACACAGCAAAGCCCCAGTCCAGAACGGATCGGGGCTTGTTTTTTCCGTTTTTCTTACCTTACCCGGGCGCGCAGGGGCAGCGTCACCGCGTAGCACAGCGCCGCGCACAGCACCACCGCCGCGCCCACGCCGGTATCCAGGTAATACGCCAGGATCAGCCCGGCCACGCCGCAGAAAAGGCCGATCAGCACGCTGAAAAGCGCATGCTGCCGGGCGGTGCGGGCCACGTTCCGGGCGGCGGCCGCCGGCAGGATCAGCAGCGCGTTGATCAGCAGCACGCCCACCCACTTGATGCTCAGCATCACCGCCACGGCCAGCAGGGCCGCGAAGGCGTACTCGATCCATTTCGTGTTCACCCGGCGGCTTTGGGCCAGGGCCGGATTCACGGCGGTGAGCAGCAGTTTGTTGTACAGCAGCGCCCAGGCGCCCACGCCCAGGGGCAGCGCGATGACCAGCCACAGCAGGTCGCCGGGCTGCACGGACAAAACGTCGCCGGCCAGCAGCGACGAATACTTGGCAAAGCTGCCGTTGCGGCTCAGGATCAGCAGGCCCACCGCGATGCCGGTGGAGGAAAACACGCTGATGATGGTATCGGCCGACGCGCCGCCGGTGCGGTTGATGCGGGAAATCAGGATCGCCCACACCACGCCGAACACGATCATGCTGACCAAATCGTTCTGCACGCCCAGCAGCAGGCCCAGGCCTACGCCGGCCAGGGCGCTGTGGCCCAGGGCATCCGAAAAAAACGCCATGCGCCGGTTCACCGCCATGGTGCCCAGCAGCGCCAGCAGCGGCGTCAGCAGCAGCAGCGCCAGCAGGGCGTTTTTCATAAAGCTCAGGCGGAAGCATTCAAAGGGCAGAATGGCGTCCATCACGCCGTAAATCGTATCCAACGGAGCTTTTCATCCTTTCAGCCGCCCGGGGAAAAACGGTGTCCGGGCGGATCGCGCTGTTGATCCCGGAATCCTTCCCGGTGCGGGGCGGCGGGTTTTTCGTTTCCCCGGCGCCGGCAGAGCCGGTCAGGCCCGGTTTAATTCTTCCTCCAGCAGCCGGGCCGCGTCGTAAATCACCTGGGCGCAGGGCCGGGACTGGTAAAACGCCGCCGTCCGCGGCGTGGGCACAGGGCCGGACTCCTGATCCGGGGGCAGATGCAGGATCTCCCGGCAGCGCAGGGAACCATGCAAATCCCGGAAAGCCCGCAGCACACGCTGGCCGCGGGCGTACAGCGCCGCCTTGGCCGCGTCGTCGGGCCGGCCATAGCCCTGCAAGGCGCCCAGCACCAGCATGGCCCCCGTCACCGCGCCGCAGCTTTCCCGCATCCGGCACAGGCCGCCGCCCAGGGCGGAAGCCATCCGGGCCGCCTGTTCCTCCGTCAGCCCCATAACATCCGCAAAGGCGGCCGCCACGGACTGGCTGCAATTATATCCCTGCAGGAAAAACGCCCGCGCCTTTTCCGCGGCGGAAACCGGTTGTTTGTCCATCCTATCATCCCTCCGGGGAAAACGGCCTGAACTGCGCCCCGGCGCTGGCGTCCTTTTCCCATCCGCGGTTCACCGCGCCGGGGAAAACCCGGTCGAATTCCGGGGAGGAAAACACGTCCTGGGGCGTGCCCACCTTCAGCACCGACTGCTGCACCAGCACCACCACGTCGGCATATTTCCGCACCAGATCCCAGTCGTGGCTCACCATCAGGATGGCCAGGTGGTGGGTGTTGCGCAAGGCCGACACCATCTGCAAAAACAGGGACAGCCCGTTCTGATCCACGCCGGATACCGGTTCATCCAGCACCAGCAGATCGGGAACGGGCGTCAGCGCCATGGCCAGCAGCACCCGCTGCAGTTCGCCGCCGCTGAGGGCGCCCAGGCGCTTGTCGATCAGGCTGGCGGCCCGGGTCTCCTCCAGGATCGTGTGCACCCTGCGCCGCAGGGCCGGGCTGACGCCGGTCCACACCGGACGGCGGGTCAGGGACGCGGCCAGCAGATCGCACACCGTCAGGGGCATTTCCCGGTCGAAGGGCAATTGCTGCGGCACATACCCGATGCGGGGCGCCGGAAAATCATGCCCGTCGGCATCCACGTGGCGGATGCTGCCGCTGTGGGCGCGCTGGCCCAGGATGGCCTGGATCAGGGTGGTTTTTCCGGCGCCGTTGGGGCCCACCAGGGCCGTCAGCTGGCCGCAGTGGATATGGAAGCTGACGTCAGACACCAGCACGTCCGACCCGGCCGTAACCCCCACGTGGGACAGCTCGATGCGGCACAGGCCGCAGTCGTCCCGGGGAATATCACGCTTCGTCATTGTCTTCGGCATTGAGGTCCATTTCGGGAATATCGTTTTCATCCACCGCCGGCACAGCCGCGGCGTTCATCTGCTGGCGAAGGATCGCTTCGATTTCGTCCGCCACTTCGGGATGGTCCTTCAGGTACTGGCGGGTATTGTCCCGGCCCTGGCCGATGCGCTGGTCGTTGTAGGAGAACCAGGCGCCGCTCTTCTGAATGATGTCCTTGGCCACGGCCATATCCAGCAGGCTGCCTTCCCGGCTGATGCCCTGGCCGTAAATCAGGTCGAATTCGCAGGAGCGGAACGGCGGCGCCACCTTGTTCTTCACCACTTTCACCTTGGTACGGTTGCCGATCACTTCGCTGCCGTTCTTGAGCTGCTCACCCCGGCGTACGTCCAGGCGCACGGAGGCGTAGAATTTCAGGGCGCGGCCGCCGGGCGTGGTTTCCGGGTTGCCGTACATGACGCCCACTTTTTCACGGATCTGGTTGATAAACAGGGCGATGGCGTTGGTCTTGGCCACCACGCCGGTGAGCTTGCGCATGGCCTGGCTCATCAGACGGGCCTGGATGCCCACGAAGGAATCGCCCATTTCACCGTCGATTTCGGCCCGCGGCACCAGCGCGGCCACAGAGTCGATGACCACGATGTCGATGGCGCCGGAGCGCAGCAGCGCTTCCGCGATTTCCAGGGCGTCCTCGCCGCAGTTGGGCTGGCTGACGTACAGTTCGTCAATGTTCACGCCCAGGTTCTTGGCGTAAGTGGGGTCCAGGGCGTGCTCGGCGTCGATAAAGGCCGCCGCGCCGCCCATCTTTTGCACCTGGGCCACCACATGCAGCGCCACGGTGGTTTTGCCGCTGGATTCCGGGCCGAACACCTCCACGATGCGGCCCCGGGGAATGCCGCCCACGCCCAGCGCCATATCCAGATCCAGGCACCCGGTGGGCACGGCCTCCACCTGCATGGCGGTCTTGTCCCCCAGCTTCATCACGGTGCCTTTGCCGAATTCCTTTTCGATGCTGCTCAGGGTCGCTTCCAGCGCCTTCATTTTTTCCTGCTGGGTGGTGTCCATTTTCACATCTTTTTTTGTTTCCTTTGCCTTCGCCATGGTGTTTCTCTCCTTGGAAATTAATTATTTATTTGAAAATAATTGCATCAATAAAAGGAACAGAATCGGTGCGGTTACTCCTATGATCGTCCATAGAATTATTTTTTTCTCTTTCTTTTTCTTCTCAGCAAATTCTTGCATCTTTCTATCATAAATCTCTTGAATCTGCCGAAAATCCTCATTTTTCAAAGTTACTTTTGCTTTTTCAAAAACTTGTACAAATTTATCTTTCCATGCTTGTTCAACGGCTTTTTGTGAATCAAAATTTCGTTGGCTCATACCATCAGGCGCGCCGTTTCTTGTTAATACATTCGCATGGAAATTCGAAGCCGCCAGCAGTAGAAATTCATGTACAGCTTCTTTAGTATAAGGAACGGAAAAATTACGAATATATGCCGCTTGCTGTTCCGCCTTTTGAGTAATCCGTTTTCCGTTTACAATATCTGCAAGACCTGTCAGAATTCCCTCTTTTTGCTTTGATATTTCTTCAAATCCTTTTATAAACTCTTTAGCTGCGTTTACGGATTCTCTTGCTCTGACTTCAAAACCACACGCAGGACAGGTTGCTTCTATACTGCTTAATTGATGTCCACAATTAGGACAACGGTTTTCCACGTTGTCTTGAGAGCTGCCATTTGTTCTCTTTCCACAACTCGGGCAAAACTTTGCATCATTTTCTAACTTTTTACCACAATGTTGACAGTACATTTTTACCTCCGAATGCGTTGTGAGTTATTTATCATTCTTGAAAATATTCCTTGCGCCCAGAAAATAGTTTGCGCCGCTCCATACGGTCATCGCGGCCATCAGGCAGGACAGCGCCAGCGTGATCCAGTGCCCCTGGGCCAACAGCATGCCGCACAGGATGCAGGCAAACTGCAGGTTGGTTTTGATTTTGCCCAGCCAGCCGGCGGCGATCACGCTGCCCTTGCCCACGGCCACCAGCCGCAGCCCGTCCACCATCAATTCCCGGGCCGCCACGATGCACACCGCCCACGCGGGCAGCCGCCCGTCGGCGCACAGGAAAATCATGGCGGTCAGCACCAGGATCTTGTCCGCCACCGGGTCGGCAAATTTGCCGAACACCGTGACCAGGTTGTTTTTCCTGGCGATATAGCCATCCAAAAAATCGGTGGCCGCCGCCAGGGCGAACACCACCGCTGCCAGAACCGGCTGATGAAGCGCCCACAAAAGCAGGCAAACGGGAATCAGCGCAATGCGCAGCAAGGTCAGTTTATTGGGAAGATTCATGGTTTGTCACCCTCACATCTTTTTCCGGGGATGCAGGATGCCGTCGGCCCAGTCCATCACCCGGTAGGGCAGCTTTTGATGCTTTTTCACCGCCAGCGCCGCTTCCAGCGCGCCCCGGCGGTACTCGTTGTTTTCCGGGTTCAGGCGCACGGCCTCCCGGAAGGACTGATGGGCGGAGGCAAACTGCCGCATGTCCATCATCAGCTGGCCCTGAATAAAGTACCATTCGTCGTCCTTGGTTTCGGCCCGGCCCAGCTGCAGCAGGGCGGATTCATAGCGGCCCTGCTCCATCAGCTTCCGGGCGATGGACTTGGCCTGGTCCGCCGGCACCGCGTGGTACCCTACCTGCCGTCCGGCGGACAGGCGCAGGGCCTCCTCATACGCCAGGTTCAGGCGGATCATTTCCTCCTGGGCCTTCTGCTGCGCTTCCCGGTCCACAAACTGATCGGGATGGCAGGCCTTGACCCGGGTGCGGTACGCCTGGTGCACCTGCTGCTGATCGGCGTCCACCGACAGGCCCAATACTTCAAACGCGTTCAAAAAAGCATTCCTCGCAATCCATCACTCAAGGTTGGAACGAACCGGCTCCACGGACTCCCGGCGGATGTCCGCCCCCAGCGCCCGCAGTTTTTCTTCAATATGCTCATAACCCCGTTCGATATACCCGGGCTCGTAAATTTCGGTGGTGCCCTTGGCCATCAGGCCCGCGATCACCAGCGCCGCGCCGGCCCGCAGGTCCGTGGCGGTAACAGGAGCGCCGTACAATTCCGGCACGCCTTCAATCAGGGCCGTCTGGTCCAGGATACGCACATGGGCGCCCATGCGCTGCATTTCGTTCAGATGCTTGAAGCGGGATTCAAAAATCGTTTCGATCACCACCGAATCCCCGGTGGCCCGGGTCAGCAGCGCGCTCATGGGCTGCTGCAGGTCGGTGGGAAAGCCTGGGTATTCCTGGGTTTTGATGTTCACGGCCCGGTGGCCCCGCACGGTGCGCACGCGGATGGCGTCGTCCATATCGCTGACCGCCACGCCCATTTCCAGCAGCTTGGCCGTCAGCGATTCCATGTGGGCCGGGATGCAGCCCCGGATCACCACGTCGCCCCGGGTGGCCGCCGCGGCGATCATCAGCGTGCCCGTTTCGATCTGGTCGGGAATCACGGTGTACATGCTGCCGTGCAGGTAGCTTTGGCCGGTAATACGAATGGTGTCCGTGCCGGCGCCGCGCACCCGGCAGCCCATGGAGTTGAGGAAGTTGGCCAGGTCCACCACATGGGGTTCCCTGGCGGCGTTGTAGAGCACCGTGGTGCCCTCCGCCTTGGCGGCCGCCAGCATGGCGTTGATGGTGCCGCCCACGGTGATGCGGTCAAAGTACACCGGCGCGCCCACCATATGCCCCCGGGCGGAAATCATGGCGCCCCGCTCCTCCACCTGGGCGCCCATGGCCCGGAACGCCTTCAAATGCTGGTCCACCGGCCTGGCACCGATGGAGCAGCCGCCGGGGTAGCCCACTTCCGCCTCGCCGCAGCGGCCCAGCAGCGCGCCCAGCATGTAGTAGCTGGCCCGCATCCGCTGGCTCTGCTTATAGGAAACATGGCAGCTGGCCAGCCCCCGGGGATCCACCTTCATCCGCCGGGCGGCGGGATCGTACTCCACCTGGGCACCCAGTTCCCGCATGATGTCCACCAGCACGTGCACATCCTCGATGTCGGGCAGGTTTTCCAGAACACATTCCTCGTCCGACAGCAGCGTGGCTGAAATGACCGCCACCGATGTATTCTTTCCGCCGGAAACGGACGTTTCCCCGATCAGCGGGATCCCGCCCGTTATAAGCAGCTTGTAGGCATCCATCCGGCCGTTTCCTCCTCGCGCGCAAAGCAAATCAAAAATAGGTTACCATTATTAGTATATCATAGGACAGGCGTTTTGTTAAGCTCTTTTTTCTTTTCCGGACGCCTCCGCGCCGTTCCCCGGGCACGGAGGAAAAAAGGGGCCGCGCCTTCTTCGGCACAGCCCCGGCTCCCGCGCATCTTCCTTCTTTCGGACCGCAAGGCGCACTCCCCTTCACGTCATACCGCGCCGCAGCGTTTCCACGGCCCGTTTTTCAATGCGGGAAATGTACGAACGGCTGATGCCCAGGACGGTGGCCACCTCGTGCTGCGGGTGCGCCTTGCCGTCCAGCATCCCGTAACGCATTTCGATCACCACGCGCTCCTTCCGGGGCATGGTGCGGATCAGGCCGCCGGACACCATCCCGAAGAAAAACAGCGCGTCCCGGATCAGCCAATAAATCCATTCCAGCATGACGGCAACCACCTCCGTCCTCAATATATGCGGAAAGAACGCGCAAAAACAGAAAAAACCGGCGCTTCCCGCACGGAATACGGGAAACGCCGGAAAATCGCCTCCGGGCAGATGCTTTCGTGCCGGGTCAGGGCTTCCACAAGCCCTGGTCGTACTGGGCCTGGGCATACTCCAGCAGGGCGTCCACCCACAGCTTCAGGCCCTTGGCGTTCAGGTGGCAGCGGCCGTCGCTGGAATACTGGGTATAGAGGAAGCCTTCCTCGTCCTTCAGGCGGGTGGCGATGTCGATGAAGGGCACCTGTTCCTCCCGGCACATTTTTTCCAGCGCCGCGTTGTATTCGTCCCACAATTGCTGGTAGTGCTTTCTGCCGGAAAAGCGCTTGGTCACCGGGGTCAGGGAAAAGAAAATGATCTCCGTTTCAGGGGAGTACCTTTGGTTCAGCTCCACGATGCGCTTGGCGTTGTGCACCCCCTGCTCGATGTTTTCCCCCACGTAGTCGTTGAGCCCCAGCAGCACCATGGCCCGGCGGGGCTTCATTTTTTCCAGGATCCGGCACAGGGGCATTTCCGTGCCCTGATAGGTCAGGTTAACGCCGCTCTTGGCCAGGCTGTTGCGGCTGGCCCGGTACAGGGACAGGCTCTGGGCGGCCACGAACTTCACGCCGGCAAAGTAGCCGGAATCCTTTTTCCGCTGGGTTTTCATATAGGAATTCAGCTGCCGGGTGATGGAATCGCCCACGAATACGGAGTTGTCATAAAAAGACATGAGCTGTTCCTGAGTCAGCTGTTCCCGGGGCAGTTCTTCCCCCAGGGCGCCCTGCAGCAGAACCAGCAGCAGAACCAGCGGCAGCCAGCATTTCCAATGTTTTTTCATCTTCATCCGATCCCCTTTGTGTGTTTGTGTGCCCTTTTATTATACACGGTTTTGCGTTTCCTGGCCACTGGTTCTTTTCTCCCGCAGCTGCCAGAAAGCGACGGCGGCCGCAGCGGCCACGTTCAAAGAGTCGATCCCCGGGGCCATGGGAATTTTTACAACATAGTCGCACCGGGCGATGGTTTCCTCCCTTAGGCCCGTGTCCTCCGTGCCCAGGCACACAGCCAGCTTTTCCGCCTCCTGCAGCCGGGGGTCGTCCAGCGTCAGGCAATCATCGCGCAGCGCCATGCCCAGGACGGTGAAGCCGCTGTTTTTCAGCAGCGGCAGGGCGCCGTCCGGCCCGGTGCGGGCCCAGGGAACGCTGAAAATGGCGCCCATGCACAC
Source organism: uncultured Eubacteriales bacterium (assembly GCA_902773895.1). Lineage (GTDB taxonomy): Bacteria > Bacillota > Clostridia > Christensenellales > Aristaeellaceae > RUG563. The sequence goes on from CACYGB010000022.1 coordinate 12,892, forward strand.
CCGCACGGCCCTGCGGTGCCATGGATCGCAGCAATCCGGCGAAAGCAGGATGGCGTCAAAGCCCAGGGCGGCGGCAGAGCGGAAAATGGCGCCCACGTTGCTGGGCTCGGTAATGCCCTCCAGGCACGCCACGCGCCGGGCGGAGGGCAGCACCTCCTCCGGCGTTTTTTCCCGGGGCCGGCGCAGGGCGCACAGCACCCAGGTGCGCTGGAGACGGAAGCCCGTCAGGGCGGCCAGCGCTTCATCCTCCCCCGTATAAACGGGGATGTCCCCGCAGCGGCGGATGATCTGCGCGCCCAGGCCGGCGATGAATTTGCGCCGCATCAGCAGGGCCACCGGCTCGTACCCCGCGTCCAGCGCGGTGTGCACCACCTTGGGCCCTTCGGCGATCAGGATGCCTTTTTCCGGCTCCTGCCGGCTGCGCAGCTGGGCGTCCGTCAAGCGGAAAAACACGTCCGGGGCGTTGGTATCCGTCAGTTCGATGACGGGCATGGGCTCATCTCCTTCTCTCGGCATAGGCCCATCATACCACGGCCCGGCCCCCGGTTCAATCCCCCGCGCTTGCATTGTGCCTCTTTTTCCCGTATAATAAAGCCAATGAAAGGAAGCGATCGAGCATGGATCTGAAAACCCGGTTCCTGACCTATGTGGCCATGGACACCACCAGTGATGAAAGCAGCGACACCTGTCCCTCCAGTGAGCGGCAATGGGCCCTGGCCCGGCACCTGGAGCAGGAAATGCGCGCCCTGGGCCTGCAGGATGTGCGCCTGGACGAGCACGCCTACGTTTACGGCTTCATTCCCGGAAACGACCCTGCCCTGCCCGCCATCGGCCTCATCGCCCACATGGACACGGTGGACGCCGTGCCCGGCTCCCCCATCCATCCGCGCACGATCCATTACACCGGCGGCGACATCGTGCTGAACGCGGAAAAGGGCATCGTCATGCGGGAAAAGGATTTTGAATCCCTGCAAAAGGACCGGGACAAGGACCTGATCGTCACCGACGGAACCACCCTGCTTGGCGCCGACGACAAAGCGGGCGTGGCGGAGATCATGACGTTCTGCGAATATGTGCTGGCCCATCCGGAATGCCGGCACGGAAAAATCTGCGTGGGCTTCACGCCGGACGAAGAAATCGGCCGGGGCGCCGATTTGTTCGACGTGGCGGGCTTTGGCGCCGATTTTGCCTACACCATGGACGGCGGACCGGTGGACGAGGTGGAATACGAAAACTTCAACGCCGCGTCCGCGGCGGTCACGGTGCACGGCTTTTCCATCCATCCCGGCAGCGCGAAAAACAAAATGCGCAACGCCGCCCGCATGGCCATGGAATTCCACGGCATGCTGCCCGTGCACGAGATCCCCGAATGCACGGAGGGCTACGAGGGCTTCTATCACCTGGCCCGCATGGAAGGGGAAGAGCAGCAGGCCCGGCTGGTTTACATCATCCGGGATCACGACCGGGACAAGTTTGAACAGAAAAAGGCGCGGATGCAGAAAATCGCCGCTTACCTGAACGACAAGTACGGCGCGGGCTCCTTCGAACTGGCCCTGCGGGACAGCTACTACAACATGAAGGAGAAGGTGCAGGAAAAGCCGGAGGTCATCCAGCGGGCCTTTGACGCCCTGCGGGCATGCGGCCTGACGCCCAAAGCGGTGCCCATCCGCGGCGGCACCGACGGCGCGCGGCTGTCCTTCATGGGGCTGGTATGCCCCAACCTGGGCACGGGCGGCCGGAATTACCACGGCATTTTCGAATACGCCGTGGTGCAGGAAATGGAAGCCGCGGTGGATATGCTGAAAAAGCTGATCCTGAAGTAAAACACACGTACAAAAAACCCCGCTCCTGTATGGAGCGGGGTTTTTGCGTTTCCCGTCAGTCGCCGAAGGAGATGCCCATATCCCGGGCCACCTGCACCATCTGGTGATCCGCCGGCACCAGCTTGGGCACGCCGGCAATTTCAGACAGCTTGTTATGGGTGATGGTGTTGCCCACCAGCGCCACCGTGACGCCGTATTCCTCCTGGGCGATAAGCTGGGCAGCGTGGACGCCGAACTGGGTGGCCAGCACCCGGTCGTACGCGCTGGGGGAGCCGCCGCGCTGGATGTGGCCGGGAACCACAGCCCGGGCTTCCACGCCCACCAGGTCGGTCAGTTCCTTGGCAATGCGGTTGGCGATGCCGTTGAAGCCGCTTTCGGCCCGGAAGGCTTCCCGCTCCTTCTTCTTCATCTTGGCTTCCTTCTTGCTCATGGCGCCCTCGGCGGCGGCGATGATGGTGAAGGCTTTCTTGTTCTTGGCCCGCTGCTCCACGCTCTTGGCCACTTCTTTGATGTCATAGGGGATTTCCGGCAGCAGCACCACGTCGGCGCCGCCGGCCAGGCCGGCATACAGCGTCAGCCAGCCCGCTTTGTTACCCATGATTTCGATCACCATGGTGCGGCCGTGGCTGGCGGCGGTGGTGTGGATGCGGTCGATCACCTCGGTGGCGATGTCCACGGCGGTGTGGAAGCCGAAGGTGAAATCGGTGCCGTAAATATCGTTGTCAATGGTCTTGGGCAGGCCGATCACATTCAGGCCTTCTTCGCTGAGCAGGTTGGCCGTTTTGTGGGTGCCGTTGCCGCCCAGACACACCAGGCAGTCCAGCTTCATTTCATTGTAATGCTTTTTCATGGCGGCCACTTTGTCCACGTTGTCCTCGCCGATCACCCGCATGTTCCGGAAGGGCTGCCGGCTGGTGCCCAGGATGGTGCCGCCCAGCGTCAGGATGCCGGAAAACTGGCTGCGCTTCATTTCCTGCCATTCGCCCTCGATCAGGCCGCGGTAACCGTCCATGATGCCCACGATTTCCGCGTCAAACATTTCGTAGGCCGCCCGGGCCACGCCGCGGATGGTGGCGTTCAGGCCGGGGCAGTCGCCGCCGCTGGTGAGGATGCCGATTCTGCGTTTCATGATGAGTTCCTCCTTCAAAAAAATCATTTCAGTGCAATGACATTCAATGGATTCAGCCTTCCGGCGCGCCCGGAAAAGGCGCCTTACCGGGGAAACGTGTACACCCCGTCCAGGAAACCGTTCAGGAACGCCGCGGCCAGGCTGCCGGGCTTGATGGCGCGCCGTCCCTCCTCCAGGGGAAACCAGCGCCAGGCGTCCACCTCCCGGTTGGGATGGGCGTCCCCGTCGTCCGCCACCGCGGTGAAATTCAGCATCAGGGTGTTGCTGGGGGCAAAATAATGGCTGCGGTTGAAGCGCACGTCCCGGGCCTCCAGCCCCAGTTCCTCCCGGATCTCCCGGCGCACCGCGTCCTCCGCGTCCTCCCCCTTGTTCACATACCCGGCGCAGAGGATGTAAAAGGGCCTGCCGTATTGCTGGATCAGCAGGGTCTTTGTCCTGTCGGGGTTCAGGATCACCGTGCTGACCGCGGTGCTGAAAACGGGGAACCGCCAGTCTCCGCATCCGTCGCACCAGGGAATATCGCCTTCCGTTTCATGGCGCTTCAGACGCAGCCGGGCGCCGCAGTGCATGCAGTAATTCATGTCCATTTTTGTTTCCTTTCCCGCGGACGAACGGCCGCCTCACCGCTTCCGGGTGTTCCTCCGGGCCGTGGTGCGGATGCCCAGCACGCCCAGCAGCGACCGGCTCAGTGTGCGGCCCAGTTCCCGGCCCGCGGAGGACACGGCGGATTGGACGAAGGAATCGATCTTTTGCTCGGCGGCGGTCATTTCGCTGCGCTTTTTGGCCGGCTTCTTCGCCGGCTGCTCCGCGCGCGGGATCACCACAGCGTCCGGCACGGAAACACTTTCCGCCGGCCGGGACGGAAGCACGGTTTGCAGCGTGGGGATGGGCCGCTCCTCGTACTCGCCGGTTTCGGGGTTGTACACCCGGAAGGTGGCGGTCACGATCTGCGGCGCGGGGGCCGGCTCCGGCGGATGCACCACGGGCGGCTCTCCCGGCGCGGCCGTTTCACCCATGCGGGCGGCTAGCACCTCATAGGCGCTTTCCCGGTCAATGCACGCGTCGTATTTTTCCCCGATCTCGTCGGTCTCCAGGAAGGCGCGGCGCACCTCCTCCGAAATCACGCCCATGCGGGACTGGGGCGGCAGGATCACCGTCCGCTGCACCACGGAAGGGCTGCCGTCCGGCTGCAGGAAGGAAACCAGCGCTTCGCCGGTGGCCATCTCCCCCAGCGTCCGTTCTGTGTCGAAGGCGGGGTTGGGCCGGAACGTCTGGGCCGCGGCGCGCACGATCTTCTGCTCCCTTGGCGTAAAGGCCCGCAGCGCGTGCTGCACCCGGCCGGACAGCTGGGACAGCACGGTGGAGGGCACGTCGGTGGGCGTCTGGGTCACGAAATACACGCCCACGCCCTTGGAGCGGATCAGACGGATGGTCTGCTCGATGCGCTCCAGCAGCGCTTTGGAGCAATCGTCAAAAAGCAGGTGCGCTTCATCGAAGAAAAACACCAGCCGGGGCAGCGCCTTGTCCCCTTGCTCGGGCAGGCATTCGTACAGTTCGCCCAGCAGCCACAGCAGGAACGCGCCGTACAGGGCCGGCCTGCGGAACAGCTTGTCCGCCGCCAGGATGTTCACCATCCCCTGGCCCTGTTCATCCTGCCGCAGGAAATCCGCCAGGTCAAACGCCGGCTCCCCGAAAAACCGGTTGCCGCCCTGGTCCTCCAGCAGGACGATGGCGCGCTGGATGGCGCCCACGGTGGCCTTGGCGATGTTGCCGTAGGCCAGGGTGTAGCGCTTGGCGTTTTCTCCAATATAGGCCAGCATGGCCTTCACGTCTTTCAGGTCCAGCAACAGCATGCCCTCGTCGTCGGCAATACGGAACAGGATGTGCATCACGCCGGTCTGGGTGTCGTTGAGCCCCAGCATCCGGCTCAGCAGCAGCGGCCCCATTTCGCTGACCGTGGTGCGGATGGGGTGGCCGCCTTCGCCGTACACATCCCAGAACGTTACGGGACAGCCCCGGAAGGCAAACGTTTCCGCGCCGCAGGCCGCCAGCCGGGCGTCGATCTTTCCGTTTCCCTCCCCCGGCACGGCCAGGCCGGCCAAATCGCCTTTCACGTCGGCCAGGAACACCGGCACCCCCAGCTGGGAAAAGCCCTCGGCCAGCACCTGCAGCGTCACCGTTTTGCCGGTGCCGGTGGCCCCGGCGATCAGGCCGTGCCGGTTGGCCAGCTGCGGCAGCAGCGTCACCCGGCCCTCCGGGGACGTGCCCAGCCAAATGGCGTTTTGATCGATCATACGCGGTTGCTCCTTTCCGGGATGGGATCGCGGTTTATACCGTTTCGTAAATCAGCGCGGCGGCCTGGGCGCTGATGCCCTCGCCGCGGCCCTCGTAGCCCATGCGCTCGGTGGTGGTGGCCTTGACGCTGACGCGCGCTTGCGGAATGCCCAGGGCTTCCGCCAGGGCCTGCCGCATGGCGGGGATATACGGGGCCATCTTGGGCCGCTGGGCCAGGATGGTCACGTCGGCATTGCCGATTTCGTATCCTTTTTCCCGGATCCGCCGCGCCGTTTCCTTCAGCAGGATCACCGAGGAAATGCCTTTGTACGCGTCGTCGCTGTCCGGGAACAGCGCGCCGATGTCCCCCATGCCGGCGGCGCCCAGCAGCGCGTCGATCAGCGCGTGAACAGCGGCGTCGGCGTCGCTGTGGCCGTCCAGGCCCTTTTCGTAAGGGATGCACACGCCGCCCAGCCACAGCGCCCGGTTTTCCACCAGCCGGTGGGCGTCAAACCCGGTGCCGATCCGGGGAACCATCATGCCCTGTGCCATCTTCCAATCCTCCGGGGACGTCATTTTCACATTCCGGTAATCACCCATCACCAGCTGCACCGGAAATCCGGCCGCTTCCATCAGGGCGGCGTCATCGGTGTAGCGGCGGTCCCCCGCGCTTTCGTGGGCGCGTAGCAGATCCCGCACGAAAAAACCCTGGGGCGTCTGCATCTGCCAAAGGGACGCCCGGTCCGGCGTTTCGACCACCCGTCCATGGGCGTCGGCGCGCTTGATGGTGTCCCGGGCCGGCACGGCCGCGGCGCCGCTGCCGCACGTCCGCACGCTGTCAATAACCCGCCGGATCACATCCCCGGTCACCAGCGGCCGGGCGCCGTCGTGGATCAGGGCCATGCCGTCCCGGTCCGGCAGCGCCTGCAAACCCCGCAGGGCGGAGGCTTGCCGGTCCTCCCCGCCGGGAACGATTTTCACCGGCGCCGTAACGCCCCATTCAGCCAGCACCCGGGCAAACAGCGCTTCTTCCCTGGCCCGCGTTACCAGCACGATGCCGTCGGCCAGGCCCTCATACGCCCGGCAGCACCGGACGATGCCCGGCACGCCGCCGATCTCCAGCAGCGTTTTGTTGCCGCTGCCGCCCATGCGGGTGCCGCTGCCCCCGCAAAGCAAAAGGGCGTATACTTTCATTCTTCTTCCTCCGACAGCGTCTGCATGACGCTTTCGTAAATCTTTCCCGCCGCTTTGGGCCAGGCCCGGGCGGTTTGCTGGGCCAGCTCCCGGGTAGGCAGCGTCAGGGTCAGGCGCAGCATATCCATCTCCTGCTCCACCACCGTCAGCGTCACTTCGTATTCGCCCCGCTGGGTCTGCCGGATCTGGTGCAGGTACTGGTCCTCCTGCCGGAATCGGGTGCGCCAAACGTCCCCCGTTTCCTCCAGCAGCTTTTTCACGCTGCCGGGCACCCGGCTGCCGAACAGGCTCAGCGCCTCCCGGCCCGCGTCGGTAAGGGCGTACAAATTGCCGGCTTTCCTTTGGCTGCGCACCGCCTGGCCGTTGGCGCACAGGTCGTTCAGGGCAAACATCATATCAAAATAATTCATCAGATCATGCTCGAACAGGAACTGCAGCAGCTGCAGCTCCGTGCAGGGCGCCAGCTGATCCAGCGCGTACAGCACGATCAGCCGCTGTTCGTCCTCAGGCGATCTTTTGGGCGGATGCAAAGACATGCAATGGCCTCCGTGTTCAAAACAATTGACTGTTAAACATTCTTGATCCGGAGGAAAAAATCCTGCCTGCGCGGACGAAAACTGAAAAAAGAGCGCCAAAACGCGCCTTTGGCGGCGAAAATAATCATATATTTTCAAAAATAATGCTTGACAAACAATATTATGCGTTGTATAGTATTGCGTGACAGGAGGTGATACCCGTGGATGCCCAGATGAAGAAAGGCATGGTGGACGTGTGCATCCTGGCCGTACTGGCCCGGGGCGATTCCTACGGCTACCAGCTGATCAAGGACATCGCGCCGCTGATCGCGCTGTCCGAATCCACGCTGTATCCGGTGCTGCGGCGGCTGGAAAGCGCAGGCTGCCTGACGGTGTACTCGGTGGAGCACAACAGCCGGCTGCGGAAATACTACGCCATCACCGACGAAGGGCGGCGCAAAATCGCCGATTTCCTGGGGGAATGGGCGGAAATCAAGAAGGTGTACGACTTTATTGCGGAGGGCAGCAGTCATGAAAAGCAGGAATGAACGGTGGAACGATACGGGGCGCCGTCCCGAAACAGCGCCCCCGCGGCAGCCCCTGCGGCAGGAAACGGATCGGTGGACCATGGCCGACAAAGGAGGAAGGAACCCATGAGCCGGGAAGAATATCTTGCGACGTTGAACCAGGAACTGAGCTTTTTGAAGGAAGAAAACCGCCGCGCCGCCCTGGCGTTCTACGCCGAAATGCTGGATGACCGCATGGAGGACGGCATGGACGAGGAAAGCGCCGTGAACGCCATGGAAGCCCCGGCGGACATTGCCGCCCGCCTGCGGACGGACAACGGCGAGGACCAGGCGTCGCCCCTGCATCACCCCATGCGGGATGAAATGCTGGAATTTTCCGCCCTGGCGGACAGCGCCCTGCGGGGGGTGGAGCGCTTCACCACGGGCAAGCCCGAAATAGCCCCCACGGCGGATGAAATGGTGCGCCGGGCCAAGGAAGGCACCCGGTGGACGGAACAGACTGAACAAGCGAAGCAGGAGCCCCGGCCTGCAGAGGACGCGGACGAAAAGGCCGCGCCGGAGCCCGCTCCGGCAGCCCCGCAGGATGCGCCCCGGGCGGAAGACGGCCAGCAGCAGGAGGGCCTCTCTTCCCTGATCGGCAGCGTGATCAAGGGCGCCCAGAAGATCCTGGAAAGCGTGCCCGGCCTGGTGGAGGAAAGCACCCAGGCCGCGGGGAACGCGGCCCAGGAAGCGGCGGAAAAAGCCCGGAAAACGAGTGAATCCGCGGCGGCAGGCGCTTACGAGAAAAAAGAGTTTGCCTGCCGGGCAGAGGACGTGCGCGCCGTCCGGCTGGCCGCCGCCGATATGCCCATCGCCGTGCGGCCCGGCGAAGGGGATGAAATCCGCCTGGTGTACTACCGCTCCGACCGGGAGCCGTATGAAGCGCGGCTGGAAAACGGCGTGCTGTCGCTGGAAAACGAGGCGCTGGGCCGCAAAAACCGCGGGTTCAGCTTCTCCTTCTTCACCACCGGCCTCAAGGTGCTCTGGACTCAGCCCACGCCCACCGTCGAATTGTTCCTGCCCGCGGACGCGCTGGTGGATTTGAAGGCCCATACCAGCAACGGCTCCGTCCGTCTGGAAGGGCTGAAGGCGCTGTGCACCGTGGACCTGAAAACCAGCAACAGCCGCATCAGCATCCAGGATACGGTGTGCAAAAGCCTGGAAGCCAAAACCAGCAACAGCCGCCTGGTGCTGGAGCGCTTGGTGTGCAAGCAGGCCATCCAGGCCAAAACCAGCAACGCCCGCATCGAAGCGGCCTCTGTCCGCGCCGGCGGAGAGATGCACCTGAGCACCTCCAACGGCCGTATGGCGGTGACGGACATCCAAGCGCCGATGCTCGTGGCCACCACGTCCAACAGCGGCATCCAGGTGTCGGGGCTGAACACCCGCTCCATCCTGCTGCGCACCTCCAACGGCAGCATCCGCGGCACCGTGCCGGGGAAGCAGGCCGACTGGGCCATCGACAGCGGTCTGAGCAACGGCAAAAACAGCCTGCCCCGGCAGCAGGCGGGCCTGTATCCGCTGTCCGTGCACACCTCCAACGGCAGCATCGACATCCAGTTTGAGGGCTAAAACCCCGTGAAAAATCTTCCCTGCTTCCAGGGAAGATTTTTTTGCTGTTTTTCGTTGGAATCAGCAGGAAATACCCGAATTCAGAAGAAAGAGAACAAGGAAAAACAGAGGAGGAGTGCAACCCATGAAAGCAAAGCTTCGCATCCTGTGCCTGGTGCTGTGCCTGGTGCTGCTGCCCGTGATCCCGGCACCGCGGGCCCAGGCCGACACCCTGTACCTGATCCCGGACAGCAATACCCGCCGCCTGACGGAGGAAGAAATCTGGAAGTGGGACCGGGAATCCCTGGCGTACCTGTGGAACGAAATTTTTGCCCGGCACGGCTACGTGTTCATTTCGGGCGGAAAATTCGACCTGTGGTTCAGCGCCATGCCCTGGTACACCGCCAACAAAAACGCCGACAACCAGAAATACTGCTACCCCAAAGTGTCCCAGCTGGAATGGGACAACGTGAACCTGATCAAGAAAGTGGCCCGGGACATGGACGCTGTTAAGGAAAAGCAGCACGTCAAGGGCCGCAAGTGTTACACCCAGTTCACCCCGCCGGGAAACTGGAAGCTGACGGGCTTCACCCTGCTGGAAAATATGAAAGCGGGCCAGAAGCTGGCTGTGTACGCCGCGCCGGGCACGTCCTCCTGGCGGGGCGCCAACGGCAAAGCCCTGGTGAATACCAACGGCGCCGTGTGGGCCGCCGGCTGGGAAAACGGCTGGCTGCTGGTGTTCTATGAAACCAACAACGGCTCCGTCCGAGTCGGCTACGTGCAGGGCAGCAAGATCTCCGGCAAGGTCAGTGTGTCCCGGCAGCTGGACTTTGAAGAAATCACGGTGAAAACGGCGTCCAACTGCGCCATGACGGACGACCCCGTCCGGGCCGGCATCACCATCCGCACCATTCCCAAGGGAACGCGGGTCATCTACCTGACCACCGTGGTGAACCAGGACGGCGAAGTGTGGGACTACATCCAGGCCAACGTCAGCCAGAAGAAGGCCCGCGGCTTCGTGCGCCACGGCAGCCTGGACATGAACTACGGCGATTACTCCGAGGAAAGCTACTGATCCTCTGTTCCCAACGGGATCGGACTCCCCGGCACACAGCGCGCTTTTTCAGGCGCGCTGTTTTGTTTTGCCTTCGCTCTTTTCGCCGGGGCGCATTGACAAACAGGGCGGAAGAAATTACAATAAGAATGGGTTTTTATCCTGACTTGAAGGAGACGATATGAAAGACTTTCCCCTGTGGCGCTCGCCCAAAGCGGCCATCGTGAGCACCCTGCTGATCGCCGCGCCGGTTTTGCTTTTATCCCTGTCGCCGCTGAGCGGCATGTACGCGGTTTTGCTGGTGATTTTTCTTCTGCCCCTGGCGGTCTGCCTGGCCGGGCTGACGGCCGGGGCGCTGCCCATGCTGCTGGGCACCGCGGCAGGCCTGGTGTCCCTGACGGTGCTTGGGGGCCGGCCGGGGCTGATCCTGGGCTCCGTTTACCTGCTGCCCATTGTGGCGGCCTTCGTGCTGGTGGTGGCGCTGCGCGTGCCGTTCCGGCAATCCTGTCCAGCCCTGATCGGCGTGCATTTGCTGGCCCTGGCCGGCTGCTACCTGCTGCTGCAGTCCTGGTCCGGGGGCAATCTGTACGACCGGGCCGGCGTCGCCGTGATGAACGCCCTGGACCGGTGGGAGCTGGGCGACACCATGCTGTACCAGCTGTATTCCATGGGGCTGGTGGATCTGCCGGAAAACCTGCGGGGCTCGGCCCTGCAGCGGGTGCTGGGGGGCTACGCGCTGTCCGAAGCCGCCCGGAGCGACCTGCTTTTGTCGGTGCGCACGCTGGTCACCACCCTGCTTTCCTCCCTGGTGCCCAACCTGATCGTCAGCCAGAGCATTCTGGGCGGCGTGGGCTGCCTGCTGCTGCCGCTGCGGTTCGGGTACCTGGCGGCGGAAAGACGCGCGTTCCTGTCGGAAACGGCGGAAGGCACCGTGACCGACGCCCAGGGCCGGGCGCAGGTGGATTTTCCCGATCTGCAAATGCCCCGGTTTGAAACCTGGCACCTGCCCCGCGGCATCGGCTGGCAGGTGGGCGCCGCGCTGGTGGCGGGCTATTTCCTGCGTTCCTCCGCCAGCGAGGGCCTTCGCGTGGCCGGGGCCATCCTGTATACCGCCGCCCGTTCCCTGTTCATCATTCAGGGCGCGGCGCTGGTGAATTTCATGCAAAAGGCCCGGGGAACCAAGCGGACGTGGCGGGTGATCGTACCCATCCTGCTGATGCTGTTCTCCGTGCTGGTTTTCCTGGGGATGTTCGATCAGATCAGCAACATCCGGGGGCTGCGCAAGCCCCGGGATACAAAGGAGGATTTTTGAAATGAAAGTGATTCTGCTTGCCGACGTGAAGGGCACCGGCAAAAAACAGGAGATCGTCAACGTAAGCGACGGCTACGCCCGCAATTTCCTTTTCCCCAAGGGCCTGGCCAAGGAAGCCACACCCGGCGCGGCCAAGGAAGTGGAAAAGAAGCAGGCCGCCGAGCGCGCCCGGGAAATGGAGCGCCGCCTGACGGCGGAAAAGAAAGCCGCGTCCCTTCGGGGCAAGGTGATCACCGTGAAGGCCAAGTGCGGCGCCCAGGGCCGGCTGTACGGCTCGGTAACCGGCGCGGAAATCGCCGAAGCGCTGAAGGAACAGCACGGCGTGGAAGTGGATAAGCGCAAGATCGACCTGAGCGAGCCCATCCGCACCGTAGGCGAAACGGACATCGTAGTGAAGCTCTACCCCGAAATCAGCGCCAAAATGACCGTCCGGGTCACCGGAAACGAGGCATAAATGGATACGCCCGTCAATTCCGGCAGTTTTTCTGCCGTTCCCCCGCACAGCACCGAAGCCGAGCGCTCGGTGCTGGGCGCCATGCTGCAAAGCGGCAACGCGGTGTCCGCGGCCATCGAAATCCTGACGGCGGACGATTTTTACGTGCCGGCGCACCGGGAAATTTTCGACGCCGCCAAAGCCCTGGCCGGCAACCACATGGCCGTCGATTTGGTGACCATGGACGCGGAGCTGGCCCGCCGGGGAACGCTGCCCGGCATCGGCGGCACGGAATACCTGATTGAGCTGACCAGCTTTGTGCCCACCACCGCCAACACCCGGGATTACATCCGCATCGTGTCGGAAAAATCCACCCTGCGGCGGCTGATCAGCGCCTCCGGGGAAATTTCCCGGGCCAGCTACGCCCAGGAGCAGGAGCTGCCCCAGGTGCTGGCCATGGCGGAAAAAGCCATTTTCGACATCGTTATGCGCAGGGACGCCGGCGAAAGCCTGCAGCACATCCGGGATGTGCTGACCCGCACCTACGAGCAGATGGAGGAGCTGGCCCGGCTGCGGGGCGGCGTATCCGGCGTGCCCACGGGCTTTTACGGGCTGGATAACCTGCTGACCGGCCTGCACGGGGGCGAATTGATCCTGGTGGGCGCCCGGCCCTCCATGGGCAAAACGTCCTTTGCCATCAACATGGCCACCCACGCCATCCGCAAGGGGTTCAAGGTGGCGGTGTTCTCCCTGGAAATGCCCCGGGAGCAGATCGCCATGCGTATCCTGTGCGGCGACGCCCGCATCAGCATGCAAAGCGTGCGCAAGGGGCTGCTGCGGGACGAGGAATGGATGAAGCTGGCCCGCTCCCTGGCGCCGCTGGCCAAGAGTGAAATGTACATCGACGACACCTCCGGCATCACCCCCGGGCAGCTGCGCTCCCGGTGCCGCCGGCTGATGATGGACCGCGGCCTGGACATGATCGTGGTGGACTACCTGCAATTGATGGGATCGGACAACAAAGCGGAAAGCCGCCAGGTGGAGGTGTCCGAAATTTCCCGTTCCCTGAAGGCCATCGCCCAGGAGCTGAAGGTGCCGCTGGTGGCCTGCGCCCAGCTGAGCCGCGCCAACGAAAAACGCGGCGGCGCCGGCGGCTTCCGCCCCATGCTGAGCGACTTGCGCGATTCCGGCTCCATCGAGCAGGACGCCGACGTGGTGATGTTCCTGCACCGGGAAGCCTATTACAACAACCAGGCCCGCAAGGACGGCGATCCCGCGCCGGACAACGTGGCGGAGGTCATTGTGGCCAAGCAGAGGAACGGCCCGCTGGGCACCGTCAAGCTGGCGTGGCTGGGCGAATACACCCTGTTCGACAACCTGAGCGAAATGTAAATCATCCTCGAAGGAGCTTCCGCTCCTTCGTTTTTTCTTGGGGAAAAAACCGGACGCATGTAACAATCCGCCCTTCCCGGACGTCTGTATAAGCAGAGCCGCCCCAACGACGGCATTCAGCGCGCCCTGCCGCCCGGCGGCCCGGATGGGTCTTCCCCGCGGCGCGGCCCCGCAATCAACCGGAAAGGATAAACACCGATGAAAAAGTTTCTGCTGCTTTGCCTGCTGGCGCTTCTGCCCCTTTCCGCCGCGCTGGCGGAATACGACGGCTGGCTGCTGACCGCGCCGGACACCGGCAAATCCTTCGCCTGGAAGGTGAACCCCCTGGACGCGCGCAACGCGGTGGTTTTCGCCAATCCCCTGGACCTGGATCAAACGGCCGCCCACTGGACCTGGTACCGGGACGGCAGGCTGATCCGGGACCTGCCCTTTTTCGCCCGGGGCAACCTGGCCCATCTGGGCGGCGCGCAGTTCGCCCTCCGGGAGGACGGCGGAGTCACCGTGGTGGTGAGCCGGCCCGTCGAACAGGCCGCCGGCGGCACCCGTTCTTATCGCTTCATCGCCTACGACTGGACGGAAAGCGGCCTGCAAAACCCCGTGGAGATCTGCGCCGGCGCAGCCCAGGGCCTGGTGGTCGGCTCCTGCCTGCTCGCCTGCACGCAGGAAGGGTACCGGGAACTGACGCTGTACCGCCTGAACGGCGAAACGCTCTGGCAATGCGCGCTGCCCGTTTCCGCCGCCTTTCGGGCGGACGGCATTTACCGCCTGGGGGACCAGGCTTTCCTGATCTTCGGCCGGGAGGCGGACGGCGCCGTTTCCCTGCTTTGCGTGGATCGGGGCGCGGTGCGCTGGCAGCGCCCGTGGGACGCCGCTCACTATCCCGGCGCGCTGGCCGACGGCCTGGGCGGCTTTTACCAGGTGGACGACCCCAACCGCGGCGATTATTCGCCCCTGACCCTGTACCATTACGATGAAAACGGGCTGCTGACCGGGCAAAAGCAACTGACGGGCGACCGGGTGGTGAAAAGAATCGACACCGCCGCCTGGGACGCGGAAACCGGCGCCTGCACCTTCTACGGTTCCGCGGTGGCCAACTCCCGCCGGGTGTACACCGTGTTTGCCCTGACGGTGGACGCCGCCATGAATCCCCTTTCCCTGGACGTGCGGGCGCTGAGCGCCGCCTACCGGGATTACGGGCCCAAGATCTATACGGCCCCGGACGGCGCGGCCTGGGTTTTCACCTCGGACATGACCGGGGCGCACGGCTACCAGTTTCCCGCGCTGGTCTCCTTTGACGCCCTGCCGGCCGCGGACGGCGTGACCCTGGCCCTGGAATAAACGGAGGCTGACATGAAGAAACGCTTTTTCCCGCTGCTGGCCCTTTTGCTGCTGCTGCTTCCCGCGGGCCGGGCGGAAACGCCTTACGAAGGCTACACCCTGGACTTTGGCTATCCCCTGCCGTTTCAATTGAAGCTGCTGAACGACCATGAATTCCTCACCACCGGCTGGGACGACCCGGACGGCCATACCAGCCGGCCCGGCCACGTGACCTGGTGGCGGGATTACCGGGTTTTCCGGGATCTGCCCTACACCGTCGACGGAGCGGCCCAAAGCCTGGGCTCCGCCCAGTTCCTGGTGGACGAAGACGGCGCCTTCAAGGTGTTGATCACCTATCCCCAGGAATTCCCTTTCCTGCAAAGCGATCCCCGGCAGCGGAACCCGCAGACCCGCTACACCCTGTATGACTGGACGGACCGGGGGCTGGAGCATCCCGTGCCCCTGCCCATTGATCCCGTTTCCGTGACGCGGATGGGGCAGGTGCGGGTGCTGGACCGGTACGTGGCGGCAGAAACGGCGGATGAGCAGGGAAACGCGGTGCTGACGCTGTATAACAGCCGGGGTGAAGCCGTCCGGCGCTGGAAACTGCCCCTGCCCCGGGAGGATTACCTGATCCGCTTCCGCCCCTTGGAGGAGGAACGCATGCTGGTCACCTATACCTCGCTGGGGGACAGCCGCAGCTACGAGCTGCTCCTGCTGGATCCGGAAGGCGTCCGCTGGCACAAAACCTATTCCGAGCTGCCCAGCCTGTTTTCGGACCGCCGCGGCGGCTTTTTCCAAACCCGGAAGCAATCCTCGGACGCCTACAGCCCCCTGGAGCTGGTCCGCATGGACGCGGATTTCAACGTACTGTCGCGCGGAACACTGCGCGGCAACCGGGTGGTGCTGGGGCTGGGCGTCCAGGCTTATGACGCCGCGGCCGACCGCTACACCTTCTTCGGCTCCGCCGTGGCCAACTCCCGCCAGGTGTACACCGTGTTCCGGCTGATCACGGACGGCAGCCTGAACCCAATTTCCCTGGACGTGCGGGGCCTGAGCAAAGAGTACGGCGACTATTCCCCCTATTTTTTCCCTTCTCCGCAGGGCACCCTGTTCGTATTCACCCATGGAAACAGCCTTTCCCCGGCGCTGGTCCCCTTTGACGCCCTGCCGCCCGCAACGGATAACGCGGGGCTGCAATTCCGGTAAAATACCGATAGCGTTCCCCCTCCGAATGTGCTACAATGCCAGCGGAGGGGGATTTTTTTCCCGGAGGAGGCGGCGCAGATGAAACGCTTATTCCTGATCTTGATTTTTGTTTTGCTGGGGGTGACGGCTGTGTACCGCGGCGCGTGGGCTGAATCCATGCTGTTCGTGTCCGATTTGCACCTGACGGAGGAGGCGGCCGCCTTTGCGCCGGCGCTGAACGCCGTGCGCCAGGCCCTGCAGGCCCACGACGCCCTGGTGCTGCTGGGCGACAACACCAACAACGGCAAAATGGCGGAGCACCTTTCCCTGATCCGCTGGCTGACCGCCGTGCGGAAGCAGATGGGCAAGGCGGTTTACGTGATCCCCGGCAACCACGATCTGTCCCCATCAGTGCCCGCCGGCGAATTCGGCCGCCTGTATGCCGCTTTCGGCCTGAACCGGGCCCTTTCCCGGGACACCGCTTCCCTGTCCTGCGCCGTGATGACCGGCGAAGGCACGTGCCTGCTGCTGCTGGACACCAACGCCTGCGACGATGCCGGCCGCGTGCTGCCCAACGGCGGCGTACGGGCGGAAACGGCGGCCTGGCTGGATGAAACGCTGTCTTCCCTGCCCCAAAGCACGCCGGTGATCGCCTGCGGGCACCATCCCCTGCTGCCCGAAACCCGGATCCAGGCCACCCGCAGCGCCGACACCCTGGCGCAGGTGCTGAAGCGGCACCGGGTTTCCGTTTACCTGTGCGGCCATGACCACGGCTTTGCCACGGTGGACGACCCGGCGCTGCGGCAGATCACCGTGGGCCAGCCCCACGCCTACCCCGGCTGGTGCGGCCTGCTGCAGCGGTTGGAAAGCGGGCTTTCCTGGCGCACCCTGCCGCTTTACGATTTTTCCGGCTCTACCTGGCAAAAACTGCGCCAGGGGGCCGAAACCCTGGCGTACAACATGGCCCGGGGCACCCTGCGCGGCACCGTGCACGAAGGGGACGAGGACGCCGTCCGCTGGTTTGCCAAGGCCTTCCTGCTGTATGCCGGCGGGGAAATGACCCCCGGGGACTGCAGCGCCCTGCTGCGGGATGAAAACGCGCAAAAGTGGCGGGAAATCGAAACCCGTACCGTGGTGAAAAGCTGGATCTTCCACCTTCTGGAGCACTGCCCGCCGGATGTGCGCAGCATTTCGCTGCCCTTTCCGGAATGACCCGGGGAACGAAGGCAACCATGAATTTTTCTTTTCCCGTGCGCACCGAGCCCCAAAGCCCCGGCCTGTCCATTTCCCGCGAAACGGAATATTCCGGCCCGGACGCGGCGGAATATCGCGCGGTGATCCGCAACGAATCCGACGTTCCCGTGTTTCTTCGCGCCGCCGTGCTGCTGGACACGCAGGATCTGACCGCCCTGGGCCTGGGCGGCGGCCCCTACCGGGTTTTCTGGTCCGGCCGGCATAAAAACGACATGCCCGGCGTGTTCCAAACCGGCTGCCCGGACCAGCGGCTTGCCGACGTGGCGTCCGTCATGGCGGAACAGGGCGGCAGCATGGAAGCAGGCGAAAGCCGGCGGGTGGTCAGCGATCACCTGACGCTGATTGAGCAGGACGGCGTCTGCCTGGCCCAGGCCTATTACCGGGCCGTAAAGGCCATCCGGGACGGCATGGGGGAAGACGGCTTCCTGCTGATCTGCGGCGGCTTGTACGACCCTGCCATCGGCCTGGCCGACGCCCAGCGCACCGGGGCCGACGGTGCTGTCTATGTGGCAAAGCAGCGTGCAGCAGGGCGGAAAAACCGCGCCCTACACCATCCGGCAAAGCATCCTGCGCGCCTATATGAACGCCTGGTGGGCCAACGACCCCGACGCCCTGATAATCCGGGAAAACCCCGAAATGAAGCGGGGGCTGCGCCTGACGCTGGGACTGCTGACGGATGAAGAAGTGAAAACGGTGGTGATGAACCAGTTCATGGGCGGCGGCATCATGTGCCAGACCGAACCGCTGGACGCCATCCGGGACAGCCGCCTTCTGGAGATCCGCCGCATCCTGCCTGTGCTGGATACCCGTGTGCGGCCCCTGGGCCTGCTTTCCGGCGGCCGCTTCCCGGACACGGTGGACGTACTGGTGGAAAAAACGGGGGCCCATTGCCTGTGCCTGATCAACTGGGACGATGAAAAGCCGCGTTTTCCATCCATCCGCCTGGCTGATCTGCCCTTGGAGGAGAACGCGGACTACGCCGTATGCGATTACTATGCCGGCACTTGGCAAATCGCCCGGAAAAAGGACACGGTGGCCTTCTCGCCCATTCCGCCGCACGGCGCCGCCATGATCAAAATCGAGAAAATCAAAACGGGCCGTCCCGTGGTCGTGGCTTCCGACGGGCACTACGCCATGGGCGCCGAGTTCGATACGCTGGCCGTGTCTCAGGGACGTTTGCACATTCGCCTGAAATCCGTCCTGCCAATCGAAACCCACTACCGCGTCCTGCTGCCGGAGGGCCGCGGCCTTGGCAGGCAGCGGGAAATCTCCTTCACCATGGGGCCGGATTGCGAAGAACGAGTCTTTCCCCTTCCGGATAACCGCGCTTCCTCCAAGTGATCCAAAGCGAAGCCCGGTTTCGCGCAGCAGGAAATTTGCCGCGCAAAAGGGGTGGTTTTCTTTGCGTGTTTTCCTCAACAGCAGCCTCGTCCGCCCGAGGCTTCCTCCATCACGCTGCGGCGGGGACCCTCATCCACCGCAAGCGGTCCCCCTTCCCCGCTGCGGCAAAAAAGGCTTCCCCGGGAGAGGGGAAGCTCCGCAGCAGGCGGTGATGCGGTGGACTGCCGAAGCATAGGCCCTGCCTTTTATGAAAAGCCGATTTCCGTTTCTATGCAGCCTTTCGCATCTGCTCCTGTTTCCAGAAATGCAGAAACGGGGGTTCGGTCTTTGTCAGACCGAACCCCCGTTTTGTTGAAAAAGAATCTCCCGATTGCGTTCAGGCCCCGACGTCCGGCGCTTCCGCGGCGGTCACCGTCACCTGGAACACCAGATACAGGTTCTTGTTGGGCTTTTTTGTTTTCAGGGTGCTGCCGTAGTTGGCCGCGGCGGTGATTTCGCAGGTGCCGGCGCTCACGGCGGTGATTTCGCCGGTTTCACTGACGGTGGCCACCTCTTCGTTGGAGCTGGTCCACAGCACGGCGGCAGGCGTGGCCTTTTCAGGCTTCAGCGTCACTTCGACCTTGTCGATGTCGCCTTCCCGCAGGGTGATTTTGCTGTCCCGCGCCGTTTTGATGGACGTAGCGGCAATGTAAACCACCACCAGCCGGCTGTCGGACTTGCCGCTGCCGTCCCGGGCCGTGGCGGTAATGGTGACGACGCCTTCCCGCACGCCGCGGACGTAGCCGTTGGCGTCCACTGTGGCGATTTTGGTATCGGAGGAGGTCCACTTCACCTTTTTATTGCTGGCGGTGGACGGCTGCACGCTGGCCTGCAGGCGGACGCGCCTGCCCCGGGCCACACCGATGGGCTCCTGCTGCTGGATGGCTACTTCCTCCGCGCCCTGGATCACGGTGACGCGGATGGTGGCCTTGCGGGCCTTTTTGCCGGCCATCAGCGGTTCGCTGGACGTGGCGGTGATGACGGCGGTGCCGCCCTTCACGCCGGTGACCACGCCGTTTTCATCCACGGAAGCCACATCCGGCTTGCTGGACGACCAGGTGACATCCTGGTACGTGGCGTCCGACGGGGTGATCTTCATTTTCAGCGGCTCGCTTTTGCCGCCCACGGGCACCGTCAGCTTTTTGCCAGTGATGGCAAAGGTGCCGATGCGGCGGTACACGTGCACCGGCAGTTCGATGGAGCGCGTGGAATTATCCTTCATGGTAGCCTGGGCGGTAACGGTGCAGTCGCCCACCTTGTAACCGGTGATCCGGCCGTTGTTCACCCGGGCGATGCTGCGGTCCGAAGAGGTCCAGGTCACTTTCTTGGCCTTGGCGCCGTCCGGATAGGTCAGCTTCACGGTCCAGCGGTTCTTCACCGCCACGTACACTTCCTCCACCGACGCCTTGATCTGATCGTTCGTCTGCTGGGCAGGCTCCGTCTGTTCGGTTTGCTCCGTCTGTTCGGTTTGCTCCGTCTGCCCCGGCAGATCCGTTTCCGACGCCGCCGCCGGCAGCGCCGTCACGCAAAGAACCATCATCAGCAGCACGCTGAGCCACCGGACGAATAACTTCCTTTTCATTCGTTTTCACCTCTGTTTCCTGTTCACGAAGGACGAACAGGTTTCTCTGCTGCTATTATAGCAGAGAAAAACACCGTTCACAAGAGAATCCTTTCAACAAAATAACGGAAAAAGCGCGCGGTTTCTTCCCCGCGCGCAAAAAAGAGGATTCTTTTTCGTTTTTTTCCCTGAATGATCCTTACAGCTGCAGATCCAGCGCGGAAAACCTGCGCACGGAAACCCGCGCGGCCCAGGCGGTGAGCGCAAGGTACACCAGGGCGCTGCCCCCCAGGAACGCCGCCTTTTCCCCCAGGAACGCGGGGTCGGCGGTATCCAGCCGATCCCGCACGAAGGGAACGGCATAGGTGGAAACCACGGCCAGCACCACATACAGGAACACCGCGGCCGAGGCGATCAGAAACGGCTTCCCCACCTTGCGCACATCCCGGTACCAAAGGGGAAAGAACAGCCGGTTGAACAGCCCGAACAGCAAAAACCCTTCCCCCACCAGCGCCAGGTTGGCGTCCAGCCCGGCAAGGTTTTCCGTAACGCCGATCAGGTTGGCCTTCACCGCCACGAACGCGCCGGCCAGCGCCACCTGCGCCATTTCCAGGCAGCAGGCAAACAGGATGCGGCCCAGCACGGCCTGCCGCCGGGACACGGGCAGCGTCATGGTGAAGGCAATGTCGTGATTCTCCCGGCCGCTGGTACAGATGAAGAAAATGCCCAGCGTCAGATAAAAGAACGAAATGGAAGGCGGATAATTGGGAACCAGCACCAGCGCGCTGAGCCCCAGCATGATCAGCGCCGCCGGATGCAGGCAAAGGGAAAATTCCTTTTTCAGCAGTCGGATCATTGCGCATCCTCCTTATCCAGATGGATCATGATTTCGTCCAGGTCCGGCAATCGTCCCCGATCCCCGGCGTCCTCCTGCTTCACCAGCACGGTGCAGCCGTCCCGGGTGCGGCAAACGCCCAGGGCTTTCTCCTCCAGCGCCGGGGGCAGCGCGCCCTCGCAGGAAATCAGCCGGTAGGAGGCGGCAAAATCCCGGTAGGGCTTGTCCGCCACCACATGGCCCTGCCGCAGGAAAATCACGCGGTCGGCGCATTTTTCCAGATCGGCGGTGATGTGGGTGGAAAACAGGATGGTTTTTCCCGCGTCCCGCAGGGAAAGGAAAATTTCAATCAGCTCTTCCCGGGACACGGGATCCAGCCCGCTGGTGGGCTCGTCCAGGATCAGCAGCTCCGCCCCGTGGGACAGCGCCAGCGCCAGCGCGTACTTGATCTTCATGCCGTTGGACAGGGCCGCCGGGGTTTTGTTTTCATCCAGGCCGAACCGGCGCATGTACCGCTGATACGTTTCCGCGTCCCACTGGGGATAGAAGGAAGCGCAGGTTTTCGTGATGGCCTTCAGCTTTTTCAGCACGTAGTAGCTCATCCCGGCGGATACAAAGCCGATCTTCTCCTTGATTTCGTCGGCATGCCGCTCCATATCCAGCCCGGAAAACAGCACCTGGCCCCCGTCCGGCCGCACAAAGGACAGGATGGAATTCAGCGTGGTGGTTTTGCCCGCGCCGTTGCGTCCGATAAAGCCGGTGATGGCGCCCCTGTCCAGGTCAAAGGACACGTCCTCCAGACGGAATCCCGGGTAGGATTTGCAAAGCCCTCGTACGCTCAAAGGCGCTTCATTCTTCATCATGATTCATTTCCTCCGCCATTTTGACCACAAACCGCGCGTCCAGCAGGGCCAGGCCCCGGTTTTCGTCGCCCAGCACCATCAGCTGGTCCCCCGGCCGGATGTGGAACACCCGCCGGGCCCGCACGGGGATTACGATCTGCCCCTTGTCCCCCACGGTGACCAGGCCGAACACGTGCTTGCCCCGCAAATCTCCCTGGACCCCGGCCATGGGCGTGTTCACCAGTTCATCCAGCGGCACCTCCAGCTCCGCGCTCAGGCACCCTGCCATGGCCAGATCCGGCGTGCTTTCGCCGTTTTCCCATTTCACGATGGTCTGCCGGGATACGCCGATGCGCTCCGCCAGCGCTTCCTGGGTCAGATTCTTCATTTTCCGTAAATACTGAAGATTCTCACCAATCATACTTTTCCCACCTCGCCTATCAGTATAGCATCCGCCTGCGGTCCCGGCAAGCAACGAAATGCGACATTCCGGGCCGGTTTTGTGCCATTTCCTTGACAGGCCGCCCAGGGAGCCGTCCCGCCGGCCATTTCCCGTTTTTCCGCGGCCCGGAACCAAGTCCTTACTTTTTCCGTAAAATTTTTCAAAACCCCTGTAAAAAATTTGGTTTCTATGCAATAATTAGAAGGAAGCAATCGTTATGATTGCAGAAGGGGAATCACCCCCTTGGAATGGGAGGAATCATCCATGCAGAGCAATTGGATCAAGCGCATCGGCGCGCTGGCGCTGTGCCTGGTGCTGCTCGCCGCGGACTTGGCCGTTTTTGCCGGCGAAGCCAAAGCGGAAACCTACGCCACCTACGGTGACCCGCTCACCGATACCACCTTCTTCGTCACCACCGGCGGCCTGGCTACCCTGACCCTGAGCCAGAGCGGCATGGGCCTGGCGGAAAAGCAGAACCTGTATAACGCCGGCCAGGTGACCAGCGAATACACCTATGCCCAGTACATGGTGCTCTACAAGGGCAACATGGACGCCTACTGGCAGCAGGGCGCCTATTGGGACGACAAAACCTGCGCGCTGAATTTCTACCGGGCGGACGTGTACACCGTGCGCATCCTGCCCATCGTGCCGCAGAACATGCAGCCCGCCGCCTCCAACAAGCTCACCGCCACCTGGCGCTACATCAGCTGGCTCACCAAGCCCGCCTGGTACGTCAGCGGCGTGAAGAACTGCGCCATTTCTTCCGTCAACCCGCAAAAGACGGTGACGCCTACCCCCAAGCCCACCAAAAAGCCCACGGCGACCCCCACCGCCGTTCCCGTGATGCCCACCGGCAATTCCTCCTGCCTGATTTTCTACCAGACGCTGGACGGCCGGCTGCTGAGCTGGGAGCAGCGCTTCCTGGCCCGGGGCACCCAGCTGGTGCTGCCCAACCGCACCTTCAACGGCTATACCCTGTACGGCGACGGCGCATTCTATGTTACCGTCAACGCCTATGGCGTGGCTTCCCCTGAAACCATCACCTTCCTGTACCAGGAATCCGTGACCCCCAAGCCCACCAAGAAGCCCACGGCAACCCCCACCAAGAAACCCACCGCCACCCCGGCCGTCGGGTACCTGACCATCCTGTACCAGACCGAGGACGGCTCCAAGGTGCTGGCCCAGGAGCGCCGCAGGCTCACCCCCGGCACCCACCTGATCAACGCCAACAAGACCATCAAGGGCTACACCCTGATCAATGACGGCGATATTTACGTTTCCGTCAGCAGCAAGGGCGTGGTGTCGCCGGACCAGGTGATTTTCCGCTACCGCAAAAACGCCACCCCCAAACCCACCGCCACCCCTGTGGTGGGATACCTGACCGTGCTGTTCCAGACCGAGGATGGCTCCAAGGTGCTGGCCCAGGAGCGCCGCAGGCTCACCCCCGGCACTCACCTGATCAACGCCAACAAGACCATCAAGGGCTATACCCTGATCAACGACGGCGACATTTACGTCACTGTCAGCAGCAAGGGCGTGGTGTCGCCCAGCCAGGTGGTGTTCCGCTACCGCAAGAACGTGACCCCCAAGCCCACCAAGAAACCCACGCCCAAACCCACCAAGAAACCCACGGCCAAGCCCACCGCCGCGCCGATAAAGGGCAAGCTGGTGCAGCCCGTGGGCTGGGATACCCAGTTCAAGGGCAGCAGCAAGAATGCCACCCGCGGCAAGAATGTGGTCAACCTGTTCGACAATGACCGCTCCACGGTGCTCAAGTGGACCATCTACGCCAAGGAAATGGGCCTGGATAAGCAGGCGCAGATCACGGTGTACTTCGGCGGCGCCACCATCGGCGCCATCGGCTTCCGCAACGGCAACGCCGCCAGCCAGAAGGATTTCAACAGTTTCACCCGCGGAACTCGGTACATTGCCCGCGTGTATCTCACCAACGGAAAATACTACGACAACACCATTAATCTGGACGGCGACACCTTCCGCACCGATTACCAGATCATCCCGCTGAAAAAGGTGTACCAGAACGTGGATCACATCGACCTGTTCCTGCGGAAATTCAAGATGACCAAGGGCGGCACCAACACTAACGCCTGCGCCATCGCCGATTTGCGCTTCTACACCGAGCCGTGACCGGCACACCCGCAAACAAAACAAGCCGCTTCTGAAACCAGAAGCGGCTTTCTTTTTTCTTCCGGGCCTAGGCCCGAACCGATCCTTTTAGCACGATGCGGCAAAAGCCGCGGCGTTCTGTTCACATAGAAAACTCCGGCTCCGTAAAAACGACGCCCTGATCCAGCAGATGGTCGATCAGCAGCCGGTAATACCCGGGCACCATTTCCTCCGTTTCGTCATGGGCGTGCAGCAGCAGGATGTGCCGCCCGCCGTCGGCCAGCAGCGGCGCGCCCTGGTTGCCGCCGTGGATTCTGTCCCAAACCTGGTCCAGGGTAAAGCCGCTGCCCGGGCGGATCTGGTATTCAGCAAAGTCGAACGTCCAGAAGGTGTCGATGTCCCGGTCCAGCCCCCGCTCCTTCCAGTACGGGTACGGGATCCGGTCGTCCTTCAGCTTGTGGAAGCCCTTTTCCGCCAGGAAGCGCTGCAGCGCCGCGCGGTTTTCTCCGCCCTTGTCGCCGTAAGGGAACCGGAAGGGCCGGACGGCGCGCGGCACGCCGGCGTCCCGGTACAGCCGGTCCAGCACCGCTTCGCAGCGTTCAATTTCCCCGATGCCCTTTTCCAGCGTCAAACCGGAAAACGCGGGATGGGTATCGCTGTGGTTTCCCACGATCATGCCCTTTTGCACGGCGTACAACGCCTGGCTGTAATACTTTTCCACATGCGTTCCCACGGCGAACATCACCGCCCGGATGCCCTTTTCCCGCAGGTAATCCACAATGGCCGGGGTGTTCCGGGACGCGATGTCGTCGATGGTCAATACCGCCTGAATCATGGTTCCTTCCTCATTTCCTTTGGTTTGCCCGGAAAAAAGGCAGCGCAGGGACAATGCTGCCCCGCGCTGCCCGGCGGATGATTCCGTTTTGGTTTCTTACGGACGCAGCTCCATATACAGCGCCCGGTACTGCTCGGCGGAGCGGTTCCAGGAAACATCCTTGGCCATGTCCCGCTGCACCATTTCGTCCCAGCACCAGCGGTTGGTGAAATACAGCGTCTTGGCCCGGTTGATCGCGTCCAGCAGCAGCCCGGCCTCATAGCGGTCGAAGGTGAAGCCGTTGCCGGTGTTTTCAAACTGGTTATAGGGCTCCACGGTATCCTTCAGCCCGCCGGTTTCCCGCACGATGGGCACCGTGCCGTAGCGCATGGCAATCAGCTGGGTCAGGCCGCAGGGCTCAAACAGGGACGGCACCAGCAGCGCGTCGGAGCCGGCGTAGATCATGTGGGCGCGGCCTTCATCGTACATGATGTTGGAACACACGCTGCCCTTGTAGGCGTCCTCGTAATACCGGAAGGAGTTTTCGTACACCTTGTCGCCGGTGCCCAGCACCACCACCTGGGTGTTCCCGTCGATCAGCTGCGGCAGGATGGCGTTCACCAGATCCAGGCCCTTCTGGTCCGTCAGGCGGGAAATCAGGCCGATGACGAACTTGCCGTCGTCCTGGGCCAGGCCCAGCTGCTCCTGCAGGGCTTTTTTGTTCAGCTTTTTCTGCGCCAGCACGTTGCTGCCGTCATAATTGGCCGCCAGCCGCGGGTCGTCCGCCGCGTTCCACTGCTCCACGTCGATGCCGTTCACGATGCCCCGCAGCTTGCCGGAATGATAGCGCAGGTGCGCGTCCAGGTTTTCCCCGAAGAAGGGCGTCTGGATTTCCCCGGCGTAGGTGTTGCTGACGGTGGTGATCATATCGGCGTAGTCCAGGCCGCCCTTGAGCATGTTGGCGTCCTCATAGCCCTGCTTGAGGGCATCCTTGTTGAACACGTAATCGGGCAGATTGGTCCAGTACTTGATGGTGGGAATATTGTACACGCCCTGGAAGCGCAGGTTGTGGATGGTCAGCACCGTGCGGGCGCTGCTGATGGGCGTGCCGGCAAACAGCGTGCGCAGGTACACCGGCACCAGGCCGGCCTGCCAGTCGTGGCAGTGGATCACGTCGGGGATCCAGTTCATGTAATTCAGGGCTGCCAGGGCCGCCTTGCCGAAGAAGCAGAACTTGGGAATATCGTCGATCAGGTTGGTGTACGGATTGCCGGAGGAGAAGAAATCCTCGTTGTCGATAAAATCATACACCACGCCGTCCCACACGTATTCCATGATGCCCACGTAGAAGGACCGGCCGTCGGCGCACAGATCCATGCGGAACTCCCCGCGGAACACCATCTTTTCCTGGTACTTCCAGGGGATGCACTTGTACCGCGGCAGGATCACCTTCACGTCGCAGTTCTGGGCGATCAGCGCCTTGGGCAGGGCGTACATCACGTCGCCCAGGCCGCCGGTTTTCACAAAGGGATAGCATTCCGAGCCGATGAACGCCACGCTGCGGCGGGGCTGGGGCAGGTAAGGACGGATGTCCTCCTTCTTTTCTTCCGCGGGCGCAGCTTCCGCGGCAGGCGCAGCCTCCACGGCGGGCGCTTCGGCAGGCGCCGTTTCCGCAGCCGGCTTTTCGGCCTTTTTCCGGGCCGGTTTTTTCGCCGGTTTTTCCGCTTCCGCCTTGGGGGCAGGCTTGGCCGCCGCCTTTTTCGCGGGCTTTGCTTCTGCCTTTTTCACGGGCTCTGCTTCCGCTTTTTTCGCCGCAGCGGGCTTGGCCGCCGTTTTTTTGGCGTCTTTTTTCGGTTCCGTCACGACAGGTTTCGTTTCCTCCTCCGGGGCTTCTTTCTTTTTCGGCATATTCTTTCTCCTCGCTTTTTATCTTTCCAATCAAAAACACAGGATGGTATATCCAGTTTTTCCCGATTTCGGTTTCTATTATAATCAGGATGCAAAAGAAAGTCAACAACTGCGGGGGCAGCGGAAGCTGCGCACCCAGTTGAGCAGCGAATCGCGGTACACGTTATCCGCCACCTCCCGGCGCATCCGATCCGTCACCGGGCCGCAGGCCGCCAGGCGGGCCAGCACCTCCGCCTGCAGCTCCTCCACGGTCATGTCCTCCAGGGCTTTTCCTTCCGCGCGCCGGGGTTCCGCCGTCTGCTGCATCCCCTTCGGCTCCTCCGCCGCCTGCCACTGAACCGCCGGCCTCACAGGCTCAGCGTAGGTCCTGCCGTTCCCGGGCAGCCAGATTTCCCCGCCGCAGGGGCCGATTTCCAGATGCAGCCGTCCGTTTTCCGCCTGTGCCCGGGCGCCGGTCAGGGCGCCGGCATACACGCCGTCCGCCTGCAAATCAAAAGCCGCCGGCCGGTCGGCGTTGTTGACGGTAACGATCACGTCGCCCCGGAAGAACGCATACTGCTCCGTGGTCAGCTGCGCTTCCCGGTATTCCCCGAAGGCCAGGGCGCTTTCCCGGCCGCGGAGGACGCCCAGGGCGGCGATCAGATCCCGGCAGGGCGACGCGGCATAATCCTCCAGGCGCAGGCAGGGACGCAGGGACGCGTCCGATCCCCGTTCCTTCCGGCCTTCCACGCCGAATTCCGATCCGTAGTACAGCGACGGCACGCCGGGCAGGGTGTACAGCAGCACGTGCACCGGCAGGTAATGGGCCTTGTTGCGCAGCCGGGTGAAAATGCGCTCCACATCATGGTTATCGGCAAAATTGTACAGCCGGTTTTCGCGCCCCAGGTCCGCCTGGCGCTTTACGGTGTGGGCAATTTCAAAGTAATTGTGGTCGTTATGCCCGCTGTACAGCGCTTTATGCAGGTGATAATTGGTCACGGCGTGCAGCGTCTGGTCGTTGGCCCAGCGTCCGTATTCGCCGTGGATCACCTCGCCCATCAGGTAAAAATCCGGCTTCCACGCGGACGTGGCCGCCCGCAGGGCGCGCATGAAATCAAAGTCCAGCACGTCGGCGGCGTCCAGCCGCAACCCGTCGATGTCAAATTCCCCGATCCAGCCCTTCACCGTGTCCAGCAGGTAATCCCGCACCGCGCCGCAGCGCAGGTTCAGCTTGGCCAGCAGGTTGTAGCCGCCCCAGTTTTCATAGGAAAAGCCGTCGTTGTACTCGTTGTTGCCCCCCAGGTTCACGCCCCTGTACCAATCCAGGTAGGGGCTTCTTTCCCGGTTCTCCCGGATGTCCCGGAAGGCAAAGAAATCCCGGCCCGTGTGGTTGAACACCGCGTCCAGGATCACCCGGATCCCCTTTTCGTGGCAGACCGCCACGAAAGCGCGCAGATCGTCGTTGGTGCCCAGGCGGGAATCCACCTTCCGGTAATCGGTGGTTTCGTATCCGTGGCCCACCGATTCAAACAGCGGGCCGATATACAGCGCCGTGCAGCCCAGGGAATGAATGTGATCCACCCAGGGCAGCAGGGTGTTCAGCCGGTGCACCGGCTCCCCGTAGGGATTCTGCTCCGGCGCGCCGGTGAGCCCCAGGGGATAAATGTGATAAAACACCGCGTTTTCATACCAGGCCATGCGTTTCCTCCTCTTGCCGCCGTTTCGTGCGGCAATTCTTTTTTTCAGGCCCCTCCGTCCGCCCTGTGCGCGTTTCCCCATTCGCACAGCTGGTCCAGCACCCGCATCAGGGACCGGCCCCGCTCCGTCAGGGAATATTCCACCTTGGGCGGGATCTCCGGGTACATTTCCCGGTGCACCAGGCCGTCCTTTTCCAGTTCCTTCAGTGTCTGGCTCAGAGTTTTGTCGGCGATCCTGCCCAGGTACCGCTGCATTTCGTTGAACCGTACCGGCTCATACTCCATCAGGCAGTACAGGATGATGGGCTTGTATTTCCCGGAGATCAGCGACAGGGTGTAGCTGTAGCCCGTCCGGGAGAAATCCGCTTCTGCAATGCCGCCCATACTTACCTCCGGGTTAGTACCTTACATTATTGTAGGTACTTGTTTTTTCTTCCGGACCATGATACCATAAAACCGCCAAAAAGGCAACGGAAAGGAGAAAACCGATATGAAGAAGAATCTTGGCGTCGTGCAGGCCGTCTATCCCATGCCCGTGCTGATGGTGGCCGCCTACGACGAAAACGGAAAAGTGAACGTGATGAACGCCGCCTGGGGCATGATCTGCAACAGCGACCGCATCGCCCTCTTTATCGACGAGGACCATAAAACCACCCAGAACCTGCTGAAAACAAAGGCATTCACCGTCAGCATCGCCGACAAAGACCACATGGACGTGGCGGACTTCTTCGGCATCGCCACCGGCAACAAAATGGCGGACAAATTTGAACGCACCGGTTATCACGCCGTCAAAAGCGCCTTCGTCAACGCCCCCGTCATCGAGGAATTCCCGGTGGTGATGGAATGCGAGCTGGCGGAAGTGACGGAGACGGAAAGCATGTACGCCATCGTGGGCAAGATCATCAACACCGCCGCCGAAGAAACCGTGCTGAACGAGAAAGGCAAGGTGGACGTGATGAAGCTCAACGCCCTGATCTTTGACCAGTTCCAGCACGGCTACTACGTGACCGGCGAAAAAGCCGGACAGGCCTGGAACGCCGGCGCCGGGCTGATGAAGTCCTGATCCCGGAGGCGCTGCCCCGGGTCTCGTCGGTTATGGATGGTACACGGCATTTTCAAGCAGTGTTCCACAGGTACAAGGAGAACGCTGGGGCGCTGCCCCAGACCCCGCCGGGGAGGAGGTTCCTCCCCGAACCCCGCCACTTGCGGATGGTGTATTTCTCAAGCAACGCTCCGCAGCTGCCAAGGAAACGAAAACATGCCGCTCCCGGGGCAAGCCGGCAAAGCCGGCCCGCCTGTGCGCCTGCGCACAGGAAAAAGGCTGGGGATTTCCCGAAAAACAAGCTCGCTTGTTTTCTCGGAAATCCCCAGCCTTTTCTGTTGCCCGGGAGCTCTCTTGGCGATGGAGTAGCTACAGGCGCATATTGTTTGTTTTTCCAAGCGGCGCAGTATCGCCAAAAATAGGTCCAGGACCC
>CACYGB010000023.1 GCA_902773895.1 uncultured Eubacteriales bacterium
CATGGGGCTGCTGTTTGACAGCGCCCGGGACGTGCGCCTGGTCATCGACCGGGACGTAGTTCAGTCCGAATACCTGGGCTGCCATCACTGCGTCAACACCGCCAGCATCAAAATGAAAATGTCCGATTTCCTGGACAAATTCCTGCCGGCCACGGGCCACACGCCCACGCTGGTGACCGTGGAAGCATAAAACATCCATACAAAAAAAGCGCCCCGCCTGGCCCGGAAAGGATTCCTTCCGGCAAGCGGGGTGCTTTTAAAGTTTACTCCTTGTCTTCGCGCACCAGCGCCTTCAATTCATTCATGAAGGTGGGAATGTCTGTGAAGGAGCGGTACACCGAAGCAAAGCGGATATACGCCACTTCATCCAGCTTCCGCAGCTCCTCCATCACCATTTCGCCGATCTGGCGGGTGGTGATTTCCTCCTGCAGGTTGTTATAGGCCAGCTGCTCAATGGAATTGACGATTTTTTCGATTTCCGCGGCGGAAACAGGGCGCTTGTGGCAGGCGGCAATGATGCCGCTGCGCACCTTCTGGGGATCGAACAGCTCCCGGGAATTATCCTTCTTGATCACCAGCAGCTGCTGAACCTCGATTTTTTCATAGGTGGTGAAGCGGCGGCCGCAGTTGATGCATTCCCGGCGGCGGCGGATAGAATTGCCATCATCGGTGGGCCGGGAATCCACCACGCGGCTATCGGCGCAATTACAGAACTGGCATTTCATGGCAAATCATCCTTCTCTTTTGAAATTCAGAAAGTTGTAACACTTTCGTATTATAATCGTTTTGTTTTTATTTGTCCATCCTTTTTTGAAAAAAGATGGATCAATCTTCCAGCAGATCCCCCGGTTCCAGCTGAACCAGGATCACATGCTCCCCGATTTTGCAGATGCGATGCCAGGGAATCACAATACCGCATTTCTCCCCGCGGATCAGGCTGCCCACCTTCCATTCCCCGGGAACCACAATGGCCTCCACGCGGCCGTCCCGGGCGTCGAACTCAATGTCCATCACCTTGCCCAGCCGGCGGCGTCGGCGATATTGACCACATCCTTGGTGCGCAGTTCGGAAAGGCTCATGCTTCCACCCCCTGGAGTATCCTATGCGCCTTTTCCCCGTTATTTGCCGATGACTTCGATGCCCCGCAGGATTTCCGGTTCCCGCACGTTGCGGACGACGGTGAACACCTTCCGCGTCAGCAGCGCCCCGGAGCGGTAATACATGCACACGAAGGGACAATCCTGGGCGAACTGATCCTGAATCTGCCAGAGTATATCCTGATACTTGCCGTAGTCCACCGCTTCCCGCAGTTTCTTGAACAGGTTGTCCATGGCCGTGGATTTGTAGCCGCAGAAGTTGCCGGTGTTGCCGCTCATCAGCAGAAAGCCCGGGTCCGGCACCGTATCCATCTGGAAGGCGGCGATGGCCATATCGAAATTCTTGGCCCGCAGGCGGTTGGAAATGTTGGTGAAGCTGTCGGTGACCACCGGGGCCTCGATGCCCACCGCCGCCAGGTAATCGGAAATCATGTTGCCCACCTGCACGCGCACGGAGTTGTCCTGCTCCTCATACACATACAGCCGCAGGCGCAGCCTGCGCTTTTCGCCGTTCACAAAGGTGTCCAGCACGCCGTCGCCGTCCACATCCTCCGTCCAGCCGGCCTGGGCCAGCAGCTCCTTGGCTTTTTCCGGATTGTACACGTAGGCTTCGCTGCTGTCGCGGTACATCCAGGTGCCGGAGGGCAGCGGCGTATCCGTGCGCTGGGCCATGCCCATGTACACCTGATTGGCGATGGCGTCGAAATTGATGGCGTACCGGATGGCCTTGCGCACCAGTTCGTTCTCCAGCGGGAACGCCCGCTGGCTGAACATCAGGGTTTCCAGCTGCCGGGTGCGGTAGCTGATGTTCAGGTTGGTCAGCCCCGTCTGGTACTGGCCGGCAGAGGCGGAACGGGTGATGGCGGCGTCGATGCGGTTGTATTCATATTCCGTGATCAACTCCCGGTTGGTGGCCATAAAAAGCACGTTGATGTTTTTCACCGCCGGCGCGCCGTTGTGCCAGTTTTCATTGGCGGAAAGATACAGCAAATTGGTGGGTTCAAACCGGTCCACCTTGAAAGGACCGGTGCCGATGGGCAGGTCGTACTGCACCTGGCTCTGGTGCAGCACCGGGAACGTCAGCGCGTAGTAGACCCCGTAATACGGCCGGCTCACCTTGATCACCACGGAATCGGCGCTGTTGGCCGTGGCGCTGGCGATGATGAATTTCAGCTGGTTGTACTGGCCGCGGCCCTCTTCTGCCAGGCGCAGGATCTCCTGGATCGTGGCCACCACATCGTAGGCGGTGCAGGGCGTGCCGTCGTGGAAATGAATATCGTCCCGCAGCTTGATGGTCCAGGTTTTCCCGTCGGAGGAAATGCCGCATTCCTTGGCCAGATTCATCACCGGGCGGTAATCGTCGTCCAGGGAGAACAATCCGTCGTACATCAGCGCCGTCAGGGACTGGAACTCCCGCTCATCCGAAATCAGCGGGTTCAGGGACCGGGTTTTCACCGAAATCATGCCCAGGGTCAGGGTATCATCCATGGTGGTCGCCAGCGCAGCCGGGGTCAGCAGCGCCAGGCACAGCGCCAGGCACAGCGCTTTAATAATAATGCTGCTGGTAAATCGCATAGGCATTCAGCACCTTTCCTGCGTAATAGCGGGTATCGTCCATGGGGATCTGCGCCAGGGTGAGGTGTTTTCCGTCGGTGGAATATCTTTTCAGCCAGGCATTCACGTTGCCCCAGCCGGCGTGATACGCGCAGGCCACCAGAATGGGGTCGTCCGTCTGCATGGTGTCGCAGATATAGCGCAGCAGATAGCAGCCCATTTTGATGGCGACTTCCGGCTCAAACAGCACGTCGATTTCCGCATTGCGGTAGCCGGTATTTTTCCGCACCCAATCAAAGGTGTCCGGCATCATCTGCATCAGCCCCCGGGCGTTTTTCCGGCTGACGGCCCGGGGATCGTAGTCGCTTTCCCGTTTGATAATGGCCGCCACATAGGCGGGGTCCAGGCGGTTCACCGCGGCATAGTATTCGATCCAGTCCCGGTACTTGACCTGGAAGGACCGCACTTCCCGCTGGTATTCTTCCCAATCTGCCTGCCTCTTGGCTTCCAGTTCGCGCATGCTGCTCTGCGCCTGGCTCAGGGACAGGGAGGCGGCCACGATGCCAACAGCCAGGACCGCCAGGATCAGCCCCTGCTGCCAGGTCAGGCGGAAAAAGGAAATGATTTGTCCTGCAAAGGATTTGCCCTTCCGCTTCGCCGTTTTCCTGCGGCCCGGTTGGGGACTGCGCGGCACGCTGCCTGTCCTGCGGCCCTGCCGGGGATTGCGAAGCACGCTGCCGCTGCGGCCCTGCCGGGGATTGCGCGGCGCGCTGGTTCCGCCTGTTCTGCCGGACCGGCGGTTCCTTGCGGACGCCGGCGAGGGCGATGTGGGGGGTGGATAGTTCATCAAAGGCGTTCTCCTTCAATTCTTCCCTGAATTTGCCGCCATAACGATAAAACCAGGGCGGCGCTGTTTTCCTTGCTGCCGTCAGTGCGGATCACATGCCGGGACCGTTTGCATTTTTCCCGCACGGGCATCTGGGAGCGGATGCGCCGCAGCGCTTCCCGGCCCGATACCCCATCCCGCTTCATCACGCGCTGTATCTGGATCTTCTGCGGCACATAGGCGCACCAGATTTCATCGCACCAGCTGTCCATGCCCGTTTCAAACAGCAGCGGCACGTCCAGCACCACCGCCGCTTCCTCCGCGCCGATTTCCCGCCGGATCTCGGACAGCACCATGGGGTGCAGGATGCCGTTCAGGGTTTTCCGCTTATCTTCATCGGAAAATACCAGGTTTGCCAGGGTCCGCCGGTTCAGGCTGTCGCCGTCGAACACCTGATCCCCGAACGCCTGCCGGATGGCCGGCAGCGCCGGGCCGCCGTCCGCCGTCAGGGAATGGGAAATGGCGTCGGCGTCGATCACATGCACGCCCTGCTCCCGCAGGGCCCGGGACAGGTTGCTTTTTCCGCAGGCGATGCCGCCGGTGAGCCCGATCACGTACTTGCTCATTTGGTTTCAAACCAGCTTTCGCCCGTTTTCACATCCGCCACCAGCGGCACGGCCAGGGCGTACACCTGCTCCATGCACCGCCGCAGGATGCCGACCACCCGGTCCGCTTCCTCCCGGGGCGCTTCGATCAGCAATTCGTCGTGCACCTGCAAAATCAGTTTGGCCTGCAAGCCTTCCTTTTTCAGCGCGTCATGCACGCGCACCATGGCCAGCTTGATGATGTCCGCCGCCGTTCCCTGCACCGGCGTATTCATGGCGGCGCGCTCGCCGAAATTGCGCATATTGGCGTTGCTCATTTTCAATTCCGGCAGCTGCCGGCGGCGGCCCATCAGGGTCACGGCATAGCCGTTTTCATAGCCCTTTTTCACCGCGTCCTCCATGAACTTTTTCACGCCGGGATAGCGGTCAAAATACCGGGCGATAAAGTCCGCCGCCTCCTTGCGGGAAACGCCGATGTTCCGGGCCAGGCCAAAGTCGCTGATACCGTACACCAGGCCGAAATTGACGGCCTTGCTGCTGGAGCGCATTTCCTTGGTCACCTGCTCCATGGGTACGCCGTACACCTCCGCCGCGGTGCGGGTATGGATGTCCTGGCCCTTGCGGAAAGCGTCCACCATGGCCGGATCGCCGGAAAAATGGGCCAGCACGCGCAATTCGATCTGGCTGTAATCGGCGTCGGCCAGGATGCAGCCGGGCCGGGTGACAAACGCCTTGCGGATCTCCCGGCCTATTTCGGTGCGAACGGGGATGTTCTGCAGATTGGGCTCGCTGGAAGAAATCCGCCCGGTAGCCGTGCCGGTCTGGTCAAAATAGGAATGCACCCGGCCGGAGGCGTCCATTTTGCGGATCAGGGCGTCGATATAGGTGCTGTTCAGCTTCACCACCTGGCGGTACTTCAGGATGGGCGCGATACAGGGATGCGCGTCCGTCAGCTTTTCCAGCGTTTCTGCGTCGGTGGAATAGCCCCGCTGGGTCTTTTTCCCGTGGGGCAGGTTCAGCGTTTCAAACAGCACCTTGCCCAGCTGCTGGGTGCTGTTCAGGTTGAAGCCGCGCACCCCCGTCAGGCGGTACACCTCTTCCTTCAGGTCCTCCGCTTCCCGGGTGAACTGCTCGCCCAGGCGTGCCAGCGCCTGGCCGTCCACCTGGAACCCCTCCTGCTCCATGTCAAACAGCACAAACAGCAGCGGCATTTCGACTTCGTTCATCAGGGACAGCATCCCCTCGTCCCGCAGCTGTTTTTCCTGCTTCTGCGCCAGCTGCAAAATGCCGGCGGCGTCTTCCCGTCCCAAATGGGCCAGGGCGTAGGATTTTTCCTGCGGGTTATGCAGGTACGCCCCCAGCATGGTGTCCCACGCAAAGGCAGGCAGCGGCAGCCCCCGGTCCGCCAGCTGGTGCAGCAGCGTTTTCCCGTCGTGCACATACAGCGGCCGGGCCAGCAGCGGCGTCAGGGCGGCCCATGCTTCATCCGGCAAAAGCCCCGCCGACAGCATATCCTGCTGCAGCCGGATCTGGCCCAAATGGCCGGGATACGCCAGCGTCATGGCGGTTGGCGTCACGTGCAGCGCCGCAGGCCGGCCCTGGGCTTTCGCAATGAACGCCGCGATGGCGGCGGCATCCGCCAGCGTTTCCGTTTCCACGGTTTCCTCCGCCGGGCTTTCCTCCGCCGTTTCCCCGGATACGCCCGCTATTTTTTCCAGGCGGGCGGCAATGCCGTTCAGCTGGTATTTCCGCAGCACCGGCAGCCCGTCGCCCATATGGCTTGCGTCAAAGGACGCCAGATGAAAATCAATGG
Organism: uncultured Eubacteriales bacterium; assembly: GCA_902773895.1. GTDB lineage: Bacteria > Bacillota > Clostridia > Christensenellales > Aristaeellaceae > RUG563. The sequence goes on from CACYGB010000023.1 coordinate 5,896, forward strand.
GCGCCGTGGGCCGGATGGTGGCCAGATCTTTGGAGAAACGGGCCAGCTTTTCGTTGTCCCGGATTTTTTCGCCCAGCTTGCCCTTGATCTCTCCCGCGTGCTCCAGCACGTTTTCCAGCGTCCCGTATTCCTGCAGCAGCTTGACCGCCGTTTTCTCCCCCACGCCGGGGATGCCGGGAATGTTGTCGCTGGCGTCGCCCATCAAGCCCTTCCAATCGGTCACCTGCTGGGGCGTTACGGAAAAGTATTCCTTCACGCCGGCGGGATCAAACAGGGTGCTTTCCGTAATGCCCTTCCGGGTAAACAGCACCTTCGTATTGTCGCCTACCAGCTGCAGGGCGTCCCGGTCACCGGTCAGCAGCACGCAGTCCAGGCCCGCTTCCCGGCACTTCACGCTGCAGGTACCCAGGATGTCGTCGGCCTCGTAGCCATCCACCGACAGTACCCCCAGGCCCATGGCATCCAGGATTTCCCGGATAATGGGAAACTGGGGCCGCAGCTCCTCCGGCATGGCCCGGCGGCCCGCCTTGTAATCCGCGTACGCCGTGTGGCGGAAGGTGGGCACATGCGTATCAAACGCCGCGGCGATGTACCGGGGCGACAGATCCTGCACCGCCTTGAGCATCATGGACAAAAAGCCGTGCACCGCGTTGGTGTACACGCCGTCCGCGTCCATCAGGGGCAGCGCATGAAAGGCCCGGTGCATCAGGCTGTTTCCGTCGATCACCAGCATCGTTTCCCGCATGGTTCGTCACCTCGTCGCCGCGCGTTCTTTTCGCGCAAATACACAGTTTAGTATAACACATTCCGCGGCAAATGAAAAGAAAATAAAACATAAATATTGTGGTTCGATTGCGATTTTTTTACATTCCTGCTTTATACGCCGATCTTTTTGCATCAAAAAAGCCCTCCGGAACCGGAAGGCTTCTGAATGATTGATCCTGAAGTACAGCAACGAAACAAATTTACGGGCTGACGCGTTTGCCCATCACCAGGATACGGTCGTCCTCCAAGCAGGTGGACAGGGTGATCAGCGCGTCGGTGGGCTTGACCTCGATGCCCTTCCAATAAACGGCGTTTTGCTTCACCTGCGCCATGAAGGCGTTGAACTGATCCTCCGTTTTGAAGGAAGAAGTGCCCAGATACGCGATATAACGGGGAGACTGGTAATCCGTCGAGATCACGTCCACCGCATAGATTTCGTACACTTCCTTGCGGTACATGCTGCTCCAGTTGATCAGGCCGTGATCGCGGGCATAGCTGGGAGACTGATAATGCGTCAGATGGGCGAACATGGAGCCGTCCTTCATGTTGTGCCCATGGATCACCAGGTGCTGGGTGCTCTCCTTGAAGGGGTGCAGCACGTCCAGGAACAGGGTGCCGCCGTTGTTGGTTTTTCCGTTGAAATCGTGGGTCAGGTAATAGACGTTGTCCCGGTACACCACCGGCAGGTCCACCACGCCGGGAATGTTGATCCAGCCGATGGTGTCCTTGTTCTTCCAGTACAGCGCGCGCATTTCCGCCAGGAACTGTTTGTTGGTGCCAATTTGCTGGTACACCGGTTTGGGCGTGCCGCCGGGCGAAGGCGTAGCCGGCATAATTTTGCCGTACGCCGTCTGCCGTACCGCGGGCTGCGCCGTAGCCGGTTCCGGTGTGGCAGCAGCCTGGGGCGCCGGCGTGGCCGGCGCCTGCGTGGGCAGCTGGATGATCGCGCTGTCCGTGGCCTGGCCCGCATTGTGCAGGGCCTGCAGTTCCTGGCTGGTGTCCCGTCGCTGCGCCGAAGAAATGCCGTAATGGATCAGCTTCATCAGGCTGACCGCCAGCACCGCGCCGCAGACCAGAATCGCCACATTTTTCCAGTTCAGCCTGCGCCGCGGTTTTTGCATGCGGCTGTCCGTCAGCGCGCTGCGGTATCGGCGGCCGCCGCTGCGCCGGTCATGTCGCTCCGATCGTCTTCCCATGTCCCCTCCTGCTTTCCCGGCATACGTCCGCCGGGAAAACAATCGTTGCAGTGAATTTGTTTTCCCTGAGTGTATGCAAAAAGTTCTTACTTATTATAACAAATTTTCGGCAATTTTTATAAATTATCTATTTCAAATTTATTTCTATTTCATTTCTATTTCAAAAATTCTGTGTCACAATTCACGCTTCCGCAGCGTGCCGCCCAATTCAAAGTGCATTTTCCCATCGTGGAAGCCCGCCACGCGGTAGCTGTTTTCCCCCTGCGTCACATGCAGGCTGATTTCCTGATCCGGCCGGATCTCGGCGTCAAAGGTGATCCGCAGCGTTGCCAGGCAGGATTCCCGCATCCTTTCCACGCCCAGCGCGTCGCAGGCCCAATCGGCATAGCGGGTGTTGTTCACATGCTGGTTCACGTCCAGATCAAAGTACCCGGGCATGCGGGATACCACCCGTTCCTCCGCGTCCGGCACGATTTCCACCGGACCCGGAAGGCCCATGGGCGGCGTCAGGTCGCTGTTGTCCGGCAGCGTGGCCGCCACCTCCCCCGGCGGCACCATTTTCCGGTCGTCCAGGTTCAGCAGCACCCACAGCGTACCGGCGCAGCCAAGCAGACTGCCCTTCTGATTCCGGAAGGTATAGTAACGGGGAAAGAACCAGCGCCGGTTGGCCGTGGGAAAGGTTTCCACGGTGACGGTATCCCCGATCACGGGATAAGTATCCATGCGCACTTCACACCGGGACAGCACCCAAGCCGTGCGGTTCTTCAGCAGATCCTCCCGGCCGCAGCCCAGCAGGTTGGACTGCACCACGGCCACCTCCTGCATGGCCGTCAGGATCGCGCTGGGGCGCCAGGTTCCCATCATATCACAGTCACAGGTGCGGAGCAAAAAGTTCTCCGCGTAGGTTTTGGGTTTTGCCATCATTCTTTCTCCTTTTCTTCCCCGGCGCGCCGCTTCAGCCACACCATCAGCACCGCGATGTCCGCCGGCGATACGCCGGGGATGCGGCTGGCCTGGCCCAGGGACACCGGCCGGCGCGCATCCAGCTTCTGCCGCGCCTCCAGCCGCAAAGCGTCCATGGAAAAATAATCGGCGTCGTCGGGGATGCGCACATCCTCCATGGCCCGGGCCTGCCGGATCTGGGCCATTTCCTTTTGCAGATAGCCTTCATATTTGATCTGGATCTCCGCCTGCTCCCGGGCGCCGGCGCTGTAATCCCAATCCTCCGGCAGCGTCAGCACCGCGCCGGGATGCCGCAGGGACTGAACGCGGCCTTCATCCGTCAGCCTGCGGATCAGTTCCTCCGTTTCCCGCTCCTTTTTCTCCGCCCGCCGCAGCCGTTCATCCGAAACCAACCCCAGGTCCCTGGCCCGCAGCGTCAGGCGCAGATCGGCGTTGTCCTGCCGCAGGTACAGCCTGTGCTCCGCGCGGCTGGTCATCATCCGGTAAGGCTCGTCGGTGCCTTTGGTGGTCAGATCGTCCGCCATGACGCCGATGTACGCCTGGTCCCTGGTCAGCAGGAAGGGCTCCCGCTCCCGGCAGTACTGCGCCGCGTTGATGGCGGCGTAAATCCCCTGGGCCGCGGCTTCCTCATAGCCGGAGGTGCCGTTGATCTGGCCGGCCATATACAGCCCCGGCACGTGCCGGGCGCCCAGGTAAGGGGTCAGGGTCAAAGGATCGATGCAATCGTATTCAATGGCATAGGCCAGACGGGTCAGCACGCAGTGCTCCAGCCCCGGAATGGTGCGGTACATTTCCCACTGCACGTCCTCCGGCATGGAGGAGGACATCCCCTGCACGTACCATTCGGGATACCCGTCCCCCTCCGGCTCCAGGAAAATCTGGTGCCGGTCCTTGTCCGCAAAGCGCACCACCTTGGTTTCGATCGAAGGGCAGTACCGGGCGCCGGTGCCGTTGATCTGCCCGGTGTACATGGGCGCGCGGTGCAGGTTCTGCCGGATGATCTCGTGGGTTTTTTCGTTGGTCCAGGTCAGATAGCAGCTGATTTTGTTCTTCGGCGGCACGTCCGTCAGGAAGGAAAAGGGCGTCACCGGCTCATCCCCGGGCTGCACGTCCATCCGGTCAAAATCAATGCTGTCCTCCGCCACCCGGGCCGGCGTGCCGGTTTTGAAGCGGCGCAGGGAAAAGCCCAGGTCCATCAGGGAACGGCTCAGGTAATTGGCGGGCATCAGCCCCTGGGGGCCGGCGTCCCATTCCGCTTCGCCGATGATGATGCGGCTTTTCAGGTACACGCCGGTGCACACCACCACGGCCCGGCAGGGAATCACGTCCCCGGTCAGCGTTTTCACGCCGGAAACACGGCCGTTTTCCGTCAGGATCTCCGCCGCTTCGCCCTGGCGCACGGTCAAATGCTGCTGGGCAAACAGCGTTTTCAGCATCCGCATATGGTACGCCCGCTTGTCCGCCTGCACGCGCAGGGAATGCACCGCGGGCCCCTTGCCCCGGTTCAGCATCCGGCTTTGCAGCGTCACGTCGTCCGCCGCCAGGCCCATTTCGCCGCCCAGGGCATCCACCTCGCGCACCAGATGACCCTTGCCCGTGCCCCCGATGGAGGGATTGCAGGGCATCAGCGCCACCGATTCCACATTCAGCGTCAGCAATAAGGTATCCAGTCCCATCCGCGCGCCGCACAGCGCCGCTTCGCAGCCCGCGTGGCCCGCGCCAATCACAACCAAATCAGCCAAAGGGTATTCCTCCGTTTACGGCAGCCATTGAATGAACGCCGTTTTATCGCTGCTGTTGAACCCGGCCCGCCGGTAAAAATCCAGCGTTTTTTCATCCTTTGCGCCGGTGAGCAGCATGATTTTGTAGCATTGGTTTTCCCGGGCAATGTCCCGGGCCGCCGCAAGGCAGGCGGAAGCCAGGCCGCGGTTTCGCCAGTCCGGATGGGTCACCACGTTTTCGATCAGGGCATAGGGCCGGAGATCGCGGGTCAGGTTGGGCACCACCACGCACACACAGGAGGACACGATGCGCCCTTCCTCCTCCGCCACCAGCAGGTGGTGATCCGGCTCCCGCAGGATCCTTTGCCAAACCCTCTCCGCACGCCCGTCGATATCCGGAACCCGGTCCTCGTGCAGATGCAGGTACAGCGCCAGCAGCGCCGGCAAATCCGCTTCCCGCGCTTCCCGGATCATTGGTACACCGCCCTTTCGCCGCCCACATAGGGCAGCCGGCTGTAGGCCGCGACCAGGGCGGCATGGCCGATCTGCCGGATCTCCCCCCGGACGGGAACCGCCACCGGCCGCAAATGCATGCCGATCAGGGTGTTTCCGATGTCCAGCCCCGCGTCGGCCTGAACGGCCTGCACCAGGCAGGGCTCCTCCAGCATGCGCCAGGCCGCTGCCGCCGTGCTGCCGCCCGCTTTGGGCTGCGGCACCGCGTTCACCAGCGTATACCGGCTTTCCCGGGCAGCGCCGCGCGGCATCACCAGGCAGCGGTTCAGATGCTCGCAGCACTGGAAAACGGGGATCCATTCTTTTTGGGCGCACACGTTCAGCACGGCGGACGCCACCCATTCCCCGATTTCCGGGGCGCTGTTTTTGCCAATGGTGCCGCCGGAAATTTCACTGGTGGAGCAGCCCACCACGACCTGCGCGCCGGTCTGCAGCCGCGCCGCCCTGCCCAGATCCAGCAGGGCTTTGGTGACCTGGGCGCGGATGATTTGTTCGTTGAACAGCATAGCGGGGCTCCTTTCGCCAGTTTACGGTTTTCGGAAGGCGTACATGCCGATGGCGGCGGCGATGGACAGGTTCAGGGAATCCACCTCGTCGCTGCTGGGGATGCGCACGGGCCGGCCCACCTGCTGGAATTCCCCGGGCAGCCCGGCCCCTTCGTTGCCAAAGATCAGGCTGCAGGGCCGCTGAATCCCCGGCACGGCGGCGTCCATTTCGCAGGAGCCGTCCAGCATGAAGGGATAGGCGTCATGGCCGGGATAATCCCGGCGGTAGCTGTCAAAATCCTCATACTCCCGCAGCCGCAGGGAGAAAATGGCCCCCATGCTGGCGCGCACCACCTTGGGGTCAAAGGCGTCCGCCGCCGGACGGATGACGGCGATGTCGTGCCACCCGAAGCCCAGGGCCGTGCGCAGGATGGTGCCCAGGTTTCCCTGATCGGCAATATGATGCAGCACGATATGATCCTGATCCGGGGAAAGATCGGCCGGCCGTTTTTCAAACACCACGGCAGCAAAACAGTTGTCCTTGCCGGAAATGCGCCCCAGGGCCTTGTCGGCCACTTCCACGCGGACGCCTTTTTCCGCCGCCAGGCGCGTTAGCTTTCCCACGCCTTCGCTGTCCTGGCCCTTGGAGGAAATCAGCAGCCGCCGGGCCAATTCCGGGCGCTTGAGCATGCACTCCATGCTGGGAAATACCCCGGGAGCGTAGGAATAATCCAGATGCCGTCCATAGGCTTCCAATGATGGCATAGCGTTCTCCTTATTGCGGCAGTTTCAGCAGATCCTTCAGCAGCCGTTTGGCCATTTCCTTGCCCCGGACGCCCACTTCGCCCACGGGCCCCACACAGCTGGGGCAGCCCGACGGGCAGCCGCAGTCGTTCACCAGGGTCAGGGCATGGGTCAGCAGAATATCCCGCATGCGGAAAGCCTTTTCGGCCAGGCCTACGCCGCCGGGGCAGTTGTCGTACAGGATCAGCGTGGGCTTGCTGGTGAAGGGGCATTTCACCTGGTAGCTGACGGCGATGTCCCGCTGGGAGCACATCAGGTACAGGGGCGAAAGGATGCGCAGCAGATTGGCGATGCCCAGCATGCCGCTCTGCAGGTCGTCCTTTTCGTATTTTGCGGCAACGCCGTCCGGCACGGTGCGCCACATGGCGGTGGTGTGCATTTCCGTTTCCGGCAGACGCACCGGGCCGAAGCCCACGTTTTCCCCGTCCTCGAACCGCATTTTCTTGAAGATTTTGACCAGCGCCACCACCTTCACTTCGCCGTACGCCGCGTCCTCCTCTTCCTTTTCGATGTCCAGCAGGCTCAGGCTCACGTTCAGGTCGGCATCGGTGTAGTAGTCCACGTTCACCTTGCGGATAAAGGCCTTGCAGGCGTCAAAATCCAGTTCCTCCACCTGGTAGGTCTGGCCCTCGTGCATGTAAATGGCATTGGGATGCAGCAGCATCGGCGCCGTGAACCGGTCCATTTCCCCCACGATCCGGGGATGGGCCGGGTCGGTGATGTCGTTGATCAGGAAATTTTCCGTCATGGCGGTGCGCAGGCTCATTTCACTGGCGGGGAAATCTTCCGCCATCCAGTGATACGTGCCGCCCACATTGTGCAGGATGTTGCTTTCCTCCAGGTACTCCAGCATTTCATCGCCGCCGGCGGCGTTGCCCAGGGTTTCCCCTGCTTTGAAGGGCAGTTCGTACGCGGCGCACTTGAAATGATTCAGCAGGATATACAGGTTATCGGGGTTCAGCAGGGCGTTTTCCGCCGGCTGGGTAAAGAAATAATCGGGATGGGTGACGATGAACTGGTCCAGGGCGTTGCTGCTGGCCACCAGGATGGTGACCGACACGCCGTTGCGCCGGCCGGCGCGGCCCGATTGCTGCCAGGTGGAGGCGATGGTGCCGGGATAGCCGCACAGCACGCAAGCCTCCAGCGCGCCGATGTCGATGCCCAGCTCCAGCGCGTTGGTGGACACCACGGCCTGGATCTGCCCGCTGCGCAGTCCCCTTTCGATTTCCCGGCGTTCGTGGGGCAGGTAGCCGCCCCGGTAGCCCCGCACCTTGCCGCTGTTGCCGATGGGGTCGGCCACCAGCTCCTTCAATTGCCGGGTCAGCACCTCCACCTGCAAGCGGGATTTGGCGAACACGATGGACTGCACCCCGTTGTTGACCAGCAGGGAGGCGATGCGCCGGGTTTCCGGCAGAACGGGCTTGCGGATGCCCAGCTGCCGGTTCACGATGGGGGGATTATAGAATATATAATGCTTTTCCCCGGCGGGCGCGCCGTTGTTGTCGATCAGCTCCACCGGCCGCCCGATCAGCGTTTCCGCCAGTTCCTTGGGGTTCTGGATGGTGGCGGAGCACAGGATGAACTGGGGATGGCTGCCGTAAAATTCGCACAATCGCACAAGCCGCCGGAGCACGTTGGCCAGGTTGCTGCCAAACACGCCGCGGTAGGTGTGGATTTCGTCCACCACGATGTATTTCAGGTTTTCAAACAGCTTCACCCACTGGGTATGATGGGGCAGGATGCCGCTGTGCAGCATGTCGGGGTTGGTCACCACCACATGGCCCGCCTGCCGCACGGCCCGCCGGGCCGCCGCCGGGGTGTCGCCGTCATAGGTGAAGGTTTTGATGTCCACCTGCAGTTGCTCGATCAGCTCGTACAATTCGCTGACCTGGTCGGCGGACAGCGCCTTGGTGGGAAACAGGTACAGCGCCCGGGCGTCGGGGTTTTTCAGGATTTCCGCCAGCACCGGCAAATTGTAGCACAGCGTTTTGCCGGAGGCGGTGGGCGTCACCACCACGTAGTCCTTTCCTGCCTGGGACGCCGCAAAGCACGCGGCCTGATGGGTGTACAGCTTCTGCACCCCGTGCCGGGCCAGGGCGGAGGGCAGCCGTTCGTCGATGCCCTCCGGCCAGGGCGCGTAGGAAGCCTGCCGCGGCGGTACCGTGCGCCAGGCTGTCACGTTCTCCATGAACGCGGGATTATTCTTTAATTTCTCCAGCAGCTGGGGCAGATTCACGGCGCTTCCCTCCTTCAAAATGGCACTTGTTTATTATACCTTTTTTCTGCATGGATTGCAAGATCGCGGCGCGGAAATACGGGAACTTTTGTTCTGTATTTTCCCCTGTGGATTCCATCAAAAAACGCCGCCCGCCATCCGGCAAGCGGCATCCTGGAATTCCGGGGGCTTTGCAGTCCTTTCGTCAGGCCCGGTGGCTGCGCAGGTACGCTTCCACTTTTTCCAGTTCTTCCATGGTGTTCACGCCCCAGTATTCCGGCGTGTCCGGCGTCACCACGGCGTGCTGCTTCAGGCCCAGGTCGTGGATCACCTTCACCACGCCGGTCAGGTAATACTCGTGCTTGGGGTTGTCGTTGCGCACCCGTTTCAGCGCGTCCCACATGATATTGCCCTGCATCACCTGGATACCCACGTTCACTTCGTCGATCAGCTTCTGTTCCGGGGTGCAGGCGCTGTCCTCCACAATGTCGCACAATTCGCCCTGTTCATCCCGGATCAGGCGGCCGAACGCGGGAATCGGATGGATTTTCGCCGCCAGCAGGGTGTTGGCCGCATGATGCTCCAGATGCTCCCGCACCATGCGTTCATACGTATTCCGGGACAGCAGCGGCATATCGCAGTACAGGCACAGCACCGGGCCGTCGAAGCCGGAAGCGGCAGGCTCCGCGCACAGCATGGCGTGGGCCGTTCCCTTCTGCTCCTTCTGCCAGACGTAGTTGTACCTCTCCCCCAGGTAGGCTTGAATTTTTTCGCCCAGCACGCCGATCACGATGGTCACGTCCTCGGGCTGAACGAAGCTGATACCGGAAAGCACGTGCTCGATCAGCGTTTTGTCGCCTACCCGGCGCAGCGCCTTGGGAATATCCGCCTGTTCGCTTTGCAGGCGGCTGCCTTTTCCCGCCGCCAGGATGATCGCTTTTGTCCGCTCCATGTTCCTCTCTCCTTACTTTTTCCTGGTATTGATCCAAAAGCGCACGTGGCGCAGCCACAGTTTGCATTGCAGCAGCGCGTCCTTCCCGTGAAACAGCACAAAGGGCAGCAGGGAAAAGAGCAGCGCCACCTTCCACGCCCAGGGGACAACCGCCAGCTGATACAGCAGGTACGCGCCCCAGGCCAGGCCGATCCATTTGGCCTTCACCGGCAGGATAAAAAACAGGGTGAACTGCATATCGGGATACAGCACCGCGAAAGCCAGCGTCAAAGAAAGATTCAGGTACGCGTTGGTGGCAAAGCCGGTGATCATGCCGGCGATGATGTTGCCCACGATCCCGATCAGGTAATACAGGTTGAACCGCCGGCTGCCCCAGGCGTTTTCCAGCGCCGACCCGATGAAGAAATAGAAATACAGGTTCAGCAGGATCCACAGATAGCTGCCGCTGGGCGGCAGGAAAATGAACGTGACCAGCCGCCAGACCTGGCCCTCCAGGATCAGCCCCTTATTGAAATACAGCAGTTCCGACGCGCTGCGGATCATGGGCACATGATCCAGGATAAAGACCCCCAGCATGGCGATGCACAGGTATTTCATCAGTTGGGGAATATAGCAGCGCCCCATTTTTGCTTCGATTTTTTGCAGCCACTTCAAGCATATCACCCCGCTTCATGCCCATTATACGCGCTGTGGAAATATCCGTCAAGCCAAGCGCTATGCGCCGATGCGGATGAACACAAAGACGATGGCCAGCACGATGCCCACGGCGCACAGCAGCAGCCCGAAGGACACGGCGTTGGTGACGGCGGAGCCGTAACGCATGTCCGTTTCCTCCTTCCGGGGCAGCCAGCGGCCGGGGCGCAGCAGTCGGCCCAGGCGGTGGCCGCCCTCCGACAGCGCGCTGGCCAGCCGGGTAAAGATGCTGTGGTTTTTGGATCGGTTCAGCTCCTGCCGGTTGGTCAGGAAAATTTCCCGGAACAAAAGCATGGTATGGTCCACCAGCTCGTCAAACACCCGGGTCAGCGCCGTCAGCACGGCCGGAATCACCCGGGTGACCAGGCGGCATTCCAGCAGCCGGTCGCAGCACCGGGCCAGGAACGTGCAAACGCCGGCCAGGTACCGCGTCACCAGCTTGCTGTCCATCAGATGGTCCAGGGCACGGAACACCGCCGTGACGGCAGATGGGATCCAGACAGCCACCAGTTTACATCCGGGCAGCGCGTCCAGCAGGGAGGCCGCCGCGGTGCCCAGCCAGGGAAGAAAGCGGCAGAACACCGGGCGGTAGAACAGCTCCTCCAGATCCAGCCAGGCAGGCCAGCGGTTGACGTATTCCTTCCGGTACAGCCAGGAACGCACCACAAACAGATACACCGCCGTGCCGATCAGCAGGCTGACGCCGCCGCCCAGCAGGTTGGTACCGCTGAAAAACGCCAAATGCTCAACGCCTTCCCGGTGCAGGAACGGCGTGCATCGCACCGTCAGGGGCAGCAGCGCCTGATTGGGCAGCAGGCCGATGGCCAGCAGCGGCAGGGCCGTCACAACCAGCGTGACGGCGGAGCGCTTCGTCAGGTACCGGCGGTTCATCCCGTCGTATTCCTTCTGCCGCTCCTCCTCCGGGTTCCTTTGCCAGAACAGGCAGATATACAATTTCAGCATGTACGCGGTGGTCAGGCCGGCGGCAAACAGGAAGATCCATTCGCACAGACGGTAAACGGAAAAGCCTTCGACCTCCTCCGCCAGCTCCACCAGGCCCTCGTGGATCATGGTTTTGCTGGTATAGCCGTTGAGGAGCGGCACGCCGGCCAGGCCCAGGGCCCCCAGCAAAAACACCGCATGCAGCAGCGGCTTGCCCCGGCCGAAGCCCCGCAGCCGGCTCAAATCCAGCGTGTGGGCGTTCATATACACCGCGCCGGCGCACAAAAACAGGCACAGCTTCAGCAGCGAATGGTTCACCATGTGCCCCACGGCGCCGCTGGCCGCCAGCCCGCCGTGATGGCCCAGCAGCACGGCGCAGGCAAGCCCCACCGTGATGTACCCGATCTGGGACAGGGAGGAGCAGGCCAGCGTGCGCTTCAGGTTCACCGAAAACACCGCCAGCACGGCCCCCAGCGTCATGGTGATCAGGCCCAATGCCAGCAGCACGTGGCCGAACGTCCGGCTTTCCCCCATCAGGTTCATGCCGATGGCGAGGACGCCGAACAGGCCGGTTTTGGTCAGCATGCCGGACAGCAGGGCGCTGGCCGGGGCTGGCGCCACCGGGTGCGCCTTGGGCAGCCAGATATGCAAAGGGAACATGCCGGCCTTGGCGCAATAGCCCACCAGCATCAGCGCGGCAGGCAGCGCCGCCCGTTCCTCCCCCATATGCGTTTTCAGGTCGGCAAACAGCAAACTGCCCGTTTCCTTCCAGCACAGGAATATGCCCATCAGCGTCACCATGCCGCAGGCCACCGATACCCCCAGGTAGGTGGCGGCCGCCCGCATGGCCCCCGGCGTTTCCTCGTGGGCCACCCAGGGATAGGAGGCGATGGACATGATTTCAAAGAACACGAAGGCGGTGTACAGATCGTCGGACAAAAATACGCCGGTGACGCCGCACAGGGTGATCATGGTAAAGCAGGCGTAGCGCCCGCCGTTGGCCCGGTGATGGGCAAAGTATTCCGGGGAAAGCTGCGACGCGCAGGCCCACATGAAGCTGGCCAGGAGCACGTACATCGCCCGGAAAAAATCCGCCCGGAAATGCAGCCCCAGGCCGCAAAAATCCGGCACGTCCAGAACGGCGGCGCCGCCGCGCCACACCGTGCACGCCAGATACGCCGCCAAGCCGCAGGAAAACAGCGTAAACAGCCGAACCAGCAGATCCCGCGCCTTTTCGCTTTTCCGCCCGCACAGCGGCGCCGCCGCCGCGCCCGCAAGAGGCAAAAGCAGCAAAGCAATCACCATCACGGCAGCAGCACCTCCCCCAGGGCCGTCAAATACGCCATGATCCGGCCCGCGAACACGCTGCCCAGCAGCAGCACCAGGCACAAAAGCAGCAGGGACAGGCGCATGCACGCCCCGCCTTCCCGTACAGGCTCCCCTTCAGGCAGAACCGGCTTCATGAAAAACGCCGGAAACACCACGGTGAAAACATACACCGCCGTCAGGACAGCCGAAAGGATCAGGGCGACGGCGCCCAGCCAGGCTTCCGTTCCGCCCAGGGAAAGCGCCGCGGTGACCAGGGCATACTTGCTCACGAAGCCCGCCAGCGGCGGAACACCCACCAGGGAAAGCCCCGCCAGGGTAAACGCGCCGAAGGTCAGCGGCAGGCTGCGGCCCAGGCCGTGCATCTGCCGGATCTGGGTACGCCCCGTCTGGGTCAGGACGGAGCCGGCGCAGAAAAACAGGATGATTTTCGTCATGCTGTGGAACACCATGTGCGCCAGGCCCGCCGTGGCCCCGTCCCGGGTCAAAAGGCACAGGCCGAACAGCATGTAGCTCAGGTTGCTCACCGTGGACCAGGCCAGCCGCCTTTTCATGTGCTGCTCCCGCACCGCCATGGCGGAGCCGTACACCACCGTGGCGGCGGCCAGCGCCAGCATGGCCGTCTGCGCCCAGGAACCGCGCACTGCCGCTGACGGAATCACGCAGTACAGCAGCCGCGCCACGGCAAACACCCCGGCGTTCACCACCGCCACCGCGTGCAGCAGCGCCGTCACGGGCGTCGGCGCCACCGACGCCACGGGCAGCCACCGGCAAAGCGGCAGCACCGCCGCCTTGACGCCAAAGCCTGCAAACCCCAGCAGCGCCAATACGCGCAGCACGTCAAACGCCGATTTTTCTGCCGCCGCGCCGGCGTCAAACGCGCCCAGGCCCAGGGCCGACAGGCCCATCATGGCCACAAAGCCCAGGGCCGCGCCGCCCAGCAAAAAGAGCATATAGATTTTCACGGCCCGGGTGCTTTCCTCGTCCTTTTCATGCCACACCAGCGGCACAGTCAGCAGCGTCAGGAACTCATAATTCACATACAGTGTAAACAGATTGTCCGAAAACGCCAGGGCCGCCGCCGCGGCATAGGTCAAGATATACCAGGCAAAAAACCGGCCTTCCCTTTTTTCATGGCGCATGTAGTCGACAGCGTACAGCACGGAAAACGGCCACAGCAGCGCCGCCACCGCCAGGTAGACCCGGCCGCAGCCGTCCAGCCGCCAGCGCAATTCCAGCCCGGGCCCCACGCGCATCAGCGCGAAGGCCGCCTCCCCGGACGCGCCGGAAAACACCGTGTAAAGGCATGCCAGGCTGGTCAGGGTAACGGCCGCCAGGGCACAGGCCATCCTGGTTTTCCTGGCCGGGATATTCACAAACAGCAGCGCCGCGCCGGAAAGCAGCGGCAGCAGCGTGCAGATCAGCATCAGCTCCATGCTCGTCTCCTTATCCCAGCAGCGCGGCAGCCAGCCGGTTCAGGAACTGGATCATGGGGCCGGAAAACATGCCCAGGCCCACGATCAGCAGGCTGTACACCCCCATGGGCAGCAGCATCCGCCAGCCCGCCTCGCACCGGGGCCCAGGCGCGCAGTCCTCCCCCGGGAAGCAGCCGCGGATCACGATGGTAAACAGGTACGCCGCCGTCAGCACGGCGGAAACCAGCAGCGCCGCCGGGCCCACCCAGCTATAAGGAATCCCGGTGGCCAGGGCGCCCTCGGCCAGATTCCATTTGCTGATGAAGCCGCCGGTGGGCGGAATGCCCACCAGGCCCAGGGATGCCACCGTGAAGAAGGCGTACGTCCAGGGCATCCTTTTGCCCAGGCCGTCCATCTCCTGCACATAGGTTTTTCCCGTTTTGTGGATGATGGCGCCGGCACCCATGAACAGGGTATTTTTCATCAGGGAATGGAAAACCACATGCAGCATGGCGCCCACAAAGCCGATGTCCGTCATGGTGAACAGGCCGAACAGCACGTAGGACACCTGGCTGACGGAGGAATAGGCCAGGCGTTTTTTCAGCTTCTTTTCCTTGAACGCCAGCAGGGAGCCCATCAGCACCGTGATCAGCGACAGGGCCAGCAGCGTCATCTGCACCCAGGTGCCCCGCAGCCGCTGTACGCCCGCCACGGAGTACAGCACCCGGACGGCGCCCAGCACGCCCATCTTGGTGATCACGCCGGACAGAACGGCGCTGGCCGGCGCCGGCGCCACCGGGTGCGCCGTGGGCAGCCAGCCGTGCAGGGGAAACATGCCGGCCTTCACCCCAAAGCCCATCAGCATCACCAGGAAAATGGCCAGGGACAGCCCTTCCTTGCCGGAAAGCTGCTCCGCCGTCAGAACGCCCGCGGCAAAATCCCCCGTGCCCCCCACGCTGCCCACAAAGAAAATGCCGATCAGGGCCGCGGAAGCGCCGATCACCGAATAAATCAGGTACTTGATGGCGGCGGCCACCGCTTCCTTATCCATGTTGTGCAGCACCAGCGGCACCGTCAGCAGCGTCATGGCCTCATAGAACATATAGAACGTGACCAGGTTGCCGCTGACGGCCAGGGCATGCAGGATGCCCTGGGTGACGGTGTAGAACAGGAAAAAGCGCTCCGGATGGGCGTCGTGCTCCAGGTATTCCGTGGCGTAAAGCCCCACGCCGGGCCATACCACGGCAATCAGCAAAAGATAGAGCCTGCTCATGCCGTCTACCCGCAGTGTCAGCGACAGCATGTCCGTCCACCGCAGGGTGATTTCCCCCGTCTGCGGCAGCAGGGCGTTGGCCGCCGCCAGCAAAGCGGAAAGCGTGATGGTGAAAAGCGAAGCCGCGTTCAGCGCCTTCCCTTTCAGGCGCAGCCCGCGCCACAGCAGCGCCAGCACAATGGGCAGGAACACCGGCAGAACCAGCAGCAAATTCAGCATATTGATATCCTCCATCCGTATGAATCAGGAAAACAGGGCGATTCCCTGCAAAATGGCTTCCATAATCGGGCGGCTGCCAATGCCCAGCAGCACGTTCAGCCCCAGCAGCGCCAGCATGGCGGCGGTAAAGCAGGGGTCCTTCCGCAAGGGGCTTTTTTCCGGCCGCCGCGCGTCCCCGTCCCCGGCATACAGCAAAACGGCGGTGCGCAGCATGTACATCACGTGCAGCGCCGTGCTCACCGCCAGCGCCGCCAGCACCACCCCCATGCGCCAGCCGCCCAGGGCAATGCCCGCCTGCGCCAGATATATTTTGGACGGAAAGCCCCCCAGCAGCGGCACGCCCACCAGGGAACAAGCGCCCGCCGCAAAAGCCGCCCCGGCCAGCGGCGCGCGGAAGCCCGCACCCCGCACATCCCGGAAGCCGTCGCCCATGCCGGATACCTCCCGCAGCTTGCCGGCGGAAAGGAACAGCATGCATTTGGCCGCGGCGTGCACCAGCATATGGAACAGGGCTGCCGCCATGCCCGCCTCCGTGCCCAGGGAAATGCCCAGGAAAATATAGCCGATCTGCGCCACGGAGGAATAGGCCACCATCCGGCTCAGATGGCGCTCCACAATGGCGTCCACCGAACCCAGCACCATGCCGGCCACCGCAAAGCCCAGCAGGAAATTGCGGATGTCCCGGTCAAACACCTGGGCGCCTGCTGCCCGGAAGAAGATCTTGATCAGCAGGAAAATGTACATTTTGGAGATCAGCGACGACAGCAGGGCGCTGGATGTGGGCGTGGTGCTGGCATACGCGTTGGGCAGCCAGGTGTGGAAAGGATACAGGGCGCTTTTGATGGCGATCCCCAGCGTCATCAGCACAAAGGAAAGATACAGCGGCGTCAGGTACTTATCTCTGTCCAGCAGATCCTTCACGCTTTCCTGCAGCTGGGGAAACAGCAGATGCCCGGTCAGGCAGTAGAGCGTGGACACCCCCAGCAGGAACAGCCCGCTGCCCAGCAGGTTCATCAGCATGTACCGGGCCGCGCCAAACAGGGTGCGGCCGTGATCGGTGGCGCTGATGAGGGCACAGGAAGCGATGGTGGTGATTTCGATGAACACATAGGCCGTAAACAAATCGTTGGTGAACACCATGGCGCTCATGGCCGCGGTCAGCAGGCACACCATGGCGGCGTACAGGTGCCGTTTGTTTTCCGGCACATCCCGCGTCAGGGAGCGCCAGCCGCCCAGCACCGACAGCAGGATCACCAGGGAAAAGCCCAGGCCCGCGATACCCTCCACCGCGCCGAAGCGCAGCTCGTTGCCAAAGGGCGCGCCCACTTCCCCCATGGGGTACACGCAGCTTTCCTGCCGCGCCGCCGTAAACGCCAGCACCAGGGCCATGCCGCAAACCGTCAGCGCGCTCAGGGCCGTCATTACGCCCCGGGCCGCCTTTTCCTTCAGCGCCGAGCAGACCACCGCGCCCATCAGCGGCGCCACGATCAGGAACAGGGGGATATTCTGCCACCAAAGCATCCTCATCATTTTCCCTCTTTCCTTACCAACTCGGCGATTTCATCCATATCCAGCGTGCCGTAGCGGCGGTACAGGCGCACCGTCAGCCCCAGCATGATGGCCGTCACGCTGACGCCCACCACGATGCCCGTCAGCACCAGGCCCGCCGGCAGGGGATTTCCGTAATGGCGGGGATCGGTGATGCCGCCTTCGTAAATCGGCGCCACCCGGGATTCGATGTACCCGTAGGACGCTAGGAACAGGTAAATCCCGCTGTCCATCATGGAAAACCCGATGATTTTCTTAAACAGGTTTTTGTTCAGAAGCAGGGTGGTGAACCCGATGCCGAACAGCACCAGCGCCGTTACTTCATCCATATGGCGTTCCAGCATCTCCAGCATCAGAAATCCCCCTTTCTGAACATGGTGTACAGGGCATACATGGTGCATGCCACCACGCAGCCCACCACGAAATTCAGCGGCAGCAGCAGCCCGCCGGACAGGATGTTGCCCGCCGTGCCCGGCGAAATGCCGTTTTCCAGGTGATTGGCCCCGGTGAAAAAGTGGTAGCCCTTGGCCAAGGAATAAAACAGCAGCGACGCCAGGGACACCCATTTGAACGTGCGGTAGGTAAAAAACCGTTCTGTTTTCCGGTAGCCGAAGGCGTTCTGGTACAGAATCAACCCCGCGCCCAGGATGGCGCCGCCGGAAAAGCCGCCGCCCGGCGACAGATGGCCGTTGGCGATGATGTACAGCCCGAACACCAGCACCAGCGGCGTCAGGATGCGGGCCGCGCCCTGCAGCACCTCGTCGTCCCGGGGTTCAAAGTGCCGGTCGAAGGCTTCCTCCCGGGCAATACGATCGGCGTTTTTGTCCCCCCGGATGCTGAGCAGCAGCAGCACCGTGCACACGGCGATGAACAGCACGTGGCTTTCCCCCAGCGTGTCAAAGCCCCGGTAATCCAGGATGATGCCGGTGACGATGTTCACAGCGCCGGTTTCCTTCAGCGTGTTCTCCACATAAAAGGCGGATACCTCGCTGTCCACCAGGGTATCGGCGCCGCCAAAGGCGGGCAGCTGCAAAGCCGCGTACACCAGCGCCCCGATCAGCGCCAGGCACACCAGCACCGCCGCCACGGCGTAGCCGCCCTCCAGACGGCGGCGCGCCCGAACGGGATCCCGCTTTTTCTTTTCCCGCTTTCTCCCCGCTTCTTCCGTCAGCGCCGGGGTGGCCTCGTCGTCCATTTCTTCCTGGATTTCCAGGTCCAGGGCGTCGTCGCCGTTTTCGATCCAGCTTTTCAGGGCGCGGAAGGGATCAGCTTTCTTTTTCATCCTGCTTCCGTTCCTCCTCGATGGCATGGATTTTTTTCAGCGCGATGAACATCAGGATGGAGGTGATGCCGGCGCCCACCGCCGCCTCCGTGATGGCCAGATCCGGCGAACGCAGCAGGATCCACACCACGCTTACGGCCAGCCCCTGGGCCATAAAAATGATCACGGCGGACAGCAGGCTTTTCGTGCGGCTCACCGCCGCCGCGCACACCAGGATGAACAGGAGCAGCATCCCATTCAGGATTTCCATAGCTTCGCCTCCGAAGAAAACTTCTCATCCGTTTCCTGCACCAGCCTGCCCAGCAGATGGCTGCACACCGGGCTGGTAAGCCAGAAAAAAGCGACGATCAGAACGATTTTCAGCACGATCCAGTCCGCCCCCGCGTACACGATGGCCGCCAGGCAGAGAAGCATCAGCCCCAGCGTGTCCCCCATGCCGGCGGCATGGACGCGGTTCAGCACATAATGAAAGCGGTTCACACCCAGCACCGCCGTCAGCTGAATGATCAGCCCGGCGATCAGCAGCAGGGCGAACAAAATAAGACGCAGCCATTCAGCCATGGGGCTTTCCCTCCTTTTTCGCCCAGGCAATGCCGATATAGATCCGGCACAGCAGCACCACCGCCAGGAAAGACAGCATGGCGTAAATCAGCGCGATGTCGACCAGGTAGCCTTCCTTCAGCATCAGCGCCAGCAGGATGATCATCATGATGGTCACCGTGCCGGTCATGTTGACGGCGATGATCCTATCCGCCGTGGACGGCCCGCGTACCGCGCGGAACAGGCACGCGAACAGACACAAGCCCAGCACGATCAGCGCCCCCTGCATCAGAATCCCGTAAACCTTATCCATGCAGCACGTCCTCGATCTTCCTCAGTTTTCTTTCAAACACCGTATCCTCCAGCCCCTGGGCCATGCGCGGCGTCAGGCAGTGCACCACCAGTTCCCCGGGCCGGCACTGCAGCGTGACGGTGCCGGGGGTCAGGGTGATGGAATTGGCCAGCACCATCCGGGCCAGGCGGCTTTTCAGCTGCGTGGGGATCCGGCGCACCACCGCGTCGGGCTTTCCCCCGTACACCAGACGGCACAGGGCCAGGTTTGCCTTGACGATCTCCACGATCACCGTGCCGGCATAGCCCAGCATCAGCGGCGCGGCCCGGTACAGCGCCTTCTCCCGTTTCAGGGACCAGTCGCAGCACTTGCATAAAAAAATCATGGCCGGAACGGTGATCGCCGCGCCCAGCCAAACGATTTCCCAGGTGACGCGCCCGTTGAGGGCCACCCAGAAAAGAAAAATCAGAAGCGCCATACGCCTGCTCCTTTTCTTCCAATTAAATAAAAACCATAATATGCAGGTTCAGTATACACGAAGAACAGATTTCCGGCAAGCGTTGAAACAGAAAGTTCATATTCGTCACGGATATGAAAATACTTGAAAAAGTTCAATCATTTGTAAGGGGTCTAATCAAAAATGCATCTTGTGCAGGATGCGTATCTTTGATATAATAAATCGGATAGAGAAAACGCCGCTATTTTTGGCGTATCTGCTCAGCGGCGCCATGATCTCCCATATCCCACCGGAGGAACAAAATGAAGTTTGGCTCCCGATTGCTTGCCTTTTTGCTTTTCTGCGCGCTGATCCTGCCTTTGGGCGGCTGTGAAAGCACAGCGGAAAAAAGCGCGCCTGCCGCGTCGCCAACTGCCGCAGCGCCTGCCGTTTCCGCGCCGGACGCAACACGGTATTCCCGCCGGGAATATGATCTGTTCGACACCGAGGTCATCCTGATGGGCTTTGCCGCCAGTCAGGAGGAATTCACCCGGGTGACGGACCGGACCGTGGAACAGCTGCGGGAATACAACCGTATTTTTGACGGCTACAACGCCTACGGAGATCTGCACAACCTGTATTATGTGAACGAGCACGCCGCCCAGGCGCCGGTGGAAGTGCCCCAGGTGTTTTTCGACCTGCTCATCTGGTGCCGGGATCAATGGCAGCAGGGATGCCGGAAAACCAACATCGCCATGGGCGCGGTGCTGAAAATCTGGCACGATTACCGCACGGAAGGCATCAATCATCCGGAAAACGCCCAGCTGCCGCCTGCCGAACTGCTTTCGGAAGCTGCCGGGCATACCCGTTTTGACGACCTGGTGCTGGACAAAGACAGCCGTACGGTGTATTTTGCCGATCCGCTGCTGCGCCTGGATCTGGGGGCTGTGGCCAAGGGCTACGCCGCCGACCTGGTGCTGCCGGACCTGATGCGGGATATGCCCTCCTTCCTGCTGAGCCTGGGGGGCAACGTATATACAGGCAACGCGCCCATGGACGGCCGGACGGCCTGGAACGTGGGCGTACAGGACCCCAAAGCGGACGCCGCCGTGGTGGCCGCCGGGGGCACCGACATCCTGGACGTATTGCAGGTGCATGATCTGACAGTGGTCACCAGCGGCGATTACTGGCGCTTTTATGTGGTGGACGGCAAAAAGTACCACCACATCATCGACCCGGACACGCTGATGCCCTCCGAAAAAATGGTTTCCGTCACCATCGTGTGTGAAAGCTCGCTGCTGGCGGACTACCTGAGCACCACCCTGTTCATCCTGCCTTACGAAGAAGGAAAGAAAATCATCGACAGTATGCCGGGCGTGGAGGCCATGTGGGTGGAGCCGGACGGCACCATCCTGGCCACCGAAGGCTTCGCCCGGTATTCCCGGAATATGCAGAATACCCCGTAAAAGGAGACCAGCATGCAGCAACCCCCGGTCAGCCTGAAAAAAAATCTTGTGGTGATCTTCGCCGCTTTGGCGGTAATCCTTGTCGTTTTGATCGTTGGGCTCCTGGGCCGCGGTGCCCAGCCGTCTCTTCCTGCCGCCACGGCCGATCCCGCGCCGGACACGGAAGGGAAAAAGGACGCAAAAGCCTTTCTGTTCATTTCTGTCAAGGGACGCTTGTACGCCATCGAGCCGCTGGACGAAGAAAGGGACGTGACCATCGCCCAGGAAACGGGTGAAACCAACGTGATCCATCTGACTCCCGAAGGCTTCCGTATGCATTCCTCCACGTGCGACAATCAATTGTGCATCGGCCAGGGGGAAGTGACCGTGGAAAACTACACCCGGCGCATCCTGGGGCCCTACGTGCTTTGCCTGCCCAATCAGGTGGAACTGCAGCTGGTGGTTCCCGGCGCCACCGCCGCGCCGGACACGCCGGATATTTGATTTTTGTTGTCCCGGGGCCCGGGAAGGCCCTTTGCTGCCGGAGGAATCCGGCGCATAAAGAAGAAACTGCGTTTCCCCCGCGGGAAACGGAGCAAGGAGGACAGAACAAGTGAAGAAACAACTTCCTGGCTGGGCGGTACTGCTCATCATCACATTGGTGGCAGGTCTCGCCCTGGGCGGCACCTACGCCCTGACCAAGGATCCCATTGCCGAGCAGGCGCTCCTCCAGGCGGAAGCTGCCCGGAAGGCTGCCCTGCCCGAAGCGGACACCTTTCAAGCGCTGACGCTGGCCGAAGGCGCGCCGGTGGATTGGGCCAATGCCGGGCTGCAATCCGCCAAGGGAAAGGCCGTGCCCCTGACGCTGGGGGATATTGACGCCATCGCCGGCGCCACCATCACCTCCACCGCCGTGGTGGACGCCATCAACGCCGCGTACGAAAAGTACAAGGCCGCGCCCTCCGACGCCGCCTTTACCGGCGAAGCCCAGGGCTTTGCCAGCCCCGTGCAGGTGACCGCCACCTTTGACGGCGACACCATCTCCACCCTGACAATCGGCGACGGCCGCTTTGCCGAAACCGCCGGTCTGGGCGCCCGGGCGCAGGAAAGCGCCTTTGTGGACCAGTTCACGGCCGGCGAAAAAGTGGTGGGCTATGTCAGCCAGATCACCGTGAAGGGCTACAAGGGGCCGGTGGAAGTCACTGTGGGCCTGGACCCCGACCTGGTTCTGACGGGCATTTCCGTGGGCGGCAGCGACTTTGCCGAAACCGCCGGCCTGGGCGCCAAGGCCAAGGAACCCGCGTTCCAAAGCCAGTTTGCCGGGAAGAAAACCCCTGTCTCCGTCATTAAAACAGGCGGCACCCCCGGCGACAACACCGTGGACGCCATCACCGCCGCCACCATCACCTCCAACGCGGTGCGCGACGCGGTGAACACCGTGGCCAAGTACGCCTCGAAGGGGGACTTCTCGCCCGAGCCGCCCGTGGCGAGGCCGAGGACCAGCCCGACGATGGAGCCGTACGCGCGGGCGGTGCGGTCGTGGCTCGAGGGCGACCGCGACAGGCCTCGCAGGCAGCGGCACACGGCCAGGCGCGTGTACGACAGGCTGGTCTCGGAGCTGGGGTACGGCGGGTCGCTCGCGACCGTCGAGCGCTTCGTGCGCGAGTGGAGGCGGGAGCACGCCCACGGGCCCTCCGAGGGGTTCCTCGAGCTGGAGTGGCCGTGCGGAACCTGCCAGGTCGACTACGGGCACGCGAGCGCCGTCGTCGCCGGCGAGGAGGTGGAGCTGCACGAGCTGGCCGTCAGCTGGCCGCACTCCAACGCGCGGTTCTGCGTGATGTGCGAGTCGGAGCGCGGCGAGTGCCTGGTCGACGGCCTCATGACCGTGTTCGACCACGTCGGCGGCGTGCCGCCCGAGGCCGTGCTCGACAACGCCACCGAGGCCGGCAGGCGGGTCGCCGGCGTCGTGCGCGAGTCGTCGCTGTTCTCGGCCTTCCGGGCGCACACCGGCATGCGCACCAAGTACTGCAACCCCCACTCCGGGCACGAGAAGGGCTCGGTGGAGAACGCCGTGGGGTTCCTGCGGCGCAACATGATGGTGCCGCTGCCGGTCGCCTCGACGGTCTCCGAGCTCAACGCGCACCTGCTCGCCCGCTGCGACGCGCTGCTCGCCGAGCCCCACTACCGCACGGGCAGGCCCGTGTGCGACATGTTCGCCGAGGACCAGTCGGCCATGCTGCCGCTGCCCGCCACGCGCTTCGACGCGGTGCGATGGGTGCCGAGGACGGCCGACAGGGACGGCCGCGTCGAGGTGGACGGGGTCCTCTACCTGGCGGGGCCCTCGTGGCGCGGCTGGCGCCTGCTCGTGGGCCTCCGGGCCCGCAGCGTCGAGGTGGTCGACGGGCGCGGGCGGCACGTCTTCGGAGATCACCGACGTGCCGGGCGTCGCCGTGGGGCACGCCACGCTGGACGAGGGCGATCTGCACACCGGCGTGACGGTGATTCTGCCTTGTGAGGGCAGCGCCTATGAAAGAAAACCTGTGGCGGCGGTCCATGTCATCAATGGATACGGGAAGACGAGCGGCACGATTCAGGTGCAGGAGCTTGGCTGCCTCGAGTCTCCGATCGCGCTCACGAATACGCTGAATGTCGGACGGGTGCAGGATGCGCTGGTGGGTTATGTCCTGCAGACCGAAGCAGCCCGCGGCAGGGAGGTCCGGAGTGTGAACTGCCTGGTCGGGGAGACGAATGACTCGGAGATCAGCGACATCGCGCAGCGGGCAGTCGGCGCGGAGCAGGTTCTCGCGGCTATCCGGGCGGCTGAGACGGACGGACCGGATTTTGCCGAGGGAGATGTCGGCGCCGGGCGGGGAACGATCTGCTGTGACCTCAAGGGAGGCATCGGGTCGGCTTCCCGCGTCATCCGCTTCGGCGGGCAGAGCTACACGATCGGCGCGCTGGTGCAGTCGAATTTTGGAAGTCTGAAGAATCTGATGATCTGCGGGGAGCCGGTTGGTCGGGAGATCGAGCGGACGCTGCGCAGGAGAGCCGCAGAGGCAAAGCGCGGCGCGGCGGGTGAAGCCTCGTTTTCCACGCCAGATGTCGGCTCGATCATGATGGTGATCGGAACGGATCTGCCGCTGTCGGCGCGGCAGCTCGGCCGGGTGATCCGGCGGGCGGAGGTCGGACTTGTGCGCACGGGGTCGTTCCTCGGAACAGGGTACGTCGTGATTGGTTTCACCAACGGAAATTACCTCGGGGAGGAACCGGACGGCATGGGAAGCGGCAGCGGTCATGCGGGATCCTTCCGGACGATCCGCCTCTTCCCGGAGGAGCGGATCAACGAGGTGTTCACACCGGCAGCGGAGGCGGTGGAGGAGGCAATCTACAATTCGCTCTGCCATGCGCATCCCGCGGTGAAACGGGACGGAACGCCGGTGCACGCACTGTCGGAGTTTCTGGCAGTCGGCGGCGGAATGACAGAGATGATGTAATGGGAAAGGATATATGGATGGGCAACGGGGAAAACAAGGAAAGCAAAGGGAGTCGGAAAAGCGAAGAAAGTAAAGAAAGCAAGATAAACAAAGAAAACAAGATGGGCGTCATGCCTGTGAAACCGCTGATCATCAATATGTCGGTACCGATGATGATCTCCATGCTCGTACAGGCACTGTACAACGTCGTGGACTCCATCTTCGTCGCAAAACTTTCGGAGGGGGCGCTGACGGCGGTCACGCTGGCGTTTCCGATGCAGAATCTGATCATCTCCGTGGCGGCGGGCACAGGCGTCGGTATCAATTCGCTTCTGTCGCGCTCGCTCGGAGAAAAGCGGTTTGACCGGGCGGACAAGGCGGCTGACAACGGCATTTTCCTTGCGATTTTGAGCGCACTGGTGACACTGGTGCTCGGGTTCACGGTGGTCCGGCCCTTTATCGCGTCGCAGACCAGTGACCCGGAAATTCTGGAGTACGGCTGCCAGTATCTGGGGATTGTGATGACCATCTCGGCGGGGGCGTATTTTCAGGTCACCTTTGAGCGGCTGCTGCAGTCCACTGGACTGACGATGTACAGCATGGTATCGCAGCTGACCGGCGCGGTGGTCAATATCATCATGGATCCGATCATGATTTTTGGACTGCTCGGATGCCCTGCCATGGGCGTCGCGGGCGCGGCCTACGCTACGGTTCTCGGACAGTGCATTGCGGCAGTCGTGGGACTGGTGCTCAATCTCCGGTATAACCGGGAAATTC
>CACYGB010000024.1:0-8426 GCA_902773895.1 uncultured Eubacteriales bacterium
GATTTCCGAAAAACGAGCTTGTTCGTTTTTCCGGAAATCCCCGCTGTTTTCCCCTGTGCGCTTGCGCACAGGCGGGCCGGCAAAGTCGGCCTGCCCGGAAGCGGCATGTCTTCGTTTTCTTTGTTTCTGCGGTTCACTGCTTGGAAAACAAGTCTTATACCATCCGCAAGCGGCGGGGTCCGGGGAGGAACCTCCTCCCCGGCGGGGTCTGGGGCAGCGCCCCAGCGTTCCCCCTGCCGCTGCGAAACACTACTGGAAATTGCAGCCGTGCACCATCCGCAACCGGCGATGGCCGGGCAGCGCCCGGTGTGCTCCCTGGCCCTACTTCCCCGTTTCGGGATACAGCACTTCCTCATCCGCTGCCGCGTCCAGTTCCCCCAGGGCCGGATGCCCGGTCAGGCGCTTGATGATTCGCCATCCGTCCCGGCTGTGAATCAGGTTTTCCGAAATGGGACGGAAACCCAGATCCAGATACACCTTACACGCCAGCCAGGTGGTGGTTTGCGTCGGTATTTTGGCCCGACTATAGCCCATACTTCGCATCACCGCCAGCGTGTGGGTGATCAGCGGCTTGGACAGCCCCTTTCCCTGGTCCTGCCGACGGACGGCCACCCAGTGCAGCCAGCCGTCGCCGGATGTATCCCGGCCGAACACATCTTCATACGCCGTGGCGGTGGCCACCTTTTCCCCCGCTTCATTTTCCACAAAGCACATCCGGTTCGGCAGCTCCGCTTCCCGGCGGCCGTAGTACCGCTGCCAGACCTCCAGACCCTGTTCCCGGGAATTCAGCTCCCGGGCACTTTGCTCGATAGCAATCCAGACGTCCCGGTCCCCAGGCTGATAAAATGCAAAGCGATAGCCTGCGGGAAGCGGCTGCTCCGGAATTCCGGCCAAATCCCCCTTCAGCAGCAGTTCAAAATACCGGATGCGGGGATCATGATTGTCCAGCACAGGCAAACCCATTTTCCCACTCCTTTAAAGCGCCGTCACGTACACCTGGCACGGGTTCTGCTCGTCCCACAGCATGGGGAACACTTCAAATTCCTCAAAGCCCTGGCTCAGGTAAAAGCGGTTGGTATCGTCATAATCAGGGTATTTGCCCATCTGCACCGTTTTCACCTGCAGGAAATGGTACCCCTGCTGCCGGGCCAGCGTCTTGGCGCCGTTCATCAGCATCCGGCCGATGCCCTGCCGGTGATATGCTTGCTTTACGCCCATCACGGCCACCTCCGCCGTGGCGCGGCCCGTTTCCTTCAGGCACAGGAAGCCCACAGGCTGGCCATCGTCCCATGCGGCCAGAAAGAGCTGTCCCGCGCTTTCGCGGATATACCGCTCGCGGCTTTCCTCTACCCCGAACCAATCCTGCAGCGCTTCCAGGATGCTCTGGGCTGCCCGGCGCTTCTCCTCCGGATTTTCGATCTGTTTGATCTCCATCGTTTTTCCTTTCGCTTTCATCCGTTCAACGGCATAAAATGCCTTTTCTTTTTGCAATCGCACCTTCATGGAGATTTTATTGTACCATGGCCCGGAAGGAATGTCAAAAATATGAAAGGAACGGTGCTTTCCGGGGCAAAATACCGCCGGGAGGATGCATATGCTGAAAAAGCGGCTGAATACCTGGGGGGACTATCTGCTGGCGCTGCTGTGCGCCGCGGTGATCATTTTTTCGGCGGTTTGGGCAAAAAAGCCGGACACGCCCGGCACCCCGGCGCTGTCCGACGAAAGCCAGCGCCTTGCAGACGGGACCGCCGCTCCGCTATCGCCCATCCGGCCGGTGCCGGGTCTGGTGCTGCAGCCTTTCAGCGCGGAACCGGTCTATTTTCCGGAATCCAGCCTGTGGCTGCCCCATTCCGCCGTGGATTTCGCGGCAGCGGACGGCGAAACGGTGCGCGCCGCGTTCAGCGGCACGGTCACATGGAATGATGGCGTGCTGACGCTGGACGCCGGAGGCGGCACGCGCGTCTTATACCGCGGGCTGAAGGAAGCGTCCGTGCGCAGCGGCCAGACCGTCCGCGCAGGTGACGCCGTCGGCATTTCCGGCGCTGCCGTTCCCTGGGAAGGCGGCAGACGCGTCTGCGTGACCCTGGAAAAGAACGGTCAGCCCGTATCTTTTACGGAAATGCTTGACAAGCCCCGAAATCAATCATATAATAAGATCGTTCAATCAATTTTTTTGTTAATTTGATTGATTTATCACAAATTTTGCAATTTTCGGAGGTTTTTATGTGCGGAATTGTCGGATACATCGGGAATCAGGAAGCCCAGCCTATTTTGCTTGACGGCCTGCGCCGGCTGGAATACCGGGGCTATGACAGCGCCGGCATCGCCGTGATGCAGCAGCAGAAAATATCCGTTCGCAAATGCGCCGGCCGCATTGACAAGCTGCAGCAGCTGACGGACGCCAGCCCGCTGCACGGCTCCATCGGCATCGGCCATACCCGCTGGGCCACCCACGGGGAGCCTACGGACCTGAACGCCCATCCCCACACCGACGTGAAGGGCGACATCGCCATCGTGCACAACGGCATCATTGAAAACCATGCCGCCCTGCGCCGCCACCTGGAGGCTCAGGGATGCGTGTTCGTCAGCCAGACCGACACGGAGGTGGTGGCCCACCTGATCCACACCCTGTACCGGGGCGACATGATGGCCGCGCTGCAGCAGGCCATCCGCATGCTCAGCGGCAGCTACGCCCTGGCAGTGCTGTGTGAAAGCGAACCGGACGTATTGTACTGCGTGCGGCTGGGCAGCCCGCTGGTGGTGGGCGTAGGCCAGGGGGAAATGTTCCTGGCATCCGATATTCCCGCCATCCTGCCCCACACCCGGGACGTGCTGATCCTGGAGGACCGGGAAATTGCCGTGCTCAAGCGCGGCAGCATTGAAGTGTTCGACGATCTGGGCGCGCGCAAAACGCCTGCTCCCCTGCACGTCAGCTGGGATGCCGCGGCGGCCGAAAAAGGCGGCTTTGCCCACTTCATGCTGAAGGAAATCTTTGAGCAGCCCGATGCCGTGCGCAAGACCCTGTCCGCCTACTGCGGCCCCGACGGCCTGCAGGAAATGCTGCCCGGCGCGCCGGATCTGGTCAACTTCATCGCCTGCGGTACCGCGTACCACGCCGGCATGGCCGGGGCTTATTACTTTGCCCAGCTGGCCGACACCGAAAGCGCCGCCCACATCGCCAGCGAATACCGTTACCGCAAGCTGTTCCCCCACGCCAACGAAGCCGTGGTAGCCATCAGCCAGAGCGGCGAAACCGCCGATACCCTGGCCGCCCTGCGCCAGGCCATGGAAATGGGCGCCCACACCGCCGCGCTGACCAATACCCTGGGCAGCACGCTGGACCGTACGGTATCCCGTTCTCTGCTGACCTATGCCGGCCCGGAAATCGCCGTAGCCAGCACCAAAGCCTACATCACCCAGGTGGAAACGCTGCTGCTGATGGCCATGGACCTGGGCCTGCGCAAGGGCAAATTGACCCGGGAGCGGGCCAAAGAGCTGCTGGACGGCCTGGCCAAACTGCCGGAAAAAATGGAATCGCTGCTGAAAAACCAGGCCTACCTGCAGCAGTACTGCGACCGGCACATGCACGAAAAGCTGATGTTCTTCATCGGCCGGGGCATGGATCATTCCCTGGCCATGGAAGCGGCGCTGAAATTCAAGGAAATCTCCTATCTGCCCTGCGAAGCCTACGCCGCAGGCGAATTGAAGCACGGGCCCATCGCCCTGATCAACAACGGAACCCCGGTGATCGCCATCTGCACCCAGGAAAGCCTGCTGGAAAAAACGCTGTCCAACCTGCGGGAAACCAAGGCCCGTGGCGCGGAAACCATCTGCGTATGTCCCCAGCGCTTTGCCGAGCGCGCCGCACGGGAGGCGGACATCGTGTGGACCGTGCCGGACGCCGACGAATTGCTGCTGCCCCTGCTGGTGATGCTGCCCATGCAGCTGCTGGCCTATCACATGGCCGTGGCCCAGGGCCGCGATGTGGATAAACCCCGGAACCTGGCCAAATCCGTCACCGTGGAATAAGCAGAATAAAAAGAGGCTTCCTCACAGCAGGAAGTCTCTTTTTTTGGTGCCCAATCAGCTCAGGCTGGGCGACTGCAGGGTGTTCAGCGTCGCCGCGCTGCGGCCGCGGGTCACGTTCAAAACCAGGGCGATGGCGGCGATGTTGGTAATGAAGTTGGAACCGCCGTAGCTCAGGAACGGCAGCGGAATGCCGGTGATGGGCATGATGCCCATGGACATGGCGATATTCTGGAACACATGGAAGAACAGCATCGCCATGACCCCGATGATCACCAGCCGGCCGAATTTATCCTGGGTGAACCGAGCCAGGTAAATCATGCGGATGATCAGGAAGAAATAGGCCAGCAGCACGCCCACGCAGCCCACGAACCCGAAGGATTCGCCCACCACCGTGAAAATGGAGTCGGTGGAGGATTCGGGCACGTAGCCCAGCGTGGTCCAGCTGCCCAGCACGAAGGTGCCAACCCCCGTCACCCCGCCGGAACCGATGGCGCGGCGGGCCTGCAGGATCTGGTAGCCGCCGGTTTCCTGGTACTTCTGCGGGTCCAGGAACGCCAGTAGGCGCAGGATACGGTAGTCCGTGGTTTCGGACATGAGGGCGTAGCCCACGATCACGCCGATGCCCACCACGCCAACCATCACAATGCCCAGGATCAGCCGGAAATCAGCGCCGGCGAAATAGATCATGGTCATGAACATGAACACGATCACGATGACCGTGCCCGTTTCGCCCTGGGCCAGCACCACCAGGGACGGGATGCCCACAATGAGCATCACCGTCATGAACTCCTTGAAACGGCTCATGGGCTTTTCGAACCGGCTCAGATACCGGGCCAGCATCAGCAGGATGGACAGCTTGGCAAATTCGCTGGGCTGGATGGAACGGCCCAGAATGTTGGACTTCATCCAGCCCTTCAGGCCGTTGGACACTTCGCCGGCGATCAGCGTGACCACCAGCAGGCCCAGCACCGCCACGTACGCCAGGCGTGCGCGGGCCCGGAACAGGTCGGTGGGGATGGCCATGATCACGAAAATGACCACAGGAGACACCAACAGGAAAATGGACTGCCACATGCCGGAACGGGAATTGAGGATCTTGTTCAGCAGCGGCACTTCAGCGCTCAGATCAGGATCATAGGTGGCCATGGTGATGCACAGGATGCCGAATATGGAAAGCATGTACACAACCAGCAGCAGCGGCCAGTCAAAATGCGCCTGGGAGCGGCGCCTGGTTTCCGTCATCATGGATCAATCACCTCCCCGGTGAAAAAAGCGCAGGATGGCGCTGGGACGGTACTCCGGCAGCGGCGCTTCCTGGCCCATCAGCCGTTTGGCCAGCGCCGTCACGGCCTGGGTCCACGCTTCATCGCCGCAGTCCAGCACCCTTTGATGGCGCAGCAGCGCCCGGTATACGCTGGGGCAATCGGGCATGATTCCCAGCAGCGGCATATCCAGCGCCTGGGCCAGCGCCTGCGGCGGCGTCATTTGGCCCTGGCGGATCAGCCGAGGGCTGACCCGGTTGAACACGATGCCGGGACGCGGTTCATCCCGTTCGTTCAGCAGGGCGCCCAGCTTTTCGGCATCCCGGACGGACACGTCGTCCGGCGTGGCCACGATCACCGGCTCCGCGGCGGCGCCCAGCAGGTTTTTCAGTCCCCTGCCGACGCCCGCCGGCGCGTCCAGGATCACCACGTCCTTTTCCTCGGCCAGGGCGGTAATGATCCGGCCCACGTCCTTGGCCTTCAGGTCCGACGCCTTCATCAGCTGCGGCGCCGCCAGCAGGAACAGCCGTTCATCCGCCTGCACCAGGGCCTGCTGCACCGTGCAATTCTTTTCCGCCACGTCGCCCAGGTCATACAGCACCCGGTCCTGCACGTTCAGCATCAGGTCGGCGCAGCGCAGCCCGGTATCGCCGTCCAGCAGCACGGTGGATTGCCCCTGCCGGGCGTAGTATTCCGCCAGGGCGGCGGAAACGGTGCTTTTCCCCACGCCGCCCTTGCCGGACATGATCGCAAAAATCTTACCCATTTTCTTTCCTCATGCAATCGGATCGCAGGGCCGTCAGGGCGTCAGCGTGTTGCCGCCGGGCAGCACGATCTCCACTTCCTTCTTGGCCTTTTCATCCAGATAGAATTCGATAAAGTCCCTGGCCGCGGATACGGTGTACGCGCCGGAGAAGCCGTTGGGCACGAAGGACACCACGGCGATTTCCGGCTCCTCCTTGGGGGTCATGGCAACGAACCAGCCATTGTTCTCCAGGTCCAGCTTGATGCCGCCGATGGTGACCTGGGACGTTCCCGTTTTTCCGCACATGACCTCCGTGGCCTTGTACTTCCATTTTCTGAAGAACTTGGCGGCAGTACCGCTTTCATCCACCACGCCTTCCATCCCCTTGAGAATGTAGGGCATATAGGGCTTGGCGGTTTCCAGCACGTTGAACTGGGTTGCCGCCCGCTGGGAGAGGATCTCGCCCTCCGGGGACACGATGGAATCGATGATATTGGGGTTCCAGACGATGCCGGTGCTGTTCAGGGCGCCTACGTAACGCACCACGGAAATGGGCGTCAGCAGGGTAATGGACTGGCCCACACCCATCTGGATCTCCTGGCTGCCGCCCCATTTAATGGTGTTCAGGTACGTCCACAAATCGCGCATCAGAGCGGCCTGCATCACCATGGAGCGGGTCATGTTCAGTTCCGTCATGAAAATGGGACGGGCGTTCACCACCCAGTCGTCAGAACCGGTGTTGATGGCCATGTCCATCAGCTTTTTGATGCAGGTGTCCAGCCGCACGTCGTCATATTCGATGCCGTAGCTGGCGCCGTAGTTGATCAGGTGCCGCTTGATGGCGTTGGCCACGATGATGGGGGTGGAGGTGATCTGCTCGGCCAGGGGCACGTCCTTGTCGTACAGGTTGGTTTGGTTTCCCACGATGGAGCGCAGTTCGCCCGGCAGATCGATGCCCGTCTTGCTGGTCAGGCCCATCTGGGAGGCATACTTGTACAGCCGCTCGGTGGAGTCCATGTCGTACAGACGGGACGCCACGGTGTAGAAGAAATAGTTGCAGGAGTTGGACAGGCCGCCGGAAATATCCAGGTCCGCGTGGTTCTTGGGGTAGTTGGTCCAGCACTTGGGCGCGTCCTCGCGGTTGTTGGTGTAGTGCATGAACCGGCCTTCGTCGCTGATAGTTTCCGTAGGCGTCAGAACGCCGTTGGTCAGGCCGGCCAGGCCGGTGACCATCTTGAAAATCGAGCCGGGCTCGGCGCGGGTCTGGATGGCGTAGTTCATCAGCAGGCCCCGTTCGTCCGCCACGATTTGCAGGGCGGAATCGCCGCCCTTGGCCATGGCGTTCAGGTCGTAGTTGGGGTACTGGGCCAGGGCCAGCAGATTGCCCGTTTTCACATCCATCACGATGAGCACGCCGGTGGTGGCCAGCTTCAGTTGATATTCGTTGAAATCCCGGGAAGAGATCTTGTCCTTGTTGGTTTCCAGCCAGCCGGACTCCGCCATGCGGGCTTCCTGTTCCTTGCGGGTAGCGATGACGTTGTTGCGGATGCAGCGCTCGGCCACCTGCTGGTATTCGGCGTTGATGGTCAGCTTCACCGTGTTGCCGTCGGAGGGCTCGGTGTAGGAAAGCACGCGGGTGACCTTGCCCTGGGGGTCCGTTTCCACCACGCGGGAGCCCTGGCGCTCGGTAATATTGGCCGTCAGCCAGTTTTCCATGCTGTTTTCCACGCCGGCCTGGCCGATATAATCGCTCATGGCGTAGCCTGCCGGCTGCAGATCGCTGTAATAATACTGGGCGTTCTGGATTTTGCCGGTGTAGCCGATGATGGTGGCGGCCAGGCTGCCCTTGGGATATACGCGCTTGTCCCCCATACTGACGCCAACCCACGGCATGGACATGCTCTTGCCTTCGATCTCGCTGACCGTTTCGTAGGAAACATCCTCGGCAATGGACACGGGAAGGGAGTTGAACGCGTTGTCCTGCATGGTGGTGTTGATGGCCAGGACTTTGAGCACCGTTTCCTCATCGGCGCGCAGGATCTGGGTCACCGACTGGTCCTTGGCGCCTTCCTTGTCGTTCACCACGGCGTTTCCGTTGGCGTCCAGGCGCAGCTCGTACTTGCCGTTGCCCACGTCGCTGAAGCCGTAACGGGTGCGCAGCCGGGTGAAGCACTGCTCGGGGGTTTGCAGGGAGGTGCTCAGGTAATTATTCTTATAGAAATAGCTTTTCCGGGTATTCCAGGCGGCGTCCGAAATGCCGTCGCCGAAATTGAATTCCCACTGCTTGGTTTCTTCGTTGCGGCGCAACGGAGACGTGACGCTGAGGCTGCCGCCGTGATCCTCGATGATTTCGATGGCCTCCAGCAGCATTTTGGTGGGATAATCCCAGT
>CACYGB010000024.1:8445-38503 GCA_902773895.1 uncultured Eubacteriales bacterium
TGGCCAGCACCACGGAATTCACGTCGGTGATCATGCCGCGGCTGCCCTTGACGGCGATGCGCTTGATGCTTCGGCTGCCCGTTTCTTCCGCGTACTGGTCGCCGTTGACGATCTGCAGATTAAACAATCCGTACACCAGCACGCCGAACACGGCCATCACCGCGGTGGTGAACACCAGAAAGCGGGTGTTGAGCTGGTTCAGTTTCTTCCGTTTTTTCTTTTCCCCTTTGAAAATATCTTTCGCGCTTCTGCGGCTCACAGCAGTTCACCTCCTCTGATCCGTTTTCCGTGTCGGGGATACATCCCCAGGAAATAGCGCACCGGGCCCATCAGGACCAGGGCCAGCGCCATGGTGTACAGGACGGACACCACAGCCCGTCCGAAATGGGAAAAACTCAAATCCACGCCGATCAAATACATGTAGGCAATCAGCACGATGTTCATGATCAGGTCCATCAACCCGGCGCACAGAACGATGCGCAGGTAGGCCGGCAGATCGCCGTCCCGGTAGCCGCCGGTCAGGCGGTTCCACAAGCGGCGCGGCCCTTTCCCTTCTCCGCGCCGGCTGCGGCGCATGTCGTTCAGCATCCGCCGGCGCTCCCGCTGGCGGTCGCTCATATCGGCAAAAAACTGGGCGCAGATCATGGAAATCACCGGGTAAGCGATGATATACATGCCCGGCACATTACTCAGCATGCTTTCCATCATCATGCCGATGATGCAGGAGGCGCAGAAGGTGTACTTCTTCCCCAGCGACACCGTAACGATGGCCAGCATGGCAAAGATCACGCTGCCGGAAATGCCCCCAATGGCAAAATACTTCATCACACAGGCCTGCACCAGATAGGCCAGCACCGTGATCAAAAGCGCCTTGAGGATCTTGATCAGGGCTTTCACTCGTCATCCTCCACCGTCATGGCGCCGGGATCCGGCGTGGGAACCGGGCTGGGCGTCGGCGTAAACGTGGGCCGGGGCGAAGGCGTGGGCGTATTGTCCGGGTTCTCCGCCGGCTTGTATTCCAGGTTGTCCGGAAGGGGCGTTGCGTCGGGATCGGGGGTCGCGGTGCGCCGCGGCGTGGCCGTGGGCTTGGGGGTCGGCGTCGGCGTCACCAGCTGGGCGTTGCCGCGGGGCGTGGCCGACGGGGCGAACAGGAAGTCGCTCAAGCCGCCCACCTGGAAGGTGGGAATGGGCTGCGGGGTCGACAAAGGCTCGATTTTCAGGCTGGCGGACGTGGTGTCGCGCTGCTGGGCCGGCTCGGCATAGGTGGGCTTGTAGCGGTACACCGTCACGTACTCCAGGTGCTGGAAATCCACCACCGGCTCCAGCACCACATAGGATTTGTTGTCCTCCATGCCGCGGGTGCTTTCGCGGATGTAGCCGATGGGGATGCCCTTGGGGAATTCCAGCCCCACGCCGGAGGTGACCACCGTGTCGCCGGGCCTGGGCAGTGAATTATCCGGCAGGTAATACATGCGGCACATGGCCTCGCCGTTGACCCCCAGGGTGCCCTTCACGGAACCTTGGTCCCGGCTGGACTGCACCAGCGCCGCCACGGTGCAGTCGCTGTTGATGATGCAGCGCACCTGGCACTTGTATTCCTCCACATCATAGGTGACGCCCACCAGGCCGCCCTGGGCCACCACGGCCATATAGGCCTCCACGCCGTTGGCGCGGCCCACGTCCAGCGTCAGGGTGGAAAAATAGTTGCCCGAATCGGTGCCGATCACCGTGGCCGCCACCGGGTTCATGCTGCGGTTGCGCTCCTGCTCGTCCAGCAGGTCGTAAAGGGATTCGTTGATCCGGCGCAGTTCTTCATTCTGGGCGATCTGGGTGGCATAGTCGTCCAGCAGCAGGGTCAACTGCTCGTATTCATACTCGATGTTCCCGCGGATTTTCAGGGTGCGCAGGTAATCTGCCACGCTTTCCGTCACCCCGGAGAACAGATTCTGCACCGGCGTGATCAGCCGGGTGACGAATTGCCGGGGAACGTTCAGCAGCGGATGGGACACAAAGTTGGATACCACCATCACGGCCACCATCAGGAACAGGAACACGCATACGCCTGCGATCACCAGGCTGCGCACAAAGCCGCGGCGCTCCTCCTGGTCGCTGCTTTTTCTCTTTTTCCGGCTTTTCTTTTTGGGTGCAGGCTTTCCGGGCTTGCGCTTGGGCGGTTTTGCCTCCGCGCCGTCCGCTTCGTCCTGCTCCTTGGCCGCGGCATCCTCTGCCTTTTTGGCTTCCCGGGCCCAGGCTTCCTGCGCCCGCTGCTTGCTTTCCTGGGAGGCGGAGGCGCTGTTGCCGCTTTCCTCTGTCTTTTCCCGGCCCTGGCGGCGGGGCTTTTCTACCTGTTCCGCCGGCGGGGTGGATTCATCCGGTTTCTTTTCCCTGGCTTCCTCCATCCGGGCCGCCCAGGCAGGCTGGCGCTCCTCTCCCTCGCCGGGAAGCAGCCAGTCTTTATCCAGGTTTTCCAGGCCCTTGCCCTCGGAAAACTCCCGGTCACGATCTCTTGCCATGTGTTACTCCTCGCCGTCCTCCCGAAGGAAGCTGGATTTGCCGATCCGATGCAGCAGTTCAATGTTGTCAGCCAGATGGCCCACGCCCAGCGCCGCGCTGTTGAGCGGATCGCGGGCCAGCAGCACCGGCATCTGCAGTTCCTGGGCAATATACTGGTCCAGGCCGAACAGCTGGGCGCCGCCGCCGGTCAGATGGATGCCGGAGCGCATGATGTCGCCCAGCAGTTCCGGGGGCGTGCGGGACAAGACGTGCTCAATGGCCGCCAGGATGGCGCTGCAGGGCCCCTGCAGGGCATCGTAGACCCGGGCGGAGGAAATTTCCGCCGTCTGGGGCAGGCGGGTGATCATATCCCGGCCGCGCACCAGCACCCGGCGTTCTTCCTTCAATGGCAGCGCGGCGCCCAGGGAAACCTTCACGTCCTCCGCCGTACGCTCGCCGATGACCATGTTGAATTCCTTTTTCACATACGCGATGATGGCCTCGTCCATCTTCACGCCGCCCATGCGCACCGACCGGGAGGCCACCACGCCGCCCAGGCTGATCACCGCGGCTTCGCAGGTGCCGCCGCCGATATCCACCACCATGGAGCCCACGGCGTCGAACACCGGCAGTCCCAGGCCCAGGGCGGACGCAAAGGGCTTTTCGATCAGGATCAGCTGGTTTTCCCCGCTGCGCACGCCGGCGTACACCGCCGCCCGCTTCACCGCCCGCCGCTCGATGGGCGATACCCGGCAGGGAATGGTGATAATGGCCCGGGGCTTCACCAGCCTGGAAGCACCGATGGCCTTGCGGACAAAGTACTGCAGCATATACTGCGTCATATCAAAATCCCGGATCATGCCGTCCGACAGCGGCCGGACCTCCATCACGTCCGCCGCAGTGCGGCCTGCCAGCACCCGGGCTTCCTCGCCGATGGCGCGAATGGCGTGACGGCCGCCCTTATCCACCACCAGCATGGAGGGCTCGTCGATGACGATGCCCTTTTTCTTCACGTAAACCCGGGTATTGGCGGTGCCAATATCAATTCCGATATCCGGTGCGATGATTGCCATGTATTTTCATCCGTCCGTTTCTATTATATATTTTCAATGCCGGCAGCGATCAGCATGGTCCTGGCCAGCGCCATGGGCAGCCCGATCACGTTGGAATAGCTGCCCTCGATGCGTTCCACATACATGCCGCCGATGCCCTGCAGGGCATATGCCCCGGCCTTGTCCATGGGTTCTCCCGTTGCCACATAGCGCCGGATGGTTTCGTCGCCGAGGGACGCGAACCGCACGTCGGACCGGTCCCACCGCACGTCGCACTGTCCCTGCCTGTCGATCACACAGACCCCGGTGAACACCGTATGCCACGCGCCGGACAGGGCATGCAGCATTTCCTCCGCTTCCGCTTCGTCCCGGGGCTTGCCCAGCACCTTGCCCGCCTGGTACACGATGGTGTCCGCCCCCAGCACGATGCGGCCCGGGTGCTTTTCCCATACCGCCAGCGCCTTGCGGCGGGCGTTTTCCATCACCAGCGCGTCCGGTTCCCCCGTTTTCAATTCCTCCGCGTCGGCGGTGATCACCTGAAACGGGATGCCTGTATACCCCATCAGCTCCCTCCTGCGCGGAGAGGAGGACGCCAGGATCAACGAATCTGCCATCCGTATTCTTCCCTTCGGACAGCCCGTCGCCCGCCATGGAGCAGCCGCCGTCCCGCTGCTTTCCGTCCGCCCATTTTGCGTACGCAAAAAAGGCGCCCCCTATTATAGCATACTTTGGGGGCGCAAGTACAGTAGTTTTGCAATAAATTGAAATAAATTTGTAAAAAGAATTCCGGCCTGAATCGGGCAGAATCGTGTCATCGCGCTGTTTCAGCCGTTTCCGTAATTGACAAAGAGGATGCAGTCGTGCAGCTCCAGGAATTCCCCGGGCCGAACGCTGAGCCACACCGTGCCGTCCACGGCGTAGTCGACGCTTTCCTCCTCCCCCTGCGACAGCAGATGGGTGATTTTTGCCCAAGGCTTTTGGGCGCCGGGCAGCGGCTCCAGCCGGAAATCGAACCAGTTGTCGTGATTGGCCAGCTGCCAGGTGCAGAAATAACGGCCGGTGCCGGCAAAGACCGGCTCCGTTTCCAGGGGATCGCCGGGATCATCCTGCGGCAGCAGCACGGGGTATTCCCCCTGCCGGAAAGGGATCAGCCAGCCGTCGCCGGACAGCGTCACCTGTTCGCCTTCCCGGATGTACACGGCGTACTGCACGTCTTCTCCGGGCATATCCGCGGCATAGTTCTGTGTCCCCGCGCTGCCGCTCAGCGTCAGTTCCACTTTCTCGCCGGCGGGTATCCAGAAGCTCCACAGGCCCTCGTCCTCTTTCTGCGCCGTCCATGTACCGGCGATCCGGTCCTCGCTCCGCAGGGGGATCAAATCCTTTTCCAGCACCGTGCGGACTCCTTCCGTTTTCACAAAGAAGCCGGAGGTGCCAAAGACCCGCAGCTGCAGGAATTCACCCAAGTCCGCCAGCAGCTCCGCGGTGTTCTCCAGGCAGGGGTCCTCCAGGCTTTCGCCGTCCGGCGCGTCATACGTTTTCGTTCCCAATGCGTAGCCCTGCTCATCCTGCACCGCGGGCAGGTACGCAAAGCCGATGCGTCCGCAGCCGTTGATTTTGCCGGGAAGATCGCTGAGCCGCACAAGATCCTTGTCTACCCGCCAGGTAAAAGCGGGATTCACCAGCCCGTAAACCGCCTGGTACTGGTCCGCCGTTTCCCCCACCACCAGCAGGGCCGCGCCCTGGGGGATAGAAAGCGCCTGCGGCGCGTCCAGATGGATCTCCCGGGCCGCGTAGGCCGTAGGCGTCTGGCACCTGACCTGCCAGATCTGCCGGAACACCTGCACGTCCTCCACGCGGAGAAAACCGGAGATGTTGTTTTCGTCCCCTGCATTGTCCGGAACGCCCAGGCATTCCGCCTCCGCCCAGCCGTCCGGGCTGAAATCCTTCACCGTCAGCAGCGCGCCGGCGTACAGCCAGCCTGTTTCGACGGTCAATTCCCGGTCCGCGAATACCTTCGCCCGGCTGCCGCCTTCCGCGGGGCACACAAAAGCCGTTTCAATCCGGGCGTGCCGGTTCGTCAGCTGATTGGAGCGCACATAGCCCGTCTTGCCGGCGGAGGACACCAGCCGCCATTCCCCTGCTTCGCCCAGCACGTCCACGCCGTCCACCCAGCTGCGAAGCTGGGGCGCGTCTTCCCGGGGTTCCGTGCGCAGCACCACCCGGTCGCTGACGGCTTCGGCGCTGATCAGGCATTCCGGCGCCCCGTAGTTGCGGTTTTTGCGCATCAAATGATCTTTCGGCACATAGCCCCGGATCACCGCACCGTCCCCGCCGGCTTCCACGCAGGCCCAGTCGCCCTGTTCCTCCAGCACCCGCACCGGCACGCCGCAATACAGCAGCACCGGGCTGTCTGCCTCCGCATCGGGCCCGGTCCGCACGGCGATGCGGTCCGTCACGCAGGAGGACGCGATCACCGCGTCATACGTTTCCGGGGCGCCCGTTTCTGCCCGGCCTGCCAGCGTCAGCAGCAGGCACAGCGCCGTCAGGACGATCCTTCCTCGTTTTTTCATTGGTTTTCCCTCCCCGCTTTGGTTCTCATCCATAAGGACGAACCGGCGCGGGGTTTTGTTTCATTTTTTTGAAAAAATCTTTTTTCGGCAGCCGAAAGGGCAAATGCGGCTCATGCGTCCCTGGTGCGCATGGCGCGCATGGCGTTCAGGATCGCCAGGAAGCAAACGCCCACGTCGGCGAAAATAGCCAGCCAGAGGGGCGCCAAATGCAGCACGCCCAGGACCATGACGATCACCTTGATGCCCAGGCAGAACCAGATATTCTGGCGGACGATGCGGATGGTATTCCGGGCGATGCGGATGGCCTTGGCCAGTTTCCGGGGATCGTCGTCCATCAGCACCACGTCGGCGGCCTCGATGGCTGCGTCGCTGCCCAGGGCACCCATGGCCACGCCCACGTCGGCCCGGGCCAGCACCGGCGCGTCGTTGATGCCGTCGCCAACGAACACCAGCGCGCCGTTTTCCTCCTTGTTTTTCAGCAGCGCTTCCACCTGCTCCACTTTCTGATCCGGCAGCAGGTTGGCGTGCATTTCGTCCACCTGCGTTTCCCGGGCCACTTCCCTGGCGGCGCTTTCACTGTCGCCGGTCAGCATCACGGTTTTTTTCACGCCCAGCTGCTTCAGGGCGGCAAGGGCCTCCGCCGCGCCGTCCTTCACCCGGTCGGCAATCACCACGTAACCCAGGTACTGCCGGTCGCAGGCCACGTGCACCACCGTGCCGCCCACAGCCAGGGGCCCGCAGGGCGTGCCTTCCCGGTCCATCATTTTGGCGTTGCCCACGGCAACCTGACGCCCGTTCACCAGGGCGCGCACGCCGTGACCGGAGATTTCCTCCACATTTTCCACCTTCCAGGCGGACAGATCCTCCGTGCAGGCGTCCCGCAGGGACTGGGCAATGGGATGGTTGGAATAGGCTTCGGCCGCCGCCGCCAGGGCGACCATGTCTTCCCTGGCACCGCATACCGCATGGGCTTCCGATACGGCGAAGGTACCCTGGGTCAGCGTGCCGGTTTTGTCAAACACAGCCACGCTGGCCTGCGCCAGGGTTTCCAGATAGCCGGCGCCCTTGATCAGGATCCCCTTGCGGGAAGCGCCGCCGATGGCGGAAAAGAACGTCAGCGGCACGGAAATCACCAGGGCGCAGGGGCAGGAAATGACCAGGAAAGTCAGGGCCGAGGTGATCCATTCCTTCCATGCGCCGCCAAAGAAGAGCGGCGGCACCAGGGCCACCAGCAGCGCCAGGCCCACCACCACCGGGGTGTAGATCCGGGCAAAGCGGGTAATGAACTGATCGGCCCTGGATTTGTGGTCGGACGCGTTTTCCACCAGCTCCAGGATACGGGCCACGGTGGAATCGCCAAAGGCGTGGGTCACTTCCACGCGCAGCAGCCCCTGCAGGTTGATGCAGCCGGACAGTACGGGGTCCCCCGCCGTCACGTCCCGCGGCACCGATTCACCGGTCAAAGCCAGGGTATTGAGGGCCGAGGAGCCCTCGATCACCGTGCCGTCCAGGGGGATCTTTTCCCCGGGACGCACCGCGATGATCTCGCCGACCTGCACGTCCTCCGGATGCACGGTTTCGATTTTGCCGTTCCGCTCCACGTCGGCGGTATCCGGCCGGATGTCCATCAGTTCAGCAATGGAATCCCGGCTCTGGTCCACGGCGTAATCCTGGAAAAACTCCCCGATCTGGTACAGCAGCATCACCGCCACGCCCTCGGCAAAATCCCCCAGGCAAAAGGCGCCGGCCGATGCCACCGTCATCAGGAACATTTCATCCAGCGCATGGCCGCGCAGGATGTTTTTCACGGCGGCGATCACCACGTTGTAGCCCACCGTGACCCAGGAAACCAAAAACAGGACGGTTTTCAGCCACGCCGGCCCGGAAATCAGCAGCCCGACGGCCAGCAGGACGGCGCTGATCAGGATACGCACAATCATCACCGTGCGGTTTTCTTCCTCTTCTCCATGACAATGGCCGCAGCCGTCGCAATGATCGTGATGATGTCCGTGGTCATGTCCATGATGATGCACATGCTCATGTTCGTGCTCATGTTCGTGCTCGTGCTCATGCTCGTGCTCATGTTCGTGTTGATGGCTCATTCCGGTCCCCTCCTTTATGATGCGGCTTATTCGCACAGATGCTCCATGCCCATGCCGATAATGGTGCGCACATGGTCGTCGGCCAGGGAATAATAAATGGTCTTGCCGTCCCGGCGGAATTTTACCAGCTTGGCCTGCTTCAGCACCCGCAGCTGATGGGAAATGGCGCTCTGGGTCATGCCCAGCACCTGTGCAATATCGCACACGCACATTTCCGCCTCAAACAGCACGTAAAGGATCTTGATCCGGGTGCTGTCGGCAAAAATACGGAACAGCTCCGCCAGATCGTAGAGCATTTCCTCCGCCGGCATATCGGCATGCACGGAGGAAATCAGGTCCGGATGCAGTTCCTCCCCCGTCGGCATGTCCGTCTCCCGCATGGTGTCCATGTTCATCATCCTTTCATTTGAACAACTGTTCATATGTTATTATATGCAAATCATCCCCGCTGTCAACAGGGAAAATGAAAAATTCCGGCTTTTTCTGCATCTTTTTGGTTTCGCCCTCCGAAATGCAGAAAAAAATTGCAAAATTCCCGGGCCAAGGGGTGGCGCAGACGGCGGATTTATGCTATAATACAATGCGGTGTATTATGAAATACGCCCGGAGGAAAATAAAAAATGACCAGAATGGAAAAACTGCTGCAAACGGCGGGCCTGACGGAACAGGAAGGCATCCTGATCCACAAGCCCTCCAACATGTTTTACCTGAGCGGCTACACCGGCGAGGGGCTCATCGCTGCCGGCTGCGGCTTCCAGGCCATCATCACCGACTTCCGTTACACCGAGCAGGCGGAGCGGCAGGCCCCGGGGTTTGAAGTGCTGATGGTGGAAAAGGGCGTCAGCCACGCTGCGCTGGCCGGCAGGCTGTTTGCCAAACACGGCGTCCGCACCGTAAGGTACGAAGACGACGAAGTAACCGTGCGCTCCTTCGCCGCCATGGAAAAAGCCATCCCCGGCGTGGAATGGCGCAGCCTGGGCAACGCGCCGGAAACCATCCGCCGCATCAAGGATCAGCACGAACTGGACTGCATCGAAGAAGCGTGCAACATTTCCTGCAAGGCTTTCGACCAGCTGCTGGGCTTTATCAAGCCGGGCATGACGGAAAAGCAGCTGCAGATCAAGCTGGATTTCCTGATGCTGGAGAACGGAGGCGACAGCCTGGCCTTCAACACCATCGTAGCCAGCGGCGTCAACGGCTCCCTGCCCCACGCCATCCCCAGCGATAAAAAGGTGGCCGAAGGCGAAATGATCACCTTCGACTTCGGAGCCAAAAAGGGCGGCTACTGCGCCGACATGACCCGCACCATTTCCCTGGGAAAGCCCAGCGCGGAAATGAAAAAGATCTACGACACCGTGCTGCTGGCCCAGCAGACCTGCGAGGATATGCTGGCCCCCGGCAAGGTGTGCAGGGATATTGATTCCGAAGCCCGCCGCATCATCGACGGCGCGGGCTACGCCGGCCGCTTCGGCCACGGACTGGGCCACAGCGTGGGCATCGACATCCACGAGGAGCCCCGGCTGTCCCAGATGTGTGAAGACGTGCTGGAAGTGAACCAGACTATCACCGTGGAGCCCGGCATTTACGTGCCCGGCCTGGGCGGCGTACGCATCGAAAACACCTGCGCCATCACCGAAAACGGCGGGCGCACCTTGGTACATGCACAAAAGGCGCTGCTGATCCTTTGATCGGCCCCTTCTTGCAATAAACCAATACAGAATATGGAGGAATTACAATGATTACTGCTGGCGATTTCAAAAAGGGCATCACCATCGAATGGGACGGCGGCGTGTGGAACATCGTGGATTTCCAGCACGTGAAGCCCGGCAAGGGCGCCGCTTTCGTGCGCACCAAGATCAAGAACGTCATGACCGGCGCCGTGGTGGAACGCACCTTCAACCCCACCGACAAAATGCCCCGGGCCATCATCGAAACCAAGGAAATGCAGTACCTGTACAATGACGGCGATCTGTACTACTTCATGGATCCCGAAACCTACGAACAGATGCCCCTGGGCAAGGACGCCGTGGAGGACGCCATCCAGTTCGTGAAGGAAAACACCAACGTGACCATCCGCTACTTCAAGGGCCAGGCCTTCTCCGTGGAAGCGCCCAACTTTGTGGAG
Organism: uncultured Eubacteriales bacterium; assembly: GCA_902773895.1. Classification (GTDB taxonomy): domain Bacteria; phylum Bacillota; class Clostridia; order Christensenellales; family Aristaeellaceae; genus RUG563. The sequence goes on from CACYGB010000024.1 coordinate 18,788, forward strand.
CTGGAAATCACCAAGACCGAGCCGGGCTTCAAGGGCGATACCGCCACCAACAACTTCAAGCCCGCCACCACCGAAACCGGCTACGAAATCCAGGTGCCCCTGTTCATCAACATCGGCGACGTGATCAAGATCGACACCCGCACCGGCGAATACCTGAGCCGCGCGTAATGGAGGAAAAACCATGAGCAATCTGACCGACCGCGTGTCCTACCTGAAGGGCCTGGCTGAAGGCCTGAAGCTGGATACCGATAAAAACGAGGGCAAGCTGATCGAAAAAATGCTGGAGCTGCTCTCCGACGTGGCGGAAGAAATGGACGAGCTGCGCAACGATCACGACGATCTGAGCGACTTCGTGGAAACCATCGACAGCGATCTGAGCGATCTGGAAGACGCCGTCTACGACGTGGACGACGACGAAGACGATGAAGACGACGAAGAGGACGACGAGGAAGACGACAGCGAGGACGAAGAAGACGAGGATGAAAACCTGGTGGAATACACCTGCCCCCACTGCGGCGAAGAAATGACCTTCGAAGTGGACTCCTTCGACTTTGACGAGGATTACCTCTGCCCCAACTGCCATCAGCCCCTGTTCCCCGAAACCCCCGACGAAGAAGAATAGTATTCAATTCAAAAAGGCCTGCCATGCGGCAGGTCTTTTTCTTTTCTGTTTTCTTTCTTCAGGCAGCCTATTTGCCCACCGCCTTGTAGTAATCCGCAAAATACCGCTGCTTGTCCGCCTCGGAAACGCCGTAGGTGCTGCACGCCATGTCGATCACTTTTCCGGGACGCTGCTGGCAGATTTTGCGCAGCTGTTTGACCTCATACTGCCATACGGCCATGGTTTTGGGGCTGCATTTGGGCCACCGCGCGATCTGAGCGGTCATCAGCGGTTCCAGCTTTTTCACCCATTTGTCCACGTCCTTCGTCAGGTCCCTGGGCAGATACTGCAGGATCGTCTGCCCCAGGATGGTAAAGAACCGGTCCTTCATGGCCGGCACCCGGATCAGGGCGGCGAAGGGCTCGTGGTAGAACAGCATGCTGCGCTTGGCGACGCTTTTATTGTAGTACGTGATGGGGCCCTTGATCAGGTTTTTCATGCTGGCGTCCAGATCATAGAGCACGCATTTCCATTTGCCGCCGGGGAACTGGTAATAACGGATGTTGCCGATGTCCGTGTTGCCCACGATCATTTCAATGGCGGTATGGGTAAAGAAATTGTCAATATCCAGCCGGTCCTCCACCCATTTCAGGTTGGCAGCCACGTTCAGATCCTTGGTTTTGCAGAAATTGATCAGTTCCTGCCAGCCGTCGATGCTGCCCTTTTGCACTTCGCCCCGGCCCTTGATGATGTTGACCCCGTCAATGGTCTTTTCATTGGTGATGCCCTCAAACTGGGCCAGGAAATACTTGTTCACCCGCTCCCGCAGGTTGTACTGCCCCCAATACTGCCCGTTCAGGTAAACCAGCACCGTGACGCTTTCCTGGTACGCGATGTTCAGCTTCGCGGCCCGGGCGGTCAGCATCGCGTCGCGGAACCGGGTCAGGTAGCTTTCGGTGCCGCCGCAGCGCAGCGTCAGCGCCTTGTAGCCGGTATAGCCCTTCCGGTTGGCAAAGGGGTTGAAGGCAAAGCGGCTGTGGCCGTAGGCGCCCCGGGCGAACAGGGACAGGGTTTTTTGCCCGTATTTGCGGCTGGTGGCGCCGGTGACGCGGAAGGTGGCGATCTGGTTGATCTGCTGCTTGCCGTCCGTGCCGTAGTATTCCACGGAGATGGGGTATTCCCAATCCTGCTCGTAGTTTTTCTCCTTGCCGTTGCCCGGCACCAGCAGGCCCGTTTTGCTGTCGGTCAGATATTTGGCGTCCGTCACCAGGGACACGATGGGCACCGGGCGGTCCACGCCCACGAAAAACGTCTGCGTCACCGTTTCCGAAGGGAGCCGGCCCTTGTAAAACGCCTTGGCCCGAATGCAGGTCACGCCCTTTTTATAGGAAATCGCCCCGGTGTACAGCGTGGATTTTGCGGTGGGTTCGCTGCCGTCCAGGGTGTAGCGGATCTGGGCATCCTTCTCCGCGGCCAGCTTGACCTTGCCCGCTTTTTTGTAAAATCCGCCGGAAGCGGAAAAGGCCGGCGCTTCCGCCCGCTTGGCGTACCCCGCGGAGGCGTTGGCTTTTCCCGGGCTCACGGCGGATAAAAAGCGCCATTTGCCGCCGTCCTTCACCCGGCCCCAGGATACATTGCCAAACTGGGCACCCAGCTCCACCGTATCCAGCGCCTTGCCCTTCTTGCTGAGCAGCGTCACCGTGCCGCCCTTTTTGGACAGGGAGATATTGGCATAAAAGTTTTTGCTCCGTGCAGGAATGGGATCGTTTTCCACGCAGTACACCACCGCGTAACCGCCGGCGGCCAGGGTGCTGCCCTCCGGGAACGTATAGGTCTGCGTTTCCTTCTTCCGGGTAAAGGTCAGCTTCGCCCCTGCCAGGGATACCTTCTTATCGCCGGTGTTTTTGATTTCGATCCATTCATACGCGTGGCCGTTCTGGTAGATCCCGTTGCTGGCAAGGATCTCGTTGATCTGCAGCGCAGCCCGCGCCGGACAGGACCCCAGCAGCAGAAGAAAAAAGACCAGTCCCATCAGCCTGCGCACGTCCGCGTCATCTCCCTTCCGCCCTGTTTGTCCTTTCAATCATTAGACGCCGGAAAACATTCTTCCTTCCTGTTTCCTCAAAAATTTACAAACAGTTTTCAATCCGTATTCCTTCCCCTTGCGAAAAGTGTCAAAACGCGGTAAAATGAAATGAAGCGCGGAAGGAGGATTTTTCCTTGCAGACCCAGCCAACACCCAAGAAAAAGCTGAACAGCGCCACCCAGGGGTTCATGACCATCGGAACCCTTTATTCCTATTTGTACTGCATGCTGGCTTCCAGCGTGATCGTTTCTTTGCCGATCCTGGGGGGATCCATGTACCTGGTAGGCTACATCGCCCTGATGGTGGCCAGCCTGCGCCGCACCCGGCAAAAGGAGCTCCTGTCCCGCTCCATGCGGGTGACCGGAACCATCCTGCTGGTTTTTTTGTTTCTGGCGCTGCTGGCGCTGATCACCATTTTCCCCATCCAGCTGGAAAGCGGCAATTTCTGGCGGCTGTCCGCCATCGTTCTGTGCATGGTGCTGCGGCCCGTGCTGACCCGCTATATCCTGGAGCGCGCCCTGATCCAGGGCAAGAAAACCATGCGCATCCTGCTCAGGATCGTCGGGATCCAGGCGGCCTTCCTGCCGCTGCTGCTGGCCATGCTGCTCCTGTCCCCGCTGGAAAGGGGCACGGTCTGGGCGCTGATCGGCGGCTTCGCCGTCAGCGGCATCCTGGAATCCTTCCCGCTGGACCGGATGCGCCAACACATGCGGGTGATCCCCGATGAGGACAAGCAGGAAATCGCCGCCCTGCGCAGCGTGCACGCCTATAAAGTGTTCCAGCTGGTGATGCTCATCATCGCTGCTGCCCTGCAGGTGACCCAGGTGATGACCTATACCTACATCGCCGTCACCGCCAACGCGCTGATTGTGTGCATGGCCATCGCGCTGCTGTGCACCTACGCTGCCAGCTGGCTCACCGGCGTTCTTTTGAACCGGGACAGGGCCAGCAAATCGGACCCCAATTTCGTGCTGGTGGCCGGCCTGGCCGTGTGGATGTACGGGCTGATCCTGTTCATCCGGGCGCTGGATATGCCGGGGTCCGTGAACGCATACCTGTCCCTGGCGCTGTGCACGGCAGGCGCCACCGCCTGCGTGCGGGTGGTGGTGCGCATGGACGAGGACATGCGGCGCGTCGCTGCCTTCGCCATCGGCCACGATCCTTCCTCCGCCGTGGATATGGCCCAGCAGGTGCGCATCGAGTTTGCCTCCCTGATGGGGCAGATGGTGGCGCTGCTGGGGCTGACGCTGATCATCGCCTTCACCGCCAATGCTTTCCCCGGCAGCTGGGACCAGGTTTTCCGCTCCTTCAGCCCGCTTTTGACGCTGCCGGCCCTGCTGCTGGTGGCCGCCGCCATCCTGTTCGCCCTGCTGTTTCCCCTGACGAAGCAGCACCTGGACAAATTGAAAAAATACGAGGAGCTGCGCCAGGAAGGCATTAACAACGCCTCCCTGCACGATCAGCTGGAATCCGTGGTGGTACGCCGCAGCTTGAAGCACTACGGCATCAAAATCATTTTCTTCATCCTCCGGCCGCTGTATTACCACCGCATCCGGGGCCGGGAAAACGTCCGCCTGGACGAGGATATTCCCTGCGTTTTTGTGTGCAATCACGGGGAAATCTACGGCCCAGTGGTCACCAACCTGTATGTCCCCTATTCCTTCCGGCCCTGGGTCACCTATGAAATGCTGGACCGGAAGGTGGTAACCGAACGCACCATGAGCGGCACCTTCCAGAATGCGAAGGGGGTTATGCGCCCGGTGCTGAGTTTCCTGATGGCGCGGATCGGCGCCCCGTTCCTGGTGTGGGTCATGAAATCGGTGGACGCCATTCCCGTGTACCACGACAACCCCCGGAAGCTGATGCAAACCTTCCGGGAAACCACCGCCGCCATGGAGGCCGGGGACAACATCCTGCTTTTCCCCGAAAACGCCGACACCACCGCCGATCACCGCTACGCCCGGGAAGGCGTGTCCGAATTTTTCACCGGGTTTACCATGATCGGCCAATTGTACAACAACAAAACGGGCAAATGCCCTTTGTTCATTCCGCTCTACGCCGACAGGCACAGGCGCACCCTGACCTTCGGCGTGCCCACGCGCTATAACGCCGACGTCAGCGCCAACGAAGAAAAGGAGCGGCTGTGCACCTACCTGCGCACCGAAATGCTGAGAATCGCGGGGATCCAGAAAAAGGAAGACGGCAACCGCTGATCGCATCATCCCCATCATGGAATAAAAGGCCGGATGGCCTTTTTTCTTTTGGAGAAAAGGGTTTTTCTTTCAAAAAAGCAGCAGGAAAACAGGATGGTTTGCCGTATTATAGAATGATATGCGCTTTTGCGTATTTGAAATGGAGGACCACCATGATCAACGAGGACATACTGCGGGAAAAAGCCGGCGAGGAGGCCTATGCCCAGGGCCGGACCCTGTTTCGCCGGGCGCTGGTGCGCGAAATCCGCCACAGCCGGGAAGAATTGCTTTGCCTGGTTTTCGGGGAAGAAAAGCATCAGGTGCGCGTCACCGCTTCGTCCGTCCAGTGCGACTGCGGAAAGCATTTCTGCGCCCACGCCGTGGCCGCCGCGCTGATGGCTGCGGAAAGCGGCCTGATGCAGGAAATGGAAAAATACCGGGCACAGCAGGCCGTGCCCGCGCTGTTTGAGGCCGTATCCTCCATGCTGCCGGAATCCGACGGCATCCGGATGATGCCCGCGCTGTTCCTGACCCGGGAAGGGCTGCGCATCGGGCTGAAAATCGGGGAAGACAGGCTGTACGTGGTGCGTCATCTGCCCCAGTTCCTGCAGTGCCGGGAAGAAAAAAAGAACCTGCCCTTCGGAAAGGGCTTTGAATACAATCCCCAATGGATGCGCTTTGACGAAAAACAGAACCAACTGCTGGACATCCTGGCGGAGTACTGCGAAAGCGCCTCCCAGACCAAATATACCGGCGCCGAGGCCCGGGTGCTGCTGCTGCCCGGAAAAACGGCGGTGCGGGTGCTCTCCGCCCTTCGGGACATGCCCTTTACCCTGCAGGCCGGGGAAGAAAAAATCACGCTGCCCGGCGTGGAGAAACGGATGCTGCCGCTGAATTTTCACCTGAACGGTACGCCGCAGAAGCTGAGCATCACGTCCGAATTGCCGGAGCGGCTGCTGCCCGTGACGCCGGATTTCCGTTTTGTGCTGGCGGACGGGGAATGCCTGGAGATTCCCGCCGAACAGCGGGAGCTGCTTTCCGCGCTGCACCGCTACGCCGCCGGAAGGGAAGCGCTGTTTTCCTTCCCGCCCCAGGATACCCAGCGGGTAATGAGCGAGCTGCTGCCGTTTCTGCTGCGGGTAGGCACCGTCACCATCGACCCCCGGCTGGACGCTCATTTTGTGCGGCTGCCCCTGGTGCCCCGGGTATACCTGGACAAGGACGGCGGCGACGTGACGGCCAAGGTGGCCTTCCTGTACGGCAGCCTGGAAATCGATCCCTTCGCGCCGGAGAGCCAGCCGGAAGGCACCCTGCTTCTGCGGGACGCCGCCGGCGAGAGGGCCGTGCTGGATGAACTGGCCCGGGACGGCTTCCGGGTGTTCCGGGGCCGGGTGTATCTTTCCGGCAACGAAAAAATCTATGATTTCGTCACCGCCGGCGCCGGAAGGCTCTCCCAAAGCGCTCAGGTGTTTTTCAGCAAGGATTTCCGCCGGCTTTCACCCCGGAAGCCGCTGTTCAAGGGCACGCTGCAGCTGCGGGGCAGCCAAATGCAGCTGGAAATGATGGACGGGGACACCCCCATCGAGGAGCTGCTGCCCCTGCTGGACGCGCTGCGCCGCAAGCGCCGGTATTTCCGCTTCAAGGAAGGCACGTTCCTGGACCTGAGCGACAGCCAGGATTGGCAGCCGCTGGCGGAGGCCGTGGCGGAAGCGACGGAAAACCAGGAAACCCTGGGCGCCTGCTGGGCCGCCTACCTGTCCGCCCTGATCCGGGAAAACCAGCTGGATGTTTCTCTGGATGAAAACGCCGCCCGGGCGGCCTCCCTGTCCTTCACCGCGCCGGAGCCGCCCATCGACTGCCTGCGGCCCTACCAGAAGCGGGGCTACGAATGGCTTTTGTCCCTGCATGCCCTGGGCATGGGCGGCATCCTGGCCGACGACATGGGCCTGGGCAAGACGGTGCAGACCCTGTCCGCCCTGCTGTCCAGCGTGCGCACGGAAAAGGAGCGCAAGCCGTCCCTGATCGTATCCCCCACATCGCTGACCTACAATTGGCTCAGCGAATGCAAAAAATTCACGCCGGAATTGTCCGTGCTGCTGCTCAACGGCAGCCAGGCCGCCCGAGCCGAGCAGATCGCCCTGCTCACCGACGGCCAGACCCCCGATCTGGTGATCACCAGCTACCCCCTGATCCGCCGGGACATCCAGCTGATGAAGGACATCCCCTTCCGCTTCGCGGTGCTGGACGAAGCCCAGCAGATCAAAAACGTGCAGAGCGTAGGCGCCCACGCGGTCAAGCAATTGACGGCGGAAACCCGCATCGCCCTGACCGGCACCCCCATGGAAAACCACGCCGGGGAATTGTGGAGCCTGTTCGACTTCGTTTTGCCGGGCTATCTTCCCCGGTACACCGATTTCCTCCGCCGCTGGGGCGAAGGACAAAACGCCGCCGATCTGCGCCGGCGCATCCGCCCCTTCCTGATGCGGCGGCTGCGCAGCGACGTGCTGGGCGAACTGCCCGAGCGGCTGGAAAGCGTGCTGATGGCGGAGCTGCCGCCGGAGCAGCGCCGGGTCTACGACGCCGCCCTGCTGCAAAAGCGGGAACGGGTGGACCAGATCCTCCGGGACCGGGGCATGGCCCGGGGAAGGGCAGAGGTGCTGTCCGCCATTACGGAGCTCAGGCAAATCTGCTGCCATCCGGCCCTTTGCCTGCAGGACTACACCGGCCTGTCCGGCAAACTGGAGCTGCTGATGGATGTGCTGCCCCCTTCCCTGGCCGCCGGACGCCGGGCGCTGGTGTTTTCCCAGTTCACCTCCATGCTGCGCCTGATCGAAAAGCGGCTGAAGCAGGAAAGCATTCCCTGCCTGTATCTGGACGGCGAAACCCCCGCGGCCCAGCGGGTGGAACTGTGCCGCCGCTTTAACGAAGGCGAAACCAACGTGTTCCTCATTTCCCTGAAAGCCGGCGGCACCGGACTGAACCTGACCGGGGCCGACCTGGTGATCCATTACGACCCCTGGTGGAACCCCACTGCGGAGGAACAGGCCACCGGCCGCGCCCACCGCATCGGGCAGACCCGGAAGGTGGAGGTGCTGCGCCTGGTGGTGCACCACTCCATTGAGGAGCAAGTGCTGCGCATGAGCGCCAGGAAGCGCCGGCTGTTTGACCAGCTGATCACGCCCGGCGAGGAAATGCCCACCAGGCTGACGGAAAAAGACATTCTGTCTTTGTTTGACGCGGCGGACAAAACATAGTATAATAATTTCTGTATATAGTTTTGATGCAGGCAGGCGGAGGAAACATGCAGCTTTCCAAATACATGGATCAAAAAAGACAGTGGATTATCCTGGCGGCCGTGGCGATACTGATCGTGCTGATCGTGCTGGCGGTGCTGGGCGCGCTGGGCGGCAGCAACCGGCAGATTTCCGCATCGCGGCTGCGCTGCACCGCCACGCAAAGCGTGACGCCCTTCGGCGACAGCATCCTGTACTACGACGGGATGACGCTTTTTTGCCTGGACGCCCGCGGCAACGAAAAATGGAGCTACGCGGTGGGCAGCAGCGCGTCCTTTTCCTGCAGCGACAATCTGATCGCCGCCTGGAGCGGAAGCCAACTGCACTTTATCGACCGAAACGGCCATTCCACCTACCATGACATCCTGTCCGATACCGTGCAGTTCGCCCGGGTCGGCACCAAATACGTGGCGGTAGTGGTGGGCAACGACGTGAGCCCTTCCCTGCAGATCAAGGATTTGCAGGGCACCAGCGTGGACAACGAAACCAGCAAATTTGCCGACATGATCATGCTGGACGTGGGCTTTTTCGGCGACGGCGAATACCTGTGGACCACCTCGGTGGATATTTACGGCACCGCGCCGGACGTGACCATGAACACCTTCCTGGTGAACATGCGCAACACAGGCACCGTGTCCCTGGGAGAAAACCTGACGTACGGCATCGTGTATGCCGGCACCAAATTGTACGTAGTCAGCACCCGGCAGCTGCGGCAGTATGATTACCGCGGCACCATCGACCCGGCCGGCACCGTGCTGGTGTACGGCTGGCAGCTGGTGGATCACCAGATCAGCGGCGGCAATCCCATGCTGCTGTTCGCCCCCAACCGGCAGATGGACGACCAGGGCACCATCAACGAGCTGCGTCTGCTGTCCGGCAAGGTGGACCGGCGCTTCACCCTGCCCAATTCCTGCGTGGGCGCTTCCCTGTACAATCGCCGCATTTACGCTTTTGCCCACGATATGATCTACCGCGCAGACGTCAGCGCCCAGCGCTTTACCGCCGTAGCGCTGCCCAGCACCGTGGGCAACGCCTCCATTACCGGCTACCTGGGCATGCTGAAAAACGGCGTGGCGCTGCTGGCCAGCGACAACGAAGTGTACGCCGTTACGCTGCCATGAGCTCCCCCATCGGCCTGTACGTTCACATTCCCTTCTGCGCCCGGAAATGCGCGTACTGCGATTTTGCCTCCTTTGCGGGAAGAGAAGCGGACCAGGCCGCGTATGTGGACCGCCTGATCCGGGAAATGGGCGAAAGGAGCCGTCCGGATCTTCCCATCGGCACGCTGTACATCGGCGGCGGCACCCCGTCGCTGCTGCCCGCGCCGCTGATGGAAAGGCTTTTGCAGGCGCTGCACCGGCATTTTCCCTTTACAGCGGATGCGGAATGCAGCTGCGAATGCAATCCCGGCACGGTGACGGCGGATTTTCTGCGCGTTTTGCGGCAGGGCGGCATCAACCGCCTGTCATTGGGCGCCCAGGCCCGCCAGATGCGTTTGCTGGGCCTGCTGGGCCGCATCCACACCTGGGACCAGGTGGTTTCCTCCGTTTCCCTGGCCCGGGACGCGGGCTTTGGCAACATCAACCTGGACCTGATGCTGGGCCTGCCCGGGCAAACCGTGAAGGACGTGGAAGAAACGCTGGCGGCGGCGCTGGCGCTGAAGCCCACGCACCTGTCCTGCTACGGGCTGATCGTGGAAGAGGGAACGCCCATGAAGGCGCAGGTGGACAGCGGCGCGTGGACGCTGCCCGATGAGGACACAGAGCGCGCCATGTACGAAACCTGCCGCCAAACGCTGGCAGCCCACGGCTTTGTACAGTACGAAATCAGCAATTTCGCCCTGCCGGGCTTTGCCTGCCGCCACAACTGCGATTGCTGGCAGCGAAAGGAATACCTGGGGCTGGGCAGCGCCGCCTGCGGTTTCCTGGGAAACGTGCGGTACCAGAATCCCCCGTCCCTGGACGATTACCTGGATGGAAAACCGGCGGAAGAAACAGTGCTGACCCCGGAGGACGCCCGGTTTGAAAGCATCATGCTGGGCCTGAGGATGATGGACGGGGTATCGGAGGAGGCATTCCGGGCCATGCACGGCATGAGCCTGGACGAAGCCTTCCCCCACTGCATGGACAAGCCCATCCGGGATGGGCTGCTGACCAGGGAAAACGGCTTCCTGCGGCTGACCCGCCGGGGAATGGACGTGCAAAACCGCGTATTGGTTGAGTTTTTGTCATAAAAATGTGATCAAAGGGATGGAACAAACCAGCCGCCTGCCGCGTTTCATTGACGAAAGATATTTTTCATTGGAGGAGAGAACCATGAAAAAAAGAAAACTGCTTCTGGCCCTGCTGGCCGCGGTGCTCCTGCTGGCCGCCGCCATTCCGGTGCAGGCGGAGTCCTACGCCGGCGTGTACGATTTCGGCATCGTGTCCGGCGCATCCGGGCTGAACCTGCGCGCCGGCCCCAGCGCCAACGACGCCTGGCTGGGCAGCGCTTCCGAAGGCACGTGGATCGGCATCATGGGCGAAAGCGGCAACTGGTACCGGGTGTATGTTCCCAGCCTGAACCAGTACGGCTACATGAGCAAAACCTACATCAAAACCTCCGCCTCCTCCGGCGGCTCCCCCTCCGGCTACACCACGGGCGTGGTGAACAACCCCAAGGCCACCCAATTCCTGAACCTGCGCCAGTACCCCAGCCTGGACGCGCCGGTGCTGGGCATTTACTACAACGGCTCCGCTTTCACCGTGCTGTCCTTCATCGACGGCTGGTACCAGGTGCAGCTGCCCGATAACGTGGGCTACTTCCGCCAGGAATACGTGCGCATCAACGGCGGCACGCCCTCCGGCAGCAGCACCGCCTATATCCGCACCCGGAACGGCGGCAAGCTGAACCTGCGCACCGCCCCCAGCTACAACGGCAGCGGCATCATCGCCCAGTACGCCAACGGCACCCAGGTGACCGTGCTGCTCCGGGGCCGCGCCGTTTCGGGCTCCACCTTCTACAAGGTCCGCATCCAGGGCACCACCGGCTATGTGGACGCCGCCTTCCTCTCCTCCACCGGCGGCGGAACCGTTACCCCGGCGCCTTATCAGCCGGGCGGCGCCACCCCCGCAACCCGGGGCACGGCCGTGGTGAACAACCCCAGGTCCTCCCAGTACCTGAACCTGCGTTCCCAGCCCTCCACCTCCGCCAAGGTCATCGCCCAGTACCGCAACGGCATCCGGTTCCAGGTCATTGAGCCGGGCGAAACCTGGTGCAAGGTGTACGGCGCCGCCAGCGGCAACATCGGCTACATGATGACCCGGTACCTGAAGCTCAGCGGCGTATCGGCCCATCCCACCAAGGTAGTGCAGAACGGCAACACCTTCGTCAACCTCCGTTCCGCCCCCAACCAAAGCAGCAGCCGCATTTACGACCGGGTCTATTCGGGCAGCGTGGTCACCGTTCTCTCCCCCGGTGACGTCTGGACCCAGGTGCGCTACGGCAGCACCACCGGCTACATGATGACCCAGTTCCTGCATTGACCGGCGACTGTTTTTCAAAAGCCTTTGCTTTCTCAGCAAAGGCTTTTTTCATTCTTCCGATGGCAGGGTGACGCCCGAAAGGGTCGATCCCAGGTTTTGGTATTTTTACTGCATTTTTGCCGGTTCGCTCTTGTGGTTTTCCCGGTTCGCCCTTATAATGCATAACATGCATGAACACTATTAATTATTCATGCCATCCCGCGTTTTGAAAGGAGCAGAAACCGTGAATGCCGAACTGATCGTATTCGTCATCTACCTGTTTTTCATGCTGGGGATCGGGGTCTTCTTTTTCCTGCGCACCCGGAACGGCAACGAGAAGGATTACTTCCTGGGCGGCCGGAAGATGGGGCCCTGGGTGTCCGCCCTGTCCGCCGGCGCGTCCGACATGAGCGCCTGGGTGCTGATGGGCCTGCCGGCCTCCGTGTACGCCTTCGGCGTGGGGCAAACCTGGATCGCCATCGGCCTGGCCATCGGCTATGCCCTGAGCTGGCTGCTGGAAGCCCGGCGGCTGCGGCGGTTTTCCATTCTGGCCAACGACGCCATCACCATTCCCCAATACCTGACCAACCGCTTCCTGTCCGCCAACAAGGCCATGCAGGTAATCTGCGCCATCATTTTCCTGGTTGCCTACACCATTTACGCCGCCAGCAGCATCAAGGCCTGCGGCACCTTGTTCAACACCGTGGTGGGCATCGAGCCGCGGACGGCCATGTACCTGGCGGCTGTCATCATCGTTTCCTACACCTTCCTGGGCGGCTTCTCCGCCGTGTGCTGGACGGACTTTTTCCAGGGGATGCTGATGCTGGCCTCCCTGCTGGCCGCGCCGATATTCGCGCTGGTACTGATCCAGAACGGCCAGGGCGTATCCACCCTGGGCGAGGTGAACGCGAATTACTGGAAGCTGTTCACCAACTGGAAGGACGTGCTGTCCGGCCTGGGCTGGGGCCTGGGATACTTCGGCATGCCCCACATCATCATCCGCTTCATGTCCATCCGGTCCGACAAGGATATCAAAAAGAGCGCCGCCATCGGCATTACCTGGACGGTGCTGATCCTGGGCTTCGCCGTGGCCTCCGCCCTGATCGGCAGAATGTTCCTGGGCGAAATCAGCGACACCTCCACCGTGTTCATCCAGATGGTGCGCAAGCTGTTCCCGCCGGTAATCAGCGGCATCCTGCTGTCCGCCATCCTGGCGGCTTCCATGTCCACGGCGGACAGCCAGCTGCTGTCCAGCGCCTCCGCCTTTGCCAGCGATGTTTATAAGCCCATCATCCGCAAGGGCAAGGCCGGTGATGAAGAAATGCTCTGGAACGGCCGGCTGGTGGTGCTGCTGGTGTCCGCCGTGGCGCTGCTGATCGCCTCCGACCCCGGCAGCGGCACCATCATGGACCTTGTTTCCAACGCCTGGGGCGTGTTCGGCGCCGCCTTCGGCCCGGTGATCCTGCTGAGCCTGTTCTGGCGGCGGCTCACCTTCAGCGGCGCGGTGGCCGGCATTGTAGCCGGCGCTGCGGCGGACATCCTGTGGCTGGTTTTCCTGGGTTCCTTCGGCCTGTACGAAATCATTCCCGGCTTCCTGTGCGGCCTGATCACCGCGGTGATCGTGTCGCTGCTGAGCAAAGCCCCCGGGAAAGCGGTGGACGATTTGTTTGAAAAGGCCGTGTCCAGGCAGGAGGTCTGACAGGAGCAGGCCCCGGGGAACGCAAACAGGCACCGCAATACGGGCAATTGAAAAAGGGAGCCCCGTTCAAGGGCTCCCTTCGTTTTTGGTGTTTATTTTTTCGTATCCCCGTGCAGCTGCATTTGCTCGTTGAGCAGATTGATGTTGCCGCAGCCCATGGTCAGCACCAGGTCCCCCGGCTGCCAATGCGCCCGCAGGTATTTTTCCACGTCGTCAAAGGCGGGCGTATGCACGGCGTTGATGCCGTGGGCCTTCATGCCTTCCACCACCATCTCCGCCTTGATGTCCCCGGGGTCCTTTTCCCGGGCGGCAAAAATGTCGGTGACCAGGGTGTAATCCGCCTCCTGGGTGCAGGTCAGATAATCGTTGAACAGGCCCTTCACCCGGCTATACGTATGCGGCTGCATCACCGCCCACAGATGATTGGGGTGCTGCTGCCGACCCACGCTCAGGGCGGCCCGCATTTCCGCGGGGTTGTGGCCGTAATCGTGGTACATCTTCACGCCGTCGATCAGCCCGGTGAATTCAAACCGCCGGTGAACGCCGGCAAACCGGTTCAGGGACGCCGCCGCCTGCCCGGCGTCCACTCCCAGGGCATGAGCGCTGGCAAAAGCGGCCAGGGAGTTGATCACGTTAAAGCTGCCAGCCACCTTCAATTCCAGATGGGCCAGCTTTTCCCCGCGGTACATGACGTCGTACCTTGGGCAGCCCGTGTCGCTGTACGTCAGGTTTTCGGGGTAATAATCGTCGCATTCCTCCAGGCCGAAGGTGCGGCACTCACAATGCAGTTTGCTGAACAGGCGCAGGATCCGCCGGTCCTCGCCCCAGCCCAGGGCGATGCCGGTATCCGGCAGCAGGGACAGGAACTTGCCAAACGCCCGCTCAATATCAAAAATATCCTTGTACCAGTCCAGGTGGTCCGCGTCGATGTTCAGCACCACCGCCACCGTGGGGTGCATTTCCAGGAAACTGCCGTGGAATTCGCAGGCTTCCGCCACGAACACATCCTTTTTGCCGATCCGGCTGCCGCCGCCCAGGGCGTCCAGCCGGCCGCCGATATGCACGGTGGGATCATAGCCGCATTCCAGGAAGGTTTCGGCGATCATGGACGACGTGGTGGTTTTCCCATGGGCGCCGCAGACGCACACCGAATTCCTGTGCCCCTGCATCAGCTGGCCCAGCAGGGTGGAGCGTTCCATTTCCGGGATCCCCAGGCGCTTCGCCTCCACACGTTCCGGATTTTCCGGGGAAATGGCGGCGGAGAAAATCAGCACGTCCGCGCCGTGTACGTTTTCCGCCGCATGGCCCACGGAAACGGCGATGCCCGCCTTCCGCAGCCGTTCCACGGCGTGGGAGTTGGCGTTGTCCGAGCCGCTGACAATATATCCTTCATGCAGCAGCATTTCGGCCAGGCCGCTCATGCTGCTGCCGCCGATGCCGATCATGTGCACCCGTTTTCCCTGATAATCCCCGATCCTGATCATAGAGGCCACCTCAAACCAATGATTTTTCCTATTATACGGCAAATGAAGCTGAAATATCAAGTGCCTGGCCGCGTTCCTGCAGAAAATCACGAGCGCAGCGTTTTTCCGGCCAAAAAGCGTCAAGTTCTTTGAAAAAACCCTTGCAATTCCGGAAAAGATATGATAAAATAGTCAAGCTGTCAATGATGGATGTATCGCAGCCCTGGCTGCGTCACCAAGCAATTCCCCGGGAGGTAATGACAATGGGCAAGTTTTGTGAAGTATGCGAAAAGGGCCAGATGATCGGCCACAACGTGAGCCACTCCAACCGGAAATCCAGCCGTGCCTGGGCGCCGAACGTCCAGAAGGTCCGGGTGCTGGTGGATGGCCGGCCCATGCGGCTGAACGTGTGCACCCGTTGCCTGCGCAGCGGCTATGTGCAGCGCGCTCTGCCCACCGTGAAGGCGGAAGCCGTCACCGAAGAGGCCTGATTTCCCATCGCATCGCAATGAGCCGTCCTGATGGACGGCTTTTTGCGTGCTGTTTTCTTCTCCGTCTGTCTGCTTCCGGATCTTTCGGTTCACCGGAAAAAGATTCTTTCCGTTTTCAAAGGATATATGGCTGAATAGCCGTCTCCTCTGCCCCGCAGCAAACGGTAGAGGATTGGCAGGCCGCGCCCTGGCGATCCGGAATGAGTCAAAAGAAAAAGCGCCGGATAATCCGGCGCAGAAAAACACTGTGTCTCTCCCCCAGCGCTTTCGTTCGGGGAAACCATATTCGTTACGGATCCAGATGAACGATCTGCGCGTCCATCAACGCCGCTTCCGCCGCGTCGTGCACCGACAGCACGATCAGCGGAGCGGCGTTTTTGATTCTGGCAGCCACCCGCTCCTTCAGCGCGTCGTCCAGGCCCTTGAAGGGCTCGTCCAGCAGCAGCGTGTCGCCGCCGTAGGCCAGCGCCCGGGCCAGTGCCGTGCGGCGCTGCATCCCGCCGCTCATTTCGTGGGGGTACAGGGAGCCGTCGTCGATTTCCATTTCCCGCAGCCATTTTTTTGCCGTTTCCGGATCGCTTACGATTTCCACGTTTTTTTCGGCGGTCAGCCAGGGAAGCAGGCGGTCCTCCTGGAACAGCAGGGCGATTTTCCGGTTTTCCATGCCCTCGATGCGGCCGCTTTCCGGCTGCATCAGGCCGGCCAGCAAACGGAGCAAGGTGGTTTTTCCGTAGCCGGAGGGCGCCATCACGGCGGTCCTGCCCGGATCCGGCAGGGTCAGCGTAAGGTTCTCCAGCACCTTTTTTCCGGGATACCCGGCAAAAACGTGGTCCAGCCTGATCATGCCGCCGCCCCCTTCCTGCGGGCCAGCCGTTTCAAAAGCGCCTCCAACCCCATTGACAAAAGGATCACCGTCAGCGTCCAGGCGAACAGATCCGCCCGCTCCAGGTAAATCTGGGCGTTGTACAGCCGGGTGCCCACCGCCATCTCCGGCCGGGCGATCACCTCCGCCGCGATGCCCGATTTCCACGCAAAGCCCAGGCCCGTGGTGCAGGCGGCCGTCAGTGCGGGCCGGATGGAAGGCAGATACAGATACCGCAGCCTTTTCCCGGCGGTGAAACGGTACATTTCCGTCATTTCTTTCAGGTCCCGGTCCACCGCGTTCAGGGCTTCCTGCACGCCGGTCCACACAATGGGCGTCACCATCAGAAAGGCGATGAACACCGGCACCCGGGTGCGGCTGATCCACAGCAGCACCAGGATGATGAAGGAAGACACCGGCGTGGCCTTGATCACCGTGCGCACCGGCGACAAAAGCGCGTCCAGCCAGGCCAGGCGGGCGCAGGCGCTGCCCAGCAGCAGCCCGGTCAGCACCCCCAGCCCATAGCCTGCCGCCACGCGCAGCAGCGTTTGCAGGGTCGTCAGCCAGAAGGAACCCGTTCGCGCCAGCGCAAACAGGGCCCGGACGGTGTCGCCCGGCCCCGGCAGCAGCAGCTTCAGCCCCACCGCTGCGGATACGCCTGCCCACACGGCGATCCAGAACACGCCGATCAGCAGGCCGCGCACAGCTTTCTTCATGCTTTCTCCTTACAGGTAAGGGATCATGTCCGCCAGCTTTCCAAACACCAGGTCCGGCTGCACCGGGGACGCTTTCAGCATTTCCTCCGTCGTTTCACCGCTGAGCACCAGGATGCTGAGAATGCCGAAATTTTTTCCCGTGGCAATATCGGTGTACAGCCGATCCCCCACCATAGCCAGTTCTTCCTTTTTCAGGCCCGTCACCTTCAGCGTTTCCTCCACGATCCCGCCGTAGGGCTTGCCGATGATCACGTCCGGCTCCCGGCCGGTGCTGGCCTTCACGTAGGCGATGGTGGCCCCAATGTCGGGAATGAAGCCCGTTTCCGTGGGGCAGTTGAAATCGGGGTGCGTGGCGATATACGGCAGCCCGCGGCGCACATGATCGCACAGCGCGGTCATCTTGGCGTAATCCAGCTCCGTATCGAAGGTGATCAGCACATAGTCGGGATGCTCCTGATCCACCTCCACGCCCATGGCCTGCAGCTCAGCCGTTTCAATGGCGTTGGCCAGCAGGAACGCCTTTTTTCCCGGATAGGCGTCCAGCACGTACCGGGCGGCCGCCTGCCCGCTGGTGAGCACGCGGCGGAAGGGAGCGCGCACGTTCATACGCTCCAGCTTGTCCTGGTAAAACGAAGCGGACTTGGAGGAATTGTTGGTCAAAAACAGATTGGTTCGCCCGGTGTTTTCCAGCGCGTCCAGAAAATCCAGCGATCCGTCGATCAGCCGGTTCCCCAGGTAAAAGGTGCCGTCCATATCCAGCAAAAAGCACTTGATAGGGGATAATTTTTCCCGAAGGTCTGTCATGTCAGTTTCCTCCCGTCAGGCCAACGTCAAAGCGGATCAGGCCCTGATCCCGTCTGCCGATTCCCAGCAGCGCGCCGTCGGCATAGATACGGCAGTGCCCGTTTTCCGCCAGATCCGGCAGCAGTTCCCCGGGCAGTTTGCCCCCGTTGCGGCCTGTTTTCCAATACTGCTGCGGCAAATCCAGCCGCGGCAGCGGCAAAAGCGGCGCATCCAGGGGCAGCAGCAGCCCTTCCAATTGCCCCGCTTCCCCGGCGGCAAGCACCTCTTCGACGGTCACCGCCTGATCCAATTGAAAAGCGCCGTGCCGGGTGCGCAGCAAAAAGCGCATGTGCGCTGGCGCGCCCAGCGCCTGGCCAATATCGTGGCAGAGGGTGCGAATGTAGGTGCCGCTGCCGCAGTCAACAAACAGCATATAGCCGTCCGCTCCCGTTTTTTCGCCCAGCTCCAGGGCCCGGATCTGCGTTTCCCGGGCCTGCGTTTCCACCATCTGCCCCTTCCGGGCCAGTTGGTACAGCGGCACGCCGTCCCGCTTCAGGGCGGAATAAGCCGGCGGATGCTGGCGGATGGTTCCGCAAAACCGCGGCAGCACGGCCAGGATTTCCTGCCTGTCCGGTACGCGGACAGCCGCTTCCGTCACCTCGCCCTGGGCATCCTGGGTGTCGGTGGCCCCGGCGAAGGCGATTTCCGCCACATAGCTCTTGCTTTTATCGGGAAAATAATCCAGCAGCCGGGTGGCCCGGCCCACCATGATGGGCAGCACCCCCGCGGCCTCCGGGTCCAGGGTGCCGGCGTGGCCTACGCGCTCCCCGGTCAGCCGTTTCACCACCGCCACCGCCGCGCCGGAGGACATTCCCGGCGGTTTGAGCAGATTCAGGAAGCCGTTCATGCTTCCTCCCCGATCTGGCAAAGCATTTCCTGCTCGATCCGCGCGCACACATCCTCCAGTTTTCCTTCACAGCGGAAGCCGGAAGCCAGCACGTGGCCGCCGCCGCCGAACTTCTGGGCAATACCGGATACGTTCCAGGGCGCCAGCGCCCGCAGGCTGGCCTTCACCCAGCCTTCTTCCGATCCGTCCGCCAGGTAGGCCATTTCCACGCCGGGAATATTCAGGGCGTAATTGACGATCCGGTCGCAGTGCTCCGGCTGGGCGCCGGCAGCGTCAAAATCCGCCCGGGTAACGCGCATGCAGGCGCAGCGTCCGCCGCCAAACAGCCGCAGGCTGATCAGCGCCCGGCCCAGCAACCGGATGTGGGGCTCCTCCCGCAGCAAATGCACGCTGCGGGCCGTTTCCGCCAGCGGGAACCCCGTTTCCACCAGCTCCGCGGCAATGCGGAAAGCCTCCGGCGTGGTGCCCCGGAAGCAGAAATTGCCGGTGTCCGTGCTGATGGCGCAATACAGGCACTGGGCTGTTTCGGCGTCCAGCGGCACGCCCAGCGCCCGGATGGCCCGCCGCACAATGCAGCCGGCGGCCGGCGCCGTGCCGTCCACCACGTTGATCTGCGCATAGGAAGGATTGGTGGGATGATGGTCGATCTGCATGGTGACCGGGCAGCGGGAAAACGCTTCCGCGCAGGCCCCGGTGCGCTTCAGATCGGCGCAGTCAATGGCAAAGCCGACGTCAAACGCGGCGCCGTCCAGCGCTTCCGGCTGCACGAAGGCTTCCGTGCCCGGCAGGAACCGGTAGGAACCCGGCACCGGGTCCGTGCATGCCAGCGTCACCTGCTTGCCCAGCTTTTTCAGCACCCTGCCCATGGCCAGCGTGGAGCCGATGGCGTCCCCGTCGGGGAAAATATGGGTACAAAGCAAGATGCTGTTCGCGCTTTGCAGCGCGGACAGCATTTCGGGGCAGAAAACGTCATTCTGCGCCATTTGTTTCTTCCTCCTTGGGGGCAATTTCCTTCAGCACCTGGGAAATGTGCACGCCGTAGGCAATGTTCCGGTCCCGCTCAAACAGCAGTTCCGGGGTGTAGCGAAGATCCACCCGCGTCCCCAGCTCCCGGCGGATA
>CACYGB010000025.1 GCA_902773895.1 uncultured Eubacteriales bacterium
ATGGTGCCTGCCTGCTCTTCGCCCCGCAGGATCAGGAAGTGATAGGCCGGCACCCATTGTTTTTCCGGGATGCCGGGCTCCGCGTTCTTGCACGCCAGGCGGATTTCCCCGTCGTCCATTTCAGGCAGCGGCAGGAAGCCGTCAAAGGCGCAGGGGAGAGCGCGGTACCAGGCCCAGGCCCAGTCCGGACGGCTGATGCCGTAGGTGGCTTCGTCTCCCCGGGGACCGCCGTCGTACTTGGGAGCGCGGCCTTCTTTTTCCACGCCTTCCAGCCGCATGCCCAGCCGCTCCATCACATGGTAGGACGGCGCGTTCCGGGTGTCGCAGTGGGCGATGACCCGCTGGGCGTGATAGCGCGTGAAGCCGAAATCCATCATGGCGCGGCCTGCTTCGGTGGCGTAGCCCTTTCCCCGGAAAGCAGGCAGCAGGATCCAGCCGATTTCCGCGGCGGTTTCATCGCAAACCTCCACGCTGGAGTCGCCGATCCGCTCGCCCGTTTCCTTCAAAATCACGCAGTATTCCCGCATGGTGATTTTGTCCCTGCTCCATTCTTTCAGGGCGTGGTTCAAAAACCGATGGGCGTCCTGCCGGGGCGTTATGCCGTCCCGTCCCCAGAAATACAGGTATTTTGTGGCGTCCGGGTCGGAAGCAATCTGCAGGATCACATCGTAATCATCTTCCGTAAAAGGCCGCAAAATCAGCCGTTCCGTTTCCAGCACATGATCCATGGGGAGGAACCTCCAAAAACATAAAATGGATCGTTCGTAAAAGAAAAATGGCTGCTTGCCTTTCGGGAAAGCAGCCATTTTGCGCCGATGCGTTACTGGGCGACGGTTTCCACAGGATGAACGCTCACCTGCTTGTCAAACTTGCCCTTGCGCTCGAACCGCATGATGCCGTCGGCCTTGGCGAACAGGGTGTCGTCCTTGCCGATGCCCACGTTCAGGCCGGGATGCACCTTGGTGCCCCGCTGGCGAACCAGAATGTTGCCGGCTTTGACGAACTGGCCGTCAGCCCGCTTGGGGCCCAGGCGCTTGCTTTCGCTGTCGCGGCCGTTCCGGGTGGAACCCATACCTTTTTTATGGGCGAAAAGCTGAAGATTGAGCTTCAACATGTTTGCTTCCTCCTAATTTCGTTCAATTTCGATGAGCTGAAGATGGTCCGGGTACGCTTCGGCCACGTCCCGCAGGCCTTGCCGCATGGCACGCAGGATCACCTGCGCGTCGTGGGCGCTGCCTTCCGGCAGGCGCACCGTCATGCTGCCTTCCTTTGCCTGCACTTCGGCTTCCGTTCCGGCCACCGTTTCCAGTGCGTTGACGCAGGTGGTGGTCAGGACGGAAACTGCGGCGCACACAATGTCTTTTCCGTAATCGGAAAACCCAGCGTGGCCCTGGCAGTCAAAGCCGGTGATGCCGCCCTTGCGGGAGCGGATCGTTACGCGGATCATGCCTTACGCGTTGATGCCGGTGATTTCCACCTGGGTGAAGGGCTGGCGATGGCCGGCCTTCCGGCGGTAGTTCTTCTTGCTCTTGTACTTGAAAACGACGATCTTTTCGCCCTTGCCGTGACGAACGATCTTGCCCGTCACCGTGGCGCCTTCGATGTAGGGGGAGCCCACTTCGATGGTGTCGCCGGAAAGCATCATCACGGGGAAAGTGACGATGTCGCCCGCTTCATTTTCCAGCTTTTCAATGTAGATGGTGTCGCCTTCGGACACACGGTACTGTTTGCCGCCAGTCGCAATAATCGCGTACATGTGCAGCACCTCCTTGTTTTTACTCGCCGGGCTTCCCTGGAGGGATGGACAGCATTTTCAGCCATGGGGCAGCGCGCCAAGGCGCACATTTGAAAGCCCCTCCCGAGCGGCTTGCCGAAATATATTATCACAGCACGGAGGGATTGTCAACGTTTTTTTGAAAAAAATCCAGGTATTTCCTGGGTCTTCAGGCCATCAGCATCTGCTTGAAAAAGGCGGAGCCCCGCAGCAGGTTTTCGATGCTGATGCGTTCGTCGACGCCGTGCTCCCGCTGCAGCTCCTCCGGCGGCAGCAGGAAAGGGGAAAACCGGTAAATGTAGGGGCACAGGTTTTCCATCCGCCGGGCGTCGGACGCGCCGGTCAGCAGGTACGGTACGGCGGGCACGCCGGGGAAGTGCACCTGCACGGCGGTGGTCAGGGCGTCCCAGGCGGAGCCTTCCGTGGGGGAAATCAGGCTGGGTTCGTCCATCACGTCCACCGTCACCAGCAGCCGTTCGTCCCCCGTGACCCGTTCGATGCGCCGAAGCAGCTCCGCCGTCTGTTCCCCGGGCAGCACCGAGCATTGGAAGGTGACGGAGGCCTCCCTTCCCTGCAGCGCGTCGCCGTTCAGGGCGCTGACCCTGACCTGCGTGCGGCTCAGGGCCCGGCCGTACACCGTGTGCTCCAGCCTGCGCAGGAAGCGGTTTTGCAGCCGGCCGGGATGGCTTGCGCAGAAGCGCTGGAGGCCGGTCATTTCTCCGGAAAGGGCGGACAGCATTTTTCCGGTGACCGGGCAGATACGGGGCATAAAGTGCATGCGCAGCAGCCGTTCTGCGGCGTGCAGCAGCGCCTCGGTGCTTTTGTCGCCGTCGGCGGTCAGGGTGAAGCGCATACGCCCCTTTTCGGCAATGCCGATGAGGGCGGCGGGCTTTTCGCACAGCGTGGGCAGCATGGTGATGGCGCCGCCTTCATCCAATACGAAAGCGGGACGCACGTTCCTGGCTTCCAGCAGGCGGCTCATTTTCTGCATGCTGCCGCCCCGGATCTCTTCGTCGCAGGAAAAGGCGAACCAGATGTCGCCCTTGGGGCGGAAACCCTGGGCCAGCAGCGCTTCCGCCGCCGTCAAAAGGGCGGTCAGATGGCCCTTCATGTCCACCGCGCCCCGGCCGTACACGAAGCCGTCCCGGATCTCGCCGGAAAACGGCCCCGCGGTCCACTGTCCGGGGGAGCGGATGGGGAACACATCCAGGTGGGACAAAAAAAGCAGGGGCTGCGCGCCGCCGCTTCCCGGGACGCGGCCCAGCAGGGCGCGCTCCTCCACCGTTTCCCAATCGCCCTGGGTGAACAAAAGCGGGAACAGCTCCCGCAGCACGGTATGCAATTCCAGGAACGGCGCGGCGGGCCCGCTGGCGATGGTGGGCTTCTGGATGGCCAGGCTCAGGGCGCGCGCAATGCGTTTTTCCGCGGCTGCCTGGGGCATGGGGCCATTCCTCCTTTCATTTGTAAGCAAGATATGATGAATGTTCTCTGAAAGCAACCTGGTTCCCTGCCTGAAACAGCGGAAAATGCAGAATTTTTTTCAGAAGATATGGAATATTCTGCAGGAACATGCTATAATGACATGGTATTTTTCGGAGGGAAGGGGGAAGCGGCGGTGGCCCAAGGCGCCCAGTGGAAAGTGATCCACATGACGCACAGCGAAAAGCGCGCCAACGAGATCCTGTCGCTGCTGGAAAGGGAAGGAATCCTGGCCCGCAGCAAACAGGTGTACCGCACCGTTTCATCCGAAGAAAACTATTACGAAATCATGGTACTCGGCGCAGAGGCGGTGGAAGCGCAACAGCTTCTGATCGAAAACAATCTGCTGCTGTGACAAAGGAGAGATTGTCATGCCCAACATTGCAGTGCTTACCAGCGGCGGCGACAGCCCCGGGATGAACGCGGCGGTGATGTCCGTTGCCCGGAACGCGGCTCATTTTCATCTTCCTTTGATCGGCGTCAAGCGGGGCTACAACGGCCTGCTGGGAAAATCCGCCGACGAGAAGGATGACCTGATCAAGCTGGACCTTGACACCGTGCTGGATATTGCCGATTTGCCCGGCACTTATCTGCGCACCGCCCGGTGCACCGAGTTCATGGACCCCGCCATGCGGGAAAAGGCCGCCAGGAAGCTGAAGGAAATGGAAGTGCTGGGCCTGGTGGTCATCGGCGGCGACGGCAGCTTCCAGGGCGCCATGCGGTTGTGCGAACTGGGCATTCCCTGCATCGGCATCCCCGGCACCATTGACAACGACCTGCCCTACACTGTGCGCACCCTGGGCTACGACACGGCAGTGAACGTGTGCGTGGACGCCGTGCGCGCCATCCGCGCCACCTCCCGTTCCCACGACCGTCCCCACGTGGTGGAAGTGATGGGCCGCCATTGCGGCGACATCGCCCTGTCCACCGCCGAAGCCACCGGCGCCGAAATCGTGGTGGTGCCGGAAGTGAAGTGGAAGGTGGACGACGTGGCCAAGCGGCTGAACCGTCAGATTGCCATGGGCAACACCCGTGCCACCGTTATTGTGGCCGAAGGGTGCTGGGAATCCATGACGCCCTTTGACGTGTACAAATTCCTCAAGCCCTACGGCGTGAAGGTCTTTGAAGGCGAGCCCATGAATTCCGAGCATTTCGCCAGCATCCTCAAGCGCAAGTGCGGCATGGCGGAAGTGCGCCACACCGTGGTGGGCTACAGCCAGCGCGGCGCCCAGCCCACGGCGCGGGACAGCATGCTGGCCTTTGAGGCGGGCGCCATGGCGGTGGAACTGCTGCGCAACGGCATCAGCAACCAGGTCATCGGCGTGCGGAACGGCAAAACGTTCCATATGCCCATCGAAAAGGCGCTGAAGGCCAAGCGGGCTTTCAATAAGAAGGTTTTCAACCTGATCAACGACATGTGACGGCTGGCTCCGGCCTTCGTTCAATGCCCCGTCCGGGAAAGAACCGGACGGGGCGCTGTTTTTATCCTGCGATTTTGCTGCCCTCCGCCGCGAGGCGGCACAGATGGCATTGCAGTTCATCCATACAACGGCTCAGAAACAGGCATTCTTCCTCCTTCTTTTCCTCGTAGGCCTGGGCAAGCGCCAGTCGGATGGACGCGGGGTCGGTTTGCACGGAAATCCCGGACTTCATAACATTGTCCTCCTTTGAAAAAAGTTACGGCAGTTTTTGGAGTTTGCTGTCGGATACAGCATTCGACGCCGAAGAATGGAATGCAAGGGAAAGATTTGTCGAACGGAGGCGAAAACCCCATATTTCGTTCGACAGGAATTGACAAACACAAAATGTGGTGGTCAAAAGCACTTCTCCCGGCAGAAAAGGATTGTATTTTGAATGTATTGATTTGGAAACGGGCTTGCATTCATAAGGAGAAAGGGGTACAATATTCTTATGGAACGCTTTTTGCCCGCCGGGCAGAAAACGTCCCAAGCAGAAAAACGAAAGGCAGGCATCACTCCCATGGCACGTGTTTATAACTTCTCTCCCGGCCCTTCCGCGCTTCCTCTGCCCGTTCTGGAAAAGGTCAAGGCGGCGCTGCCCGAATACGCCGAAACCGGCATGAGCGTGATGGAAATGAGCCATCGCAGCGCCATGTATCTGGACATTATCCACGATACGGAAGCCCGGCTGCGGGCCCTGATGCACATTCCGGACAGCTACGCGGTGCTGTTTTTGCATGGCGGCGCCACGGCGCAGTTCGCTTCCATCCCCATGAACCTGATGGTGAACGGCGTTGCCGATTACATTGACAGCGGCAACTTTGCCCACGGCGCGGCCGGCGAAGCCGCCAAGTACGGCCAGGTGAACATCGTGGCATCTTCCCGGGACGATCAGTATACATATATCCCCGACTGGAAAGGCAAGCTGACCCCCAACGCCGATTACCTGCACATTACCACCAACAACACCATTTACGGCACCCATTACATTGAACTGCCCGAGGGCAGCGCGCCCCTGGTGGCGGATATGAGCAGCAACATCCTGGGCGAAGTGTACGACGTGACCAAGTTCGGCGTCATTTACG
Organism: uncultured Eubacteriales bacterium; assembly: GCA_902773895.1. Classification (GTDB taxonomy): domain Bacteria; phylum Bacillota; class Clostridia; order Christensenellales; family Aristaeellaceae; genus RUG563. Next base: position 5,799 of record CACYGB010000025.1, read on the forward strand.
CCGGCGCCCAGAAGAACATCGGCCCTGCCGGCCTGTGCGTGCTGATCGTGCGCAGGGACCTGCTTGGCAAGGCGCAGCCCATCACCCCCAAGATTTTCAACTGGGCCACCCAGGCGGACAACGAAAGCATGCTGAATACGCCCAACACCTTCGCCATTTATGTGGCCGGGCTGTGCATGGAATGGCTGCAGCAGCAGGGCGGCGTGGAAGCCATTGCCGAAGTGAACAAGGAAAAGGCGGCGCTGCTCTATAACTTCCTGGACAACAGCAAGCTGTTCAAGGGCACGGCGCAAAAGGAATTCCGCTCCGTGATGAACGTCACCTTCGTCACCGGCGATAAGGAAAAGGACGCGGAATTTGTGAAGTTCGCCGCCCAGCGGGGATTGGTGAACGTGAAGGGCCACCGGGTGGTGGGCGGCATGCGCGCCAGCATCTACAACGCCATGCCCATCGAAGGCGTGAAAGCGCTGATCGAAGCCATGAAGGAATTTGAATTGAAAGCGTAACGGTTTCCCCGACGCAAGGAGGCAGACTGATGTTTAAGGTTCAGACGCTGAACGCGATTTCGCCCGTCATTCACGAGATCCTGTCGGCCGGCACCTATACCGTCACCGATAACGAACCCACGCCGGACGCCATTCTGGTGCGCTCCGCCGCCATGCACGACATGGCGCTGCCGGATTCCCTGCTGGCTGTGGCCCGGGCAGGCGCGGGCGTGAACAACATTCCCATTGAAAAATGCTCCGAAAAGGGCATTGTGGTGTTCAATACGCCGGGCGCCAACGCCAACGCCGTGGCGGAGCTGGTGATGGCCGGATTGCTGCTGGCCAGCCGCGATATTGCCGGCGGCATCCAGTGGGTGAAGGAAAACAAGGACGCCGAGGGCCTGGAAAAGCTGGTGGAAAAGAAAAAGTCCCAGTTCGTGGGGCCGGAACTGCGCGGCAAGAAGCTGGCGGTGATCGGCCTGGGCGCCATCGGCGCGCTGGTGGCCAATGCCGCCGCCAACGGCTTTGGCATGGATGTGGTGGGCTATGACCCCTACATTTCCGTGGCCCACGCCTGGAGCCTGTCCCGCGCCATCCATCATGCCGATACCATGGAGCAGGCGCTGCAGAACGCCGATTACATTACGCTGCATATCCCGCTGGTGGATTCCACCCGCGGCATGATCAGCGAAACGTTCCTAAAGAGCCTGAAGCCCGGCGTGCGCATCCTGAATTTCTCCCGGGGCGAACTGGCGGATCCGGAAGCCGTGAAGGCGGCCATCGCCGACGGGCAGGTGGCGGCGTACATCACCGACTTTGCCTGCAGCGCCCTGGCGGATACGCCCAAGGTGGTGTGCCTGCCGCATCTGGGGGCCTCTACCCCCGAAAGCGAGGAGCGCTGCGCCGAAATGGCCGCCGCCGAACTGAAGGATTACCTGGAAAAGGGCGTGATCCGCAACAGCGTGAACCTGCCTGAAATCACCCTGGGCGCGCCGGAAGGCAGCCGGGTGCAAGTGATCCACAGAAACCTGCCCGGCATCGTGAGCAACGTGTCCACCCTGATTTCCGGCCGGGGCATCAACATCCAGAACATGCTCAACAAGAGCCGCGGCGATATGGCCGTGACGGTGCTGGAATTGTCCCAGCAGCCGGATGAAACGCTGCTGGCCGCCCTGGGCAAGCTGAACAACGTGGTCCGGGTGCGCCTGATCAGCAAATAAACAGGAAATAAGCAAAAAACTTTCTTGACAGCGAATGGGAATTCATCATACAATAAGCGGTATAGCAGAGGCACTGCGGGATTCTGCAGTGCCTTTGGCTTTTTCAAACGAATGCTGGAGGAAGCAGGATGAATCCGCAGGATACATTTGGCAGCCTGGTTTTCAACGACGCTGTTATGCGCCAGCGTCTGCCCAAGGAAACCTACCGCGCGCTGCATAAAACCATGGTGGAGGGCACGCCCCTGAACATCGAGGTGGCCAGCGTGGTGGCCAACACCATGAAGGACTGGGCCATCGAAAAAGGAGCCACGCATTTTACCCACTGGTTCCAGCCCATGACAGGCATTACCGCCGAAAAGCACGATTCCTTCCTGTCGCCCATTGAGGGCGGCGGCGCCATCATGGAATTCAGCGGCCGGGAGCTGGTCAAGGGCGAATCGGACGCATCTTCGTTTCCGTCCGGCGGGCTGCGGGCCACCTTTGAGGCCCGGGGCTATACCGCCTGGGATCCCACCAGCTATGCCTTCATCAAGGACGGCACGCTGTGCATCCCCACGGCCTTTTGCAGCTACGGCGGCCAGGCGCTGGACAAGAAAACCCCGCTGCTGCGCTCCATTGAAGCGCTGAACCGCCAGGCCATGCGCATCCTGACGCTGTTTGGCCATCATCAGGTGAAGCGGGTCACGCCCACGGTGGGTCCGGAACAGGAATATTTCCTCATTGATAAGGAGCTGTTTTACCGCCGCAAGGACCTGATTTATACCGGCCGCACCCTGTTTGGCGCGCGTCCGCCCAAGGGGCAGGAGCTGGACGACCATTACTATGGCAGCATCAAGCCCCGGGTCAGCGCCTTTATGCGGGACCTGGACGAAGAGCTGTGGAAGCTGGGCGTGTCCGCCAAAACGGAGCATAACGAGGTGGCGCCCTGCCAGCACGAACTGGCCCCCATTTTCTCCACCGCCAATATCGCCACGGACCATAACCAGCTGACCATGGAGCTGATGAAGAAGGTGGCGGCGCGGCACGGCTTTGCCTGCCTGCTGCACGAAAAGCCCTTTGCCGGCGTCAACGGATCGGGCAAGCACAACAACTGGAGCATGTCCACCGATACGGGCATGAACCTGCTGGAGCCGGGGGAGACCCCTGCGGACAACGCCCAGTTCCTGCTGTTCCTGGTGGCCGTGATCCAGGCGGTGGACCTGCACCAGGATCTGCTGCGCATTTCCATTGCCAGCGCCGGCAACGACCACCGTCTGGGCGCCAACGAAGCGCCTCCGGCCATTATTTCGATGTTCCTGGGGGATGAACTGCAGGCGATCCTGGACGCCATCGAAAACCACCAGTCCTACGTGGCGGACGCCCGCACGGCGGTGAACATCGGCGTCACGGCGCTGCCCCGTATTCCCAAGGACACCACCGACCGCAACCGCACCTCGCCCTTTGCCTTTACCGGCAACAAATTCGAATTCCGGATGCCGGGCAGCCCCATGTCCATTGCCGACGCCAACACGACGCTGAACACCATTGTGGCGGACGTGCTGATGGGCTTTGCCGACCGGCTGGAGCAGGCAGCCGACCTGCGGGCCGAGGTGGAGCAGATCGTGGTAGACACCATCACCAATCACAAGCGCATCATCTTTAACGGCAACAATTATTCCCCCGCCTGGAAGGACGAGGCGAAAAAGCGCGGATTGCTGGATCTGCCCAGCGTGCCGGACGCCCTGCCGTATCTGCTCCACGGGGAAAACATCGCCCTGTTTGAGCGGCAGCAGGTCTATACCGGCGAGGAATTGCACAGCCGGTACGAAATCCAATTGGAAAATTACTGCAAGGTGATTTCCATTGAGGCCCACACCATGCTGGAGATGGTGAACCAGGAGATTCTGCCGGCCGTCATGGCCTATGCCGGCCGGGTGGCCCGGGACGGGGCGGAGAAAAAGCGGCTGGTGGAGGACCTGGATTTGTCCTATGAGCAGAAGCTGCTGCGCCGTTTGACGGAGCTGATCAACGCCATCGGCGAAAAGAACGACGCGCTGCGCCGCGCCCTGCTGGATCTGGAAAACGTGGGCAGCGATCCCCTGGCCCAGGCGCGGCACTGCCGGGACAGCGTGTTCCACGGCATGCAGGAACTGCGGGCCCTGGTGGACGAAGCGGAGGGCATTGTGCAGGATCAGGCCTGGCCTTTCCCCGGATACGGCGAGCTGCTGACAACAAAATAAAAAGCACAAATGAAAAGCCGGAAGAATTTTTCTTCCGGCCTTTGTTTATGCTTGATTATTCCACGAACTTTCCGTTGATGTACACCGCCCGCACGTCCGGGTCGGTGTCAAAGGGGGAGCCGGCGCACAGCACCAGGTCGGCGTCCTTGCCGGGCTCGATGCTGCCCACGCGGTCCTCGATACCGGCGTGACGGGCCGGGTTGATGGTGATGGCCTGCAGGGCGGCGAAGGGCTCCATGCCGTGCTTGACGGCCAATCCGGCGCACAGGGGCAGGTATTCCTGGGGGATCACCGGGGCGTCGGTGATGATGGACACCTGCAGCCCGGCCTTGCTCAGGATGCCGGGGGTATCGAAGGTTTTGTTGCGCAATTCGAACTTGCTGGCGTTGGTGAGGCTGGGGCCCACGGCGCAGGGCACGTGTTCCCGGGCCAGTTCCTCCACGATCAGGTGGCCTTCGGTGACGTGCTCCAGGGTGATTTTTACGTTGAATTCCCGGGCGATGCGCAGCGCGGTGAAAATATCCTCCGCGGCATGGGCGTGGGCTTTCAGGGGGATTTCCCGCTTCAGCACGGGAATCAGCGCTTCCAGCTTCATATCGAACGGGGGCTTCTTGCCGGCGTCGTCGCCGGCGGCTTCCTTTTTCTCCAGGTATTCGCGGGCCTTGAACAGCGTTTCCCGCAGCTTGGCGGCGGTGGTCATCCGGGTGGACACGCCCTTGTCCCGGTAGCAGCGCTTGGGGTTTTCGCCAAAGGCGCATTTCATGGCGATGGCTTCCTTCACCAGCATGTCCTCCACCCGTTTGCCTACGGTTTTTACGGCGCAGAAGGTGCCGCCCAGCACGTTGGCGCTGCCGGGGCCGGTGCAGACGGTGGTGACGCCGGCTTTGGCGGCGGCGCGCATACAGGGCTGCATGGGCTTGAAGCCGTCGATGCCGCGCATTTGCGGGGAAATGGGATCGTTCATTTCATTGTAGTCCCAGCCTTCGTAGCCGACGCCGTCGCTGTCCAGGCCCAGGTGGCTGTGGGCGTCCACAAAACCGGGGAAAATATTCAGCCCGGCGGCGTCGACGGTTTCTTCGCCGGCGGCGTTCAGGTTTTTCCCGATGGCGGCGATTTTGCCGTCTTTCACCAGGATGTCCGCCTGATAAGGCGTTTCATGGATGGCGTCGTGAATCATTCCGTTTTGAATCAGCATGGCTTTTCCTCCTTACGGATTTTCTGGAAGGATTATAACACATTCCCGGCAGGATGCAAAGCGGCAAAGAGGAAGAAACGCTTGCCCGGACAAGCGGGCAAAAGAACGGCGCAGGCTTGATTTCTCACGCGCGTCCTGTGTATAATATCAGAAAGACAGGAGGGATTCTGATGACGGGAAAACGGACGTTTCTGATCGTGCAGTCCGTTCTGTGCGCGTTGGCGGCCGCTTATCTGGCCGCAGCCGCCCTGGCCCTGTATTTTGACGGGGCGGCCAGGCAGGCGGAAGGCGATCTGCTTTATGCCATATATACCCGGGAAAAGGTGGCGGACTGGCTTTTGCCGGTTCTGCCCCTGCTGATCGGCGGCCTGGGCATGGCCGTCGGCGGCGTGATCCTGGGCATCCGGGATGAGAACCAGGACAAGCCGTTGCGGGACGAAATGCGGGATTGGGGCGGCCTTCGGGACCGGGCCGTTCGCCAGACGGCGGGCTCCCGGGAACGCTGCACCCGCGCGGCGGTGATGGCGCTGGCGGCGGCGCTGATCGCGGCGGGTATTCTCAACGGCGGCCTGGCGGACGTGCTGGCCAAAGGCGCGGCCATCTGTATGGAGTGTGTGGGACTTGGATAAAATGGAAAACAGACGGATCGGGGAACGAAAAAAAACCGGAAAGCCTGCCGGCCGCAAGCTGGTGCAGCTGTATGCCGCGCTGCTGTACAACGCGAATCTGAAAGGCTTCATCGACGGCCATATTTACGCCGGGGATCTGAAAGCGGCCTGCGTGCCGGGGCTCAACTGCTATTCCTGCCCCGGCGCCGTTGCCAGCTGTCCGCTGGGCGCGCTGCAGAACGCCCTGAATGCCGCCGGCCATACGGCGCCCTGGTACGTGCTGGGCATAATGGCGCTGTTTGGCGTATGCCTGGGCAGAACCATCTGCGGGTGGCTTTGCCCCCTGGGCCTGATTCAGGAGCTGCTGCACAAAATCCCCACGTACAAAATCCGCAAAAGCCGCGTCACCCGGAAGCTGTCTTATCTGAAATATGTCATTTTGGCTGTGTTTGTGGTGGCCATTCCGCTGGTTTACGGCGTGGCAAAAGGCGTCATCCTGCCGGGCTTTTGCAAGTACATCTGCCCGGCAGGCACCCTGGAAGGGGCAGTGGGCCTATTGCAGAATCCTGTCAACAGCTCTTCCTTTTTGCAGCTGAAGGGCCTGTTTACCAGTAAATGGGTGATCATGCTGGCGATCGGGCTGGCCTGCGTTTTTTGCTACCGGTCCTTCTGCCGGTTCATTTGCCCGCTGGGGGCGATCTACGGCTTTTTCAACCGGTTTGCCCTGACCGGCGTTCAGGTGGACCCGGACCGCTGCAACGGCTGCGGCCAATGCGTGGCGGCGTGTCCCATGGATGTGCGGCACGTGGGGGATCACGAATGTATTTCCTGCGGGAAATGCATCGGCGCCTGCGCCCGGGGAGCGATTGCCCTGAAATGCGGGAAGATCACCCTGCAGGGCCCGGAAAACGCGCAAAACGCCGATTCCCGGAAGCGGAGAAAGAACGGCAAAATCGCCTGGGGCGTCGCCGTGGCGGCGCTGGTTTTCGCCGTCTGCTGGTTCAACCTGGCGGAGCCGGCGATCCGCAAAGCGAATCCGCCTGCCGCCGCTGTGACGGCAGAGGGCGACCGGGAGGCTGCCCGCGCCGCCGGCCTGGTGATCGGCACTCAGGTGGGCAATCTGGCGCCGGACTTTGCCACGGAATTGCTCAGCGGGGAAACCTTCCGCCTGTCGGAGCACCGGGGAAACGTGGTGATCATCAACATCTGGGCGGCCACCTGCGCGCCGTGTGTGGAGGAGCTTCCTTATTATGAGCAGCTGAAGGAAACGTATCCGGAGGCGGAGATCCTGGCGGTGCACCACCAGGCGGGGGCCGGAAAAGCCGGGGCTTTCCTGGCCGGCCGGGGCTGGGATCACCTGGATTTTGCGCTGGACAGCAGGGAAAAGGGCATCCTGCTGCTGCTGAACGCGTCGGACGCCATGCCCCAGACCATCATCCTGAACAAAAAGGGCGTGGTGACCTACAACGCCCAGGCCCCGCTGACCTACGGGAAGCTGGAGGAACTGTACAAGGCGGCCCTGGCGGACGAAGCGGGGGCACAGGCGGAACCGGCGTCCCCAACGGCTTCGCCCAGGCTCCCGGCGGGCCTGTTTACCCGGAAAACCGCCTATTCGGTGACGGTGACGGACCAGGAAGGCCATCCGGTGGCCGGGGCTGTGCTGGGCTTTTGCACCGATACGGCCTGCCGCAACAGCGGGCCGTCCGATGAAAACGGCGTGGTTTCCATGCAGCTGGCTCCGGATACGTACCACATCCAGGTGATCGACCTGCCGGACGGCTTTGACGCGTTGGAAGGAGCGGATGTGTCCATGGGGCCAAACGGCGGGGAAGCGACCCTGACCGTTACCCGGAAGTAGGGGATATGGCGCGGAGAAACCGATTGTGGCGGATAAAAGGTTTTTCCTTTTCTTTTTGCCGGCATGGTGGTATAATCTGCTGCGGTTCTGAAAAAGAACGATTAATGGAGGAAAAACAAATGAAAAAAGTGCTGCTTCTGGTCATGGCCGCCGTGCTGATGGTGCTATGCACTGCCTGCGCCAAGAATGAACCCAAAAAGGATCTGTACAACGTAACGATCTATAACCGCATGGGCGCCGATATGACCGATATTTCCATCAAGGACAACAAAACCGGCGACAGCATCAAAGTGGACAAGATCGCCAACGGGAGCAAGGGCGGTTTTGGCTTCAACGCGGTGGTGGGTTCCAACGGGCTGCCGGACCTGAGCTTCACCTACACGGACGGCAACGGCAACCAGACGACGCAGACGCTGGCTTTGACGTCCAAGACGGCGGAAATGACCATGACGCCGGACGGACTGGAATATACCGCGCCGAAGGAATAAGGAATCCTGCTGCTGAAAACTGGGGCTGCCTCAGGCGGATCGGAAAGATCCCGGGAGGCAGCCCTTTTTGCGTGGCGCGCCATGCGCCGCCGGGCCCGTTGCCGCTTCATTCCGCTGTTTTCAAAGGCGACGGTTTATGGTATACTGGGCTGGTGAAATGAATCGCTTATTCAGCCCATCCAAGGATGGATGATACCCCGGATACCGCATGGACAAAAAACGAAAGGGAGAATGGACCATGAAACAAACGATTCTGCGTCAATACGCCCGGCTGATCGCCCGGGCCGGCGTCAATATTCAGAAGGGTCAGGACGTGATCATCAACTGCGATCTGGATCAGCCCAAATTTGTGGAGCTGCTGGTGGACGAATGCTACAAGGCCGGCGCCAGGAAGGTGACGGTGGAGTTCAGTTACCAGCCCCTGGAAAAACTGCACGTCCGTCACCAATCCGTCGCCGCCATGGCCCGGGTGGAGGAGTGGCAGAAGGCCCGACTGCAGCACTATGTGGACACACTGCCCTGCCGGATCTACCTGGTGTCCGAGGATCCGGACGGCCTGAAGGGCATCAACCAGAAGAAGGTGGCATCGGCCCGCCGGAAAAGCTACCCCGTCATCAAGCCCTACCGGGACCGGATGGAGAACAAATACCAGTGGTGCATCGCGGCGGTGCCCGGCGTGGCATGGGCGAAAAAACTGTTTCCCGGTCTGCCCCGGGGCAAGGCCGTGGAAAAGCTGTGGGAAGCCATCCTGTTCACCTCCCGGGTCACCGATGATCCCGTGGCGGCATGGGAAGCGCACAACAGGGATTTGCAGGGCCGCTGCGACTACCTGAACGGCCTGGGCATCGCCCAGCTGCGCTACAGGGGCGACAACGGCACCGACCTGACCGTGGGCATGATTCCCGAAGCCCTGTTCAAGGGCGGCGGCGACACCAGCCTGCAGGGCGTCTTTTATAACCCCAACATCCCCACGGAGGAATGTTTTACTTCGCCCATGCGGGGCCAGGCCGAGGGCATCGTCTATGCCACCAAGCCCCTGTCCTACCGGGGCCAGCTGATCGAAAACTTCTCCATCCGCTTTGAAGGCGGTAAGGCCGTGGAGGTCCGGGCGGAGAAGAACCAGCCCCTGCTGGAGCAGATGATCGCCATGGACGAGGGCGCCGCCTACCTGGGCGAATGTGCGCTGGTGCCCGTCAATTCCCCGATTTCCGAATCCGGCCTGCTGTTCTATGAAACGCTGTTTGACGAGAACGCCGCCTGCCATCTGGCGCTGGGCATGGGCTTTGCCGACACGATCCGGGATTACGAAAACAAGACGCTGGAGGAATGCCGCGCCATGGGCATCAACGACTCCATGAACCATGTGGACTTTATGATCGGCTACGAAGGGCTGGACATCGACGCCGTCACCCGGGACGGCAGAACCGTGCCCATCTTCCGCCGGGGCAGGTGGGCGTTCTGACCCTGTAACGGACCGGGAAAAGAAAAAGCGCTGACAGCGCGGGAGAGAACATGACGGAAAACAGGCAGACGGCGGACCTTGTGATCCGCGGCGGCACGGTGATAGACGGCACCGGGCGGCCCCGTTTTCGGGGCGACGTGGCGGTGCGGGACGGCAAAATCACGGCGATCGGGGATTTGGCCGCCCTTCGGGGACGGCAGGAATACAGGGCGGACGGCCTGATCGTGGCGCCCGGCTTTATTGACGCCCACGCCCATTCCGATACGGCGTTCGTCCGGGATGACAGCGGCGCTTCCAAGCTGTACCAGGGCGTCACGACGGAGATCTCCGGCAACTGCGGGGACAGCCCGTTTCCCGCGGCGCCGGACAACGCCGATCCCTGGCAGCTTGCTTCCTTTTCCGATTTCCTGGCGGCCTTTTCATCGCGCGGCTGCCGCATGGCGGTGAACCAGGCCCTGCTGGTGGGCCACGGCACGCTGCGCCGGGCCGTGATCGGCAGCGGAAGCAGGGAGGCGTCCGCGGCCGAAACGGCGGAAATGCAGCGCCTGCTGCGCCGGGATCTGGCGGACGGCGCCTGGGGCCTGTCGCTGGGGCTGGAATACGCGCCGGGCTGCTTTGCCAATCAGCGGGAACTGAACGAGCTGGGCAGGACGGTGGCGGAAATGGACGGCATCGTGACCTGCCACATGCGCAGCGAGGGCCTGCGTATCGACAGCGCGCTGGAGGAGCTGGCCCAAATCGGTTTTTCATCCGGCGCGCGCGTCCACGCTTCGCATCTCAAGCTGGATCATTATATGGTGCACGGCCGGGCCCCGGCGGTATGGGCGGCCATCGAGAAGGCCAACCGGGAAGGAATCCGCTTTACGGCGGATACTTATCCCTATACCGCGTCCGCCACCACGCTGAGCATCCGCTGCCCCCGGTGGAGCATGGACGGCGGGCCTAAGGCGCTGCTGGAGCACTTGCAGGGCCCCCGGCGGGCAGAAATCCTGGACGCCATCCGAAGCCATTATTTCAATGCCGAACGGGCGGAAACCTGCCTGTTCAGCGACGACGGCGGGCTGTGGCCCGGTATCGTGGGAAGGACGCTGCGGGATGTGGCGGAAAATATCCTGCATACCTCGGATTACGCGGAGGCCGCCGCCCAGGTGCTGCTGCGGACGCAGGCGAAGGCCTGGTGCGTGTTTTTTGTCATGAGCGAACAGGACATGCTGTACTTCCTGTCCCGGGACGTCTGCATCGGCTCGGACGGATACGCGCTGTCCGGCGACCCGGACAAGGTAAAGTACAGCCCGCATCCCCGTTCTTACGGCGCTATCGCGGAATTCTTCCGCCTGGCCCGGGAAAAGCGGCTTTGCAGCCTGGAGGAAGCGGTGCGCCGGGTGACCGGCAAGCCGGCGCACGTTTTTTCCATTCCGGACCGGGGACGATTGGCGGTGGGTCTGGCGGCGGATATTACGGTGTTTGACCCTGCCGCGATCGCGCCGCGGGCCACCTATTTGCAGCCTGTGCAGCTGGCGCAGGGCGTGCGCCTGGTGATTGTGAACGGAAAAACCGCCCTGCGGGACGGCGTGCAGACGGAGGAACGCGCCGGACAATTCCTGCGGAAGCGTTCCGGAAAATAAAAACCGGCGGGAAGAATCCCGCCGGTTTTTTTGAAGGCATGATCCGCGTTACGCCGGGCCGTCCGTTTTTGCTCTGGCGTAGAGCCGGTTCAGGTTCTCCTGTGCCATGGCCAGGGCGGCTTCGGGGTTTTCCTTGCCGGCCATGACCTGAAGCAGGTGTTCCCCCAGATTGCGCTCCAGCTCGTACTGGCAGCCGGGCGGCAGGATGCTTTGCCTTTTGCCCCGGTAAATCTGCTCCGGAACGGCGCTGAACCAGGGATAGGTATCCTTCAGGTCCTGGTATTCATAGACGCACCGGCACGCGGAGGCGCCGCCCAGCATGACCAGCTCCGGCGCGATTTCCGGGCCGGCGGCCCAGCGGATGAAGGCGTAAGCCTCCTGGGGATGCCTGCTTTTCCTTCCCACGGCCAGGGTGCCGCCGCCGATGAGCGGGTGGCCGCCGGGCAGCGGCGCGAAGCCGATTTCCATGCTGGTGTTGGCGCTTTGGCTGCTGATGAAATGGGACGCGTGATTGGAAAAGATGATGGTGGTGGCGATGCGGTCTGTGATGAAGTCCTGGGCGTGCTGGCTCCAGCTCAGCCGGGGATGCGGGTTGACGCAGCGGGCGAAATCCATGTACTCCTGCATGGCGTCCAGGCCGGCCTTGGACAGCAATTGCAAGCGCCCGGACGCATCCAGCGCGGCGCTGCCCTTTTCCAGCAGGCGGGGCAGGTATTCCGCCGCCATGGAGGTAGGCCGGGACAGCGCCATGGTGGAGCCGTACGGCACGGGGGAGTCCGGCCGGAACTGACGGGAGAAGAAGCGGGCAACATGGGTGAAGTCCCGGTAGGTTTTGGGAATGCTTAAATCCACGCCGTTGGCTTCGTAATAAGCCCGGATCTGCCCCATATTTTCAAACAGGGATTTCTGGTAAAACAGCATCTGCACGGCGATGTCGAACGGAACGGCGCAGGGAATACCCTCCACCAGGGAATATTCCGCTTCCAGCCCGGGCAGCAGCGGGTCAAATGCCTGCTGGTAACCGCTGTCCATATCCTGGAGCGGGGCCAGCATGCCCGGGCCGAAATATCCCAGATGGGTGGGGTCCAGCCGGATCACGTCCCATTCGGGAAACGAGGGGGCGTACATTTCCGCCGCTGTGTCGTTCAGGCTGCGCAGCCGCATTTCCACCCGGATGCCGGTGCTTTTTTCAAACCGGGGGATCAGGCACCGCAGCGCTTCCATGGTGGGTGTTTGATGGGACAGAAGCTGCAGCGTCTTTTCCCGGATCACGGCAGGGGCTTCCATGGGGACCACTACCCGGGAAACAGGGAAGACGCGGCCGGTTATGGGGGCGCCGGTTTCCAGGCTGCGGATCACCGCCTTCCCGGCCTCATGCCCCATGTACCGGTAATTGAGCGCGGCGCTGCACAGCCTGTCGGGCAGAACGGTGCGCAGGGAGGTCAGGGTGTAAAACTTCCGGTCGGCATCCGTATCCAGCAGGGGCAGGAACCGCTCCTCCAGGCAGATCACGTGCTCCGGCGCGGGGGAGAGGCCGTTGAAGGCGCGCAGGGACGCGGCGTGATCCCGCTGGGAAAAGGCAATGATCCGCTCCTGCGGCAGCGGCAGGCATTCCCGAAGGGCTTCAATCACGGCCTGGTGATCGGGACGGGACAGATCGGCAATCAGGCAGGCGTTCTGCGCGCTGGCGCCCCGGCTTTGCGCCTGGGCGGCCAGACGGTGGGCCGCGTCCCGCATATCAAACAGATAGGCGGGCAGATCGGGCGTGACGGGACGCTCCAAAAGCAGCACCCGGGTGCCCCGGCCGGCAAAGTCGTCTTCCTGGGGAAGCCGGGTCAGGCAGCTGACCGCCAGCACTGCGCAGGCTTTGCAGGCGATGGCCTCCGCCATGGCCCGGCGTTCCAGATAAGGCATATCGTCGGTTTGAAACAGCCGCACGGTATAGCCTTTTTCTTCTGCCGAGCGCATTACGCCGATGTACAGGTCGGTATAGCGGGTTTCTTCCAGCGTGGGCAGGATAAGGGCGATCAGGTTGACCGTTCCCTTCCGCAGCTGACTGGCCTTTTCGTCCAGGGCGTATCCCATGGCCCGGGCGGTGGCTTCCACCAGCTGGATCTTTTCGTAGGATACGTTGCCCCGCTTGTTCAGCACGTTGGATACTGTGCCGTGGGAAACGCCGGCAGCCTTGGCAATATCCTTGATGGTAGGCATACAGAACTCCTTTTGAAGCAGCACGAAATTTGCACGTTCCAACAATTTTTGGAAGAAATACGACCGCTTTCCTCATTTCCTCGTTTCCGGTTCCATCATAATCAATTCGAGCGGATTTTGCAAGAGGATTCCGGAACAAATGCCGGAAAATGTTGGAGATGCATGGAATATCCTGCATTTTCTGGAGGTTGAGCACCGTTTTGCGGTGCTTTTTTTCAATTCGAGATAGAAACAGAAAGGATGGATTTCAAAAACTTTTTTGACACGTTCCAAAAAAGACGTTGACATTTGGCCGTCCATCCTCTATAATGAGGATGACAGACATGGAACCGCAGATGAATATTCACCCAGTACGAACGGAGGAATCAGGCATGAAAGCGCTTTTGCTGGATTTTGACGGAACGGCCCTGCAGCGGGATCAGGTGTATCTTTCTTTCCGGAATATGCACGCCATTGAGAAAGCCATCGAAAAGGGCGTTGAAATCATTCCCTGCACCGGCCGCTGCGCCGATATGTTCCCGCCGCAGATCGAAGCGGAGAAGCGCATCCATTACTGGGTCACCTCCAACGGCGGCCGCGTGATCGACCGGGCCACGGGGGAAGTGATCTATCAATCCCTGTTCACGCCGGAGGAATCCGCCAGGCTGTGCCGGCTGTACGAAGGGCAGCAGATCTATTCCGAAATCGCCGCCGACGGCCTGATTTATATGGAAACGGAGATCGCGGAACATCTGGACAGGTATCCCGTGCCGCCGCATCACGTGTGGTTCTTCATGGAAGGAAGGGAAAAGCGGGTGGACCGCCCCTCCGAATATTTCCTGAACAACGGCATCGGCGTGGAAAAATTCAATATTTATGGCGTGCCACCGGAAAAACAGCAGCCGCTGATCGACGCCCTGCTGGCGACGGGCATCGTGGAAATCAGCCCGGGCGCGGGAAAGGACATCCAGTTCTTCCCCAAGCGGCAAAAGCGCACCGTGGCCATGCAGAAGCTGTTTGAAAAGCTGGGATACGGCTTTGAGGAAGTGATGAGCATCGGCGACAGCTTCCTGGACAAGGATATGATCCAGCATGCCGCCGTGGGCGTGGCCGTGGGCAACGCCGCCGACGATGTGAAGGCTATTGCCGATTACGTCAGCGCTCCTTTCGACAAGGACGGCGTGGCGGAGGCCATCGAAAAATTTATCCTGTAAACGGAGGGATGCGCTATGGGCAAGGATTTGTTTGCTGATTATCAGGCATCGCTGCCGTGGCTGGTATGCATTGATTCGGACGGCTGCGCGTTCGACACCATGGAAATCAAGCACAAGGAGTGCTTCTGCCCGGCGTTTATCAAGGTATTCGGCCTGCAGCCCATTTCCAAATATGTGCGGGAAGCCTGGGAATACGGCAACCTGTATTCCGTGCATCGGGGCCGGTCCCGGTTCATCGAAGTGATCCTGGTGTTCGACTGGCTGGAGCAGCGGGAAGAAGTAAAGAAGCTGGGCTTCCGTCTGCCGGATATTTCCTCGTTCCGCCGGTTTATGGAAACGGCGCCTGCCGTCAATAACGACACCATCCGGGCGGAAGCGGAAAAAGGCGACAAGGTGATGGCTACGGTGCTGGCCTGGTCCCTGGAAAGCAACCAGCGCATCGCCGACATGGTATACGGCATTCCGCCGTTCCCGGGGGTAAAGGAAAGCCTGGCCAGGCTGCGGGGCAAGGCGGACATCGCCATCGTGTCGGCCACCAACCCGCAGGCCCTGCGCAACGAATGGACGGAGCACCATATGATCCAGGACGTGCACCGTCTCTGCTCCCAGGAGGACGGCACCAAGAAGGAATGCATCGCCGGCATGAAGCCCCATTACCAGCCGGATCATGTGCTGATGATCGGCGACGCGCCGGGGGACATGGAAGCCGCCAAGCAAAACGGCGTGCTGTACTTCCCCATCCGGCCCGGCGAAGAAGTGGAATCCTGGCAGGAATTCTGCGGGGAAGGGATCGACCGGTTCCTGAACGGCACGTTCAAGGGCGCTTATGAGGAATCGCTGATCCGGGCGTTCCGCAGGGTGCTGCCCGATACGCCGCCCTGGGAACACAAAAAGTGAAAACAAGCCCGAAATGCGTTTGGGCTTGAAAATAAGAAATAAAAAACGGGAGGAAACAAACATGAAACGGATTCTCAGTCTTGTCCTGGCGGCGATGCTGCTTCTGGGCGCCTGCGCCTTCGCTGTGGCCGAAGAGCCTGACACCAACAAGCTGGTGCTTTACACCTCTGCCGGCGCCAAAGAGTATGAGCTGATCGTGAACGCCTTCAAGGAAAAGTATCCCAACATCGACGTGGAAATCGTCAGCGGCGGCACCGGCGAAATGGCCAGCCGTATCCGCGCTGAGGCGGCTGCTCCCTACGGCGACGTGATGATGGGCGGCGGCAACACCATCTACCGCAGCATCGAAGACTGCCTGGAGCCCTACCGCAGCGTGGAAGCCGATAATCTCTTCAAGGAATTCATGCCGGAAGACAACCTGTTCACCCCCTGCTACATCAACGTGAACTCCATCATCGTCAACAAGACCCAGATCAAAGCCCTGGGCGTGACCGTGGATGGCTGGGAATCCCTGTGCAACCCCGCCCTGAAGGGCAAGGTATCCTTCGCCAATCCCGCTGACTCCGGCTCGGCCCTGGAAGCCATCGTGAACATGCTGACCGCCATGAGCCCCTCCGGCAAGCCCGAAGACGGCTGGGATTTCGTGACCAAGTTCGTGGAAAACCTGGATGGCAAGTTCGCTTCCGGTTCCTCCGCCGCCTATAAGTCCGTGGTGGAAGGCGAATATCCCGTGGGCATCTGCAACGAAGACAAGACCATCTCCTACATGAAGGACGGCGCGGACGTGTACGCCGTGTACGCCGTGTACGCCAAGGAAGGCATCACCCTGCGCTCCTCCAACATCGCCCTGATGAAGGGCGGCGCCAACCCCAAGAACGCCAAGCTGTTCATTGACTTCGTGGTGTCCAAGGAATGCCAGGCCGCCATGGAAGCCGGCGTGAACACCCGGCCCATCCGCGGCGACGTGCCCATGACCACCGAAGGCCGCGTGCCCACTTCCGAAATCGTGCAGATCGCGTATCCTGAGGTGGACTCCAACGAAATCAAGACCCACTTCCAGGATGTGCTGACCTCCTTCTGATGCCGTTCCGGCACCTGAACACAAAACAGAAACTGCGGCCTCCGCCGTCCCTTCAGGCGGCGGAGGCCGATTGATTAAACGGAGTGAGAAAACATGGCTGTATCCATTCACATTGATCACGTCAAGAAGGTTTACGAGAAAAACACCGTGATCCAGGATCTGTCCGCGGACATCAAAAGCGGCGAGCTGTTTACGCTGCTGGGCCCCTCCGGCTGCGGCAAAACCACCCTGCTTCGCATGATCGCCGGCTTCAACAGCATTGAGCACGGCACCATCGCCTTCGACGACCAGGTGATCAACAACATCCCCGTCTACAAGCGGAATTTCGGCATGGTGTTCCAGAACTATGCCATTTTCCCCAACATGACTGTGTACCGCAACATCGAATACGGCCTGAAGAACAAGAAGCTGCCCAAGGATGAAATCCGCAAACGGGTGGAGGACATCATGGAGACCGTGCAGATCAAGCAGTACCAGGACCGGTACCCTGATAAGCTGTCCGGCGGCCAGCAGCAGCGCGTAGCCCTGGCCCGCGCCATCGTGGTGCGTCCCCAGGTGCTATTGATGGACGAGCCGCTGTCCAACCTGGATGCCAAGCTGCGCATCGAAATGCGCGAAGCCATCCGGGAAATCCAGAAAAAGATCGGCATCACCACCGTTTACGTGACTCACGACCAGGAAGAGGCCCTGGCCATTTCCGACCGCATCGCCGTTATGAATAAGGGCGACATCCAGCAGATCGACATTCCGGAGCGGATTTATTCCCGTCCCTACAATACATTCGTGGCGGATTTCATCGGCCACAGCAACCGCTTCACCGGCAAGGTGGAGGAGCAGCACGGCGGCACCGCGGTGGTGAAAATGCAGACCGGGTACGTGCTGACGGTGGATCACGTCAAGCCCCTGGCTGCCGGCCAGGAGGTTCTGGTGTACGTGCGGCCCGAGGAATTCGTGTTCACCGACAAGGATCACGGCATGAAGGCCACCGTGACGGTGAAGCGCTTCCTGGGCAAGTACATCCACTACGTGGTGGACTGCGGCACCGGCGCCAACATCGAGGTGACTGCCGACACCAGCAATGCTGAGCGCATCCATGAACCCGGCGAAACGATTTACCTGGGCGTCAATGCCCGCAGGGCAAATCTGTTCGATACGGAGAAGGAAGTTACGCTCCTGGAAGGAGTGGAACGCTATGTTTAAGAAAGGCGTTCGCTTCGATTTCTGGTCCTTCGTCAGCCTGCTGTCGCTGATTTTCTTCGGCCTGTTCCTGGTGATCCCGGTGATCCGGATGCTGGTGTTCTCCTTCCAGTCCACGGAGGCGCCGTTCACCGTGGAAAACTTCGTCCGGTTCTTCTCCAGAAAGTACTACACCACCGGTATGTGGAACTCCATCAAGGTGGTGTCCGCGTCCACGCTGGTGGTCATCCTGATCGGCGTGCCCCTGGCGTACATCACCACCACCTTCAAAATCCGCGGCAACCGGCTGATCAACATCCTGATCATCATGTCCATGCTGTCGCCGCCCTTCCTGGGCGCCTACTCCTGGATCCTGATGCTGGGCCGCAACGGTGAAATCACCAACATCCTAAAGCAGCTGGGCATCCCCATCCCCAGCATCTACGGGTTTGGCGGCATCCTGCTGGTGTTCGTGCTGAAGCTGTTCCCCTACATCTACATGTACACCAAGGGCGCCCTGAAAAAGGTGGACGCGTCTCTGGGTGAAGCGGCGGAAAGCCTGGGCTACCACGGCCTGCACAAGGTGGTGCGGGTCAGTTTGCCCCTGGTGCTGCCCACCATTCTGGCCGGCGCCACCATCGTGTTTCTCCGCGCCTTTGCCGACTACGGCACGCCCCGTCTGATCGGCGAAGGGTACAACACCCTGCCCGTCATCGTGTATCAGGAGTGGGTCAGTGAAACCGGCGCCAACGCCTACTTCGCTTCCGCCGTGGCAATGATCATGATCATTGTGGCCGCCGTTGTGTTCCTGCTGCAGAAGTACATCACTTCCCGCAAGAATTACACCATGAGCATGCTGAATCCGCCCAAGGCCAAGCAGCTCAAGGGCGTTCCTAATGTGCTGGCCCACGCGTACGTGTACCTGATCACGCTGCTGGCCACCCTGCCGCAGATCTACATCATCCTGATCAGCTTCCGCAACACCAAGGGCGTCATGTGGGCTGACGGCTATGGCTTCTCCAGCTACGTCAATGTGTTCACCAAGTCCATCAAGTCCATTACCAACACGTTTGAATTCGGCGTCATCGCCATCATCGTGGTGATCATCCTGGGCACGCTGTTTGCCTACCTCACCGTGCGCAAACGGAATTTCTTCTCCAAAGTGCTGGACGTGTTCATCATGTTCCCCTACGTGATTCCCGGCACGATCTTTGGTCTGCTGCTGCTGATGACGTACAACCGTCCGCCGCTGGTGCTGTCCGGCACGGCCGCCATCATCATCATTTCCTACGTGATCCGGCGTATGCCCTACACGGTGCGTTCCTCCGCCGCCATCCTGCGGCAGATCAGCCCCAGCATTGACGAGGCGTCCGCCAGCCTGGGGTATGGCTCCATGCAGACATTCTTCAACGTGACCATGCCGGTGATGATTCCCGGCATCGTGTCCGGCGCCATCCTGTCCTGGATCACCATTCTGAACGAATTGAGCTCCACCTTGATGCTGTACACCGGACGCACCCAGACCATGACGGTTACCATCTTCCAGGAAATCAGCCGGGGCGGCTACGGCACTGCCGCCGCGCTGTCCACCATCCTGACGGTGACCATGATCGTTTCTCTGCTCATCTTCTTCAAGCTGACAAAGTCTGAAGACATCGACCTGTAAAAGGGAAGAAGCCGCCCCCGGATCTTCCGGGGGCATTTTCCTTTCGGAGGGAAGACGGTGAAAACACTGCTGCTTACCAATGCCCGCCTGGTGCTGGAAAAAACGGTGGTTCCCCGGGGATACCTGCTGGTGCGGGACGGAAGAATCGAGGCCCTGGGGCCGGGAGACGGGCCGGAGCATACCGCGGGAGAACGCCGGGACTGCGAAGGGCAGTACCTGCTTCCCGGGCTCATTGACCTGCATGTTCACGGCGGCGGCGGCGCCGATTTCATGGACGGCACCACGGAGGCCATCGTACAGGCCGCCCGGGCGCACCTGGCCCACGGAACCACCACCCTGGCGCCCACCACCATGGCCTGCCCGGATGAGGACCTGTTCCGCTTCATGGAGCATTACCGGGAGGCCAAGCGGGAAAAGCGCTGCATGCCACGCCTGGCAGGCATGCATCTGGAAGGCCCGTATTTTTCCCCGGCGCAAGCCGGCGCCCAGCCGGCAGAATGCCTGCGCCATCCCTGTCCGGAGCATTACGGCAAAATCCTGGACCGGGCGGGGGACGACCTGATCCGCTGGTCCGTGGCGGCGGAGCTGCCCGGCGCGCTGGAGCTGGGCGGCGAACTGCGCAGCCGGGGCATCCTGGCCTCCATTGGCCACAGCAACGCGCAGTACGAGGACGTGTGCCGGGCCGTAGCCCATGGATACACACACCTGACTCATTTTTACTCCGGCATGTCCGGCCTGACCCGGCAGCACGGCCGGCGGGTGATGGGGCTGATCGAGTGTGGATACCTGATGGATGAACTGGATATCGAGGTCATCGCCGACGGCGTCCACGTGCCGCCGGAGCTGCTGCGGCTGATATTCAAGCTCAAGCCCCACGGGAAAATTTCGCTGGTCACCGACAGCATGCGCGGCGCGGGAATGCCGGACGGCCCATCGGTGCTGGGATGCCGCAGCCGCGGCGTTGCTTGTGAAATCCGGGACGGCGTGGCCTGGATGCCAGACGGCAGCGGCTATGCCGGCAGCGTGGCAACGGCGGACCGGCTGGTGCGCACGGCGGTTCAAATGGGGGGCTTGCCCCTGCAGGAAGCCGTGGCCATGGCCAGCCTGCACCCGGCGCGGCTGCTGAAACGGGACGATGAGCTGGGCAGCCTGGCAGTTGGGAAACGCGCCGATCTGGTGCTGATGAACGACGGGCTGGAAACGACGGACGTGTATGTGGACGGAAACCGTATCCAACTGGACGCATAGGAGGGATTTACTTGCAGATCACCATTGCAAAAACAACGGAAGAAATGGGACGGCTGGCCGCCGCCCGGATCGCCCAATACCTGAATCAGGCCATCGCGCAGAAGGGGGAGGCCCGGCTGCTGCTGTCCACCGGCGCGTCCCAGTTTGAAATGATGGACGCGCTGACCCGGGAAAAGGTGGATTTTTCCAAAGTGACCATGTTCCACCTGGATGAATATGTGGATCTGCCCGTGACCCACAAGGCCAGCTTCCGCAAATACCTGAAGGAACGGTTTGTGGACCGGGTGTCCCTGAAGGAAGCGGTGTTCGTCAACGGGGAAGGGGACGTGGAGCAGCATATCGCCGCGCTGACCAGGCGGCTGAAGGAAGCGCCCATCGACGTGGGCGTGATCGGCATCGGGGAAAACGGCCACATCGCCTTCAACGATCCGCCGGCCGAATTTGAAACGGACAAAAGCTACAAGGTGGTCACCCTGGATGAACGCTGCCGCCGCCAGCAGGTGGGCGAGGGCTGGTTTGCCACGGTGGAGGATGTGCCCCGCCAGGCCATTTCCATGACTGTGCCGCAGATCATGCAGTGCGGCGTCATCATCAGCGTGGTGCCTCATCAGGTGAAGGCGGAGGCGGTGGAAAACACCCTGCGCCAGCCCGTCAATCCTTTCGTGCCCGCCACCATGCTCAAGCGCCATCCGGATTGGCATCTTTTCCTGGACGCCGATTCCGCCCGGGGCTTTCTGCAGCTGGATTGACCCCGTTTCCTGGAAAGCAAAACCACCGGTTCAGCCGGTGGTTTTGCTTTTGTGCGGACGGATGGCGAGGAATGAAACAACATGCGCCGCCCGGCAGGCTCCGGACGGCGCTGTGTTTTTTGTTACGGGTCATTCCAGTTTGCTGTATGTTTCCTCGTCCACCGGTTCCAGCCATTCGGCTTTTCCGTCTTTCCCAGGCACTTCGATGGCCAGGTGCTGGAACCAGCTGTCGGCGGCGGCCCCGTGCCAGTGCTTGACGCCTGCCGGGATATTCACCACGTCGCCGGGACGCAGCGCCCGGGGTTCCTGGCCCCATTCCTGGTACCAGCCCCGGCCGGACACGCAGATCAGCATCTGGCCGCCGCCTTCGCTGGCATGGTGGATGTGCCAGTTGTTGCGGCAGCCGGGCTCGAAGGTCACGTTGAACACCGGCACTTGCCGGGTGGACAGCGGTGCCAGGTAGCTCTGGCCGATGAAATACCGGGCGAAGGCGTCGTTCTTTTGGCCTACGGGGAACACGGACAGATTGGAGGGCACGCCGTCCAGCTCGCTTTCCTCGTCTCCGAATACCTCCCGAATCAGGGGAAAGGTACTCCAGGCCTTGGGCCAGCCGCAGTAGAAGGCCAGCTGGGTCACGATCTCGACGGCTTCCTGCCGGGTGACGCCGTGATCCTTGCCGATGGCCAGGTGCGCCTTCAACTGCGGGTACAGGCCCGCCGAAAACAGTGCCGCAATGGTGATCATGCTGCGGTCCCGGGGCGACAGTTCCTTTTCCCGGGCCCAGACTTCCCCGAACAGCACGTCGTCATTCAATTCCGCAAATTTGGGGGCCAGCTTGCCCAGGTTGTCCCGGCCTGCAGTTTGTTTTTTGGCCATGATAACATCTCCTTTACTTGTTTTTGTTGGATATGCCCTGGGCTTCCAGCCAGTTTTGAATGTCCCGGGGCAGGCCCGAACCGCCGGAGTAGTGGACGGATAGCCCGGGGGCGATGACGGCGTTGGGCGCCAGCTTGGCGATGGCCGTCAGGCTTTGGCCGAAGCGGCCGCCGCCGTGGGAGCAGAAGGGCAGGATGGTTTTGCCGCTGAAATCGTAGCTTTCCAGGAAGGTGGCGATGGGCATGGGGATGGAGGCCCACCAGTTGGGATAGCCCAGGAGGATCACGTCATAATCGTCCAGGCTGGGCAGCGGATCCGTAATGGCGGGCCGGGCCTTGTCGTGCTGATCCCGCTGGGCCTCCATCAGCACGGTGCTGTAATCGTCGGAATAGGCGGGGATAGGCACGATTTCAAAAATGTCCGCGCCGGTCTGGCGCCGGATTTCCTCCGCGATGCCCTGGGTGTTGCCGCTCCAGGAGAAGTAGGCGATGAGCATTTTGCCGTTTGTCTTTGCCTTTTCTGGTTCGCTGCTGGTGGATACAGTGCCGTTCAGGCTGTTTCCGGCGCTTCGCACCAGGCGGATCCCCAGGTTGAAGGAAATCATGTCCAGTTCCCCGGCGGCGCGGTAGGCGGAGCGCAGGTTCTTGCCAAAGTCGTTCCAGCCGCCGCCGCGGTAGACGCGCCGGGTGCCTTCCTTTGCGCCCGTTGGATCAATCGTGTTTTCCAGGTCGTAGGCGCCGTACAAGTCCCAGCACCATTCGTTCACGTTGCCGTGCATATTGTACAGGCCCCAGGGGTTGGGATCAAAGCTGTCCACGTCCACCGTGGTCTGGCGGTATTGCCCGGGCCGGGTTTCCAGCACTTCGTCGTTGAAGTAATTTTCCTCGATTTCGTAGGGGTAATGGCCGTAGTAGTTGGCCTCTTCCGGCCCGGTGGCATGGATGGTGTTGAAGGGTGCGGCGGTTCCGGCCCGGCAGGCGTATTCCCATTCCGCCTCGGTGGGCAGGCGGTAGCCGTCGGCGGCGCGGTTCCAGGTGACGGTGTCCCCGTCGATGGCATAGGCCGGCGTCAAGCCGGCTTCGGCGCTTTTCCTGTTGCAGAAACGCACGGCATCCAGCCAGCTGACGTTTTCCACCGGCAGGTTTTCTCCCTGGAAATTGCTGGGGTTCACCCCCGTCAGGCGCTGGTATTCCGCCTGGGTGACTTCGTAAGGGCTCATAAAGAACCCGGATACCGTCACCTCATGCTGGGTTTCATCCTCGATGCGCCAGTTTTCACTTTCCGGGCTGCCCATCAGGAAGGAGCCGCCCGCGATCCACACAAAGCCGTCGTCCGCTTGCTTTCCCTCGCTTTCCGCTGCGGCCGCTGCCGTGCTTCCCGCCGGAGGGAGCGTTTCTTCGGCAGGCTGCTCGGGGGCTTTTTCCCGGGTTCCCCAGGGTGCGGCGTCTTCATTCCAGCCGTCCCCGTTTTCCGCCGGGAAAGCAAGGGCCAGGCCCATGCCGATCACCACTGCCAGCAGTATGCCGATCAGCGGGATCAGCCTGCTGTTTTTATCCGCCCTGCGGTTCAAAAGCCTGGGCAGCTGCGCGCCTGCGAACACCCAGAAGAAAGCGATCAGCAGCGCTTCCAGCAGCACCAGCAGGGCAGCCTTATCGTAATCAATGAAGGCGAAGGGCACCCGGTAGAACAGGTAATCCGGGTAATTGTTCCGCAGGAACAGCCACAGCCCGGCGCCGGCGGCCAGGATAGACAGGCCAAAGCCGGCCCGGCGAAGGGATTGAGTTTTGACGCCCTTCAGCAGGCCTGGGATGTGCAGGCCCAGATGCAGCCCCATCAGCACAAAGCACCAGTGGGACAGGGTCAGATGCAGCCTGCGGCCCAGGGAGGAACGCATGAAATCCCCCAGGAAGGGCACGGCGTGCACACTCATGTTGACGCCGCACAGCGCGGTCAGNNGCGGTCAGAAGGAAACAGATCACCAGCGCGGCGTTGATGAACGTCTGCACGGCGCGCAAGGGCGTATATTTTCCCTTGAACAGCGCTGTGAACCATTTCCGGTTCAGGATCTGGTGCACGATCATCAGCGCCGTCATGCCGATGCCCGTCCATTCGTGGCCCGCTTCGCCCACCACCTGATAGGACATGAGCAGCAGCAATCCGACGCCCAGCAGAAGATCAATGATATGTTTTGCCCGCTTCGTTTGCATGGCTTTTTACTCCGATCAGGGTTCGATGCCCAGGCCCTTGGCCCAGTTGACCAGTGCTTCCACCGTGGTGCGTGCGGTGAAGCGCTTGCCTTCCAGCCATTTGCCGGCGCCGGACTGCTGCTCCAGGTGCTTCATGCTGCTGCCAAGGCCGCTGGAGCCGGAGGTAAAGAACACCGCCAGGGTCTTGCCGGTCAGGTCCACCTGTTCCACAAAGTTGGATACGATGCGCGGGGTATCGCCCCACCAGATGGGATAGCCGATGAAAAGGGTGTCATAGGCCGCCAGGTCCGGCAGCTCGCCCGCGATGGCCGGACGGCAGTTCCGGTCCTCGGTTTCGATGGAGGTGCGGCTGGTGCTGTCGTTCCAGTCCAGGTCCGCGTCGGTGTAGGGTTCCTGGGGCACGATCTCGTAGAGGTCGGCGCTCAGGCCTTCCGCCAGCTTTTCGGCCACGCCCCTGGTGGTGCCGGTGGCGGAGAAGTAAACCACCAGGATGTGACTGGCGGGCTTGGCGGCTTCTTCCGCCGGCGCAAAGGGAACGCAGGAAACCGTCAGCATCAGGGCGATCAGGAGAGCAGACAGTTTTTTCATGGGAAATCCTCCATTTTCAAATCAGGTCCACAAGCAGACCGGTACACAGGGAAAACAGCATGACAAACGCCAGGTAAAGGATGAACCGTTTCCAGCCCAGCACGATTTTCATGGCGCCCAGGTTGGTGATCTTGGTGGAAGGTCCTGTGAGCATGAAGGCCGCGGCGCTGCCCATGCTCATGCCGTCCGCCAGCCATTCATTCAGCAGCGGTATGGTGCCGCCGCCGCACATGTAAACGGGTACGCCGATGGTGGCGGCCATCAGCACGCCAAAACCGTTGTTTTTGCCAAACAAACCGCTGACAAATTCACCGGGCACGTGGATCTGGTACAGGGCTGTCAGAAGGATGCCCAGGGCGAACATGGGGCCGGTGGCTTTGATGTTGCGCCAAACGTTCTTCAGAAAACGCAGCAGCAGGTTGGGGTCGGTGTCCCGGCTTTTTCCTTCACGGAAACCGGAGAAGTCAAAAAAGCTTTTCCTTTTGCCGCTGTAAAACCGGCGGATCAAAAGGCCTGCAAAGCATCCGCACAGGAAGCAGCTGACGCACCGGATGATCAGCGCCTTTTGCCCCAAAGCCCCGCTGTAAAAGATCAATTGGGGGTTCAGCAGAATGCTCGACATCATGAAGGCGGCCAGGTAATCATCCTGGACGCCCTGCTCCGAAAAGGACGCGGCGATGGGGATGGTGCCGTACATGCACAGGGGAGAGGCGATGCCCAGGAGACTGGCCGGGATCACGCCCAGTACGCCCATTTTGCGCTGGCCGATCCTGGCAAACGCGCCGTGGATGTACTTTTTCCCAAATACCGAAACCGCGCTGCCCAGCACGATGCCCAGCGCCCAGTAAGGCGCGATCTGCCGGAATTGGATATCCAGGTAATACCACAGGTAAACGGCTTCCCTGTGAATCCACTCAATCATCCAGGATCACCAAGTTGTAATACCGGCTGCCCAGGCCGTTCTGTTCCCCCACGTCCAGGGTGTACAGACCGTTCTGGCGCTCGATGCGGCGAATCAGGCTTTCGCTGTCCGGCATCAGGTACACCAGGTCGATGGCCGCCTGGTCGATGGCCAGGGGATCGGTGGAGGCCAGGATGCCGATGTCGTGCATGTCGGGTTCGGCAGGATAGCCGTCGCAGTCACAGTCCACGGACAGGCGGTTCAGCACGCTGATATAGAGGATGTTATCCCCCATGTAAGTATCAACGCCCTTGGCGGCGTCGGCCATGGCTTCCAGGAAGGGGTCCTGCTCGCCCCAGATGCCGCCGCTTTTCTTGTTGCCGCCGGAGTGGATCCACACCTTGCCCATGGAGGAGCCAAAGCCGATGGAGATGTTCTTGATGGCTCCGCCGAAGCCCGCCATGGCGTGACCCTTGAAGTGGGTCAGCACCAGGAAGGAATCGTAGTTGGAAAAGTGGCTGCCAACATAGTCCACGGGGATGCGGACGCCGCCTTCGATGGGGATTTCGATGCTGCCTTCTTCGTCCAGGATGTCCAATTCCGCCACGTCCGTCAGCCCGTTGTCCTTGGCCTGCTGCCGGTGCATGGCGGTGGAGGAGCGGCTGCCGCCGTAGGCGGTGTTGCATTCCACGATGGTGCCGTTCACCAGATGGATCAGATCGGCGATCAGCTCCGGCCGCAGGTAATTGCTTTGGGTACTTTCACCGGTGGACATTTTCACGCCCACTTTGCCGGGCAGCGGTACGCCCAGGGCTTCATAGGCCTTCACCAGCGCTTCCGGGGAAATATCGCGGAGGAAATACACCTTGGGCGCGGAAGCTTCCTGCGTATTGTGGGGCAGCGAGGCTGCGTCCAGGCTGACGCCGCCGTTGGTGATCAGGCTGTCCGCCAGCGCAGAAGAACAAAGCAGGCAAAGAAGCAGAGCAACAGCAAACAGTCTTTTCATGGCGATCCTCCTTACGGGTTCATTTTTCCGCAGTCACCGATTTTTTCTCCCGTTTCGAAATATTCGTAAGTGGGGAATTCGAACAGCACGGGCTTGAACACATGGTAATTGATTTTGTCTTTTTCGTTCAGCACGGTTTCGTCGGCGTAGGTGGCTAAAACCTTGCAGACGAAATGATCGAAGTGCTCCAGCTCATAATTGCCGTCCACCTCGCACTCGATGGACACCTTGGCGTCGTCGATCAGCGGCGCGCCGTTTTCGCCCATGGTCCAGGCAAAGGCTTCCGATTTATCCGCCTTATTGCCGCTGATCGTGCCCATCCTGTCCGCCGCTTTCAGCCAGGAGGCGTCCACCACGTTGACGGACAGCTTCCTGTTTTCCCGGATGCCGCGGTTGATGTAGTGGGCCTGCACCAGGGACACCATCAAATGGCTGTGGGCCATGATGCCCGCGTGGGCTACCAGCGTCCAGGTGGGTTTTCCTTCCGCCATGGCGCCCACCACGATCAGGGGCGTGGGATACAGGGCCAGGGCCGCGCCGATGTTCTTTTTCATTTTG
>CACYGB010000026.1 GCA_902773895.1 uncultured Eubacteriales bacterium
GGCCCCGCCGGCTGCGGACGGTGTAAGACTTATTTTTCAAGCAATCTTCCGCAACGGCAAAGGGAACGCTGGGGCGCTGCCCCAGACCCTGCCGGGGAGGATAATCCTCCCCGGACCCCGCCAGTTGCGGATGGTATAAGACTTATTTCCCAAGCTGTGTGCCGCAGTTGCGGAGGAAACGAAAACCTGCCGCTCCCGGGCAGGCCGGCTAAGCCGGCCCGCCTGTGCGCAAGCGCACAGGGAAAAGGCTGGAGATTTCCCGAAAAACAAGCAAGCTTGTTTTCTCGGAAATCCCCAGCCTTTTCTGTTGCCCGGGAGCTCTCTTGCTGTCCAAAAAACTCCAGGCGCGCATTGTTTGTTATTTCAAGTTTACAGTATCGCCAAGGCGGGTCCAGGGACGAACCGCAGGCAACCGCCTGTGGCGGATGTTTTGCCTGCGGTGAGATTAACCGAAACAAGCAATCTCCCCTGTGGAGAGTTGCGCCGATTGAGGTTGCGGACCAATGTCCCTGGTTCGGGGGTTCGGGGGCTGAAGAAGCCCCCGCATCTCCGAACGCCAGGATTCTTCAGCCTTTCTCGTCCAGCATGGCCAGGGCCAGCATGCAGGTTTCGGTGATTTTGACCCCGGGCTGCCGCAGCAGGCTGTGGATTTGCTCCGGGGACATTTTGAAGGAAGCAATTTCCTCATAGGCGTCGTGGCAGGGCTTCATATCGCCTCGCACGGTGACGAAAACCGGCACCACCAATTCATCGCAGATGCCCACGGAGTAGCACGCCGGCGGCAGCACCCGGTCCACGCGGATCACGTCCAGGCCGGTTTCTTCCTTCAGTTCCCGGGCAGCGGCCTGCTGGGGCGTTTCACCCGGCTCGATCATGCCGGTGGGGAACTCGTAGCACACATCATTGACCGCGAAACGGAA
Organism: uncultured Eubacteriales bacterium; assembly: GCA_902773895.1. Lineage (GTDB taxonomy): Bacteria > Bacillota > Clostridia > Christensenellales > Aristaeellaceae > RUG563. The sequence continues at coordinate 921 of CACYGB010000026.1, forward strand.
TTCCCGGCACAGCAAATAATCGCCGTCCTCGAACCGGGCGATGATTTCCACGGCAGACAGGGTGGATGCCAGGTCGGCGGCGGAGCGGATCTCGTTCAGGGAGATCATTTCCCAGCGCACGGGCGTGCCGTCGGCGTCGTAGAGCAGCTCATATTTTTTCAGGAATCCATTTTCGGTTTTCCGTACCTGCCGGAAGGTTTTCATGGCGCATCGCCTCCGTTTGCATTATAGCAGAAGAAGGGACGCGGGACAATCCCTTGCCGGGGGATTGACAAGCGGGATCGTTTCTTGTATAATAACATATGTTATAAAACGAAGGGGGGGCGTTCCATGCCGCCGCAAGCCAAAGTGACCCGGGAAATGATTCTGGACGCCGCGTTCGAAGTGGTTCGGACGGAGGGCCACGAAGCGCTGACGGCGCGGCGCCTGGCCGCGTACCTGCATTGTTCCACCCAGCCGGTGCTGTACCAGTTTGACAGCGTCAGCCAGATCCGGGAGGAAACATACCGCCGGGCGGACGCGTACCACACGGCGTACCTGACCGAGGGGCTGGAAAAGGAGCGGGATCCCCTGCTGGCGCTGGGGCTGCGCTACATCCGCTTTGGCGCGGAGGAAAAGGCGCTGTTCCGCTTCCTGTTCCAGTCCGGCTGGTTTTCCGGAAAAACGCTGGAACAATTGATCCGGGATCCGGGGGCGGAGGCGCTGGTGGCGCTGGCGGCACAGGAATCCGGCACAGCAGGTGCGGCGGCGGAAAGCCTGTTCACCGCGCTGTTTTCCGCGGTGCACGGCTATGCCAGCCTGCTGGCCAACAACGCTATGCGCTGGGACGAGCAGGGCGCGGAAAACATGCTGACTGCCCTGTACGGGCTGAGGAAGGAAGGAAAGAACGAATGAAGAAGCTGTATGAGAAAAACGAAATCCTGTTTGCGGTGCTGTGGATCGTGGCATACTGCGCGCTGAGCATTCCGGTGCGGGGAAAGCTGGGGGATGAAAGCCCCCTGATGCTGGCGGCCCTGGCGGCGTTGGCGCTGGGCAGCGCCTGGTTCATTTGGAAAAACGGCCTTCGGGAAAAATACGGCCTGCACGCCTGGGCGGAGAAGGCGGCCCGGTACTGGTACTTCCTGCCGATGATCGTGCTGGCCACGGGCAATCTGTGGGGCGGCGTGCAGCTTGCTTACAGCGGGTTTGCCCAGGTGCTCGCGGTGCTGTCCATGCTGCTGATCGGCTTTGTGGAGGAAGTGCTGTTCCGGGGGTTCCTGTTCAAGGCGTTGCTGAAAAAGGATGGGGAAAAAGCGGCCATCATCGTATCCGCCGTCACCTTCGGCATCGGGCACATCGTCAATTTGCTGGCCGGCCAGGGCAACCTGGAAACGGTGATCCAGGTGCTGTTCGCCATCGCCTGGGGCTTCCTGTTCACCTTCGCGTTCTACAAAAGCGGCAGCCTGTGGCCCTGCATCCTGGTGCACGGCCTGGTGAACGTCTTCTCCAAGTTCAGCCGGGAAAGCATGACCATGGGATGGGTGTACACCGGCGCTACCATTGTGCTGGCCCTCGTGTACTGCCTGTACCTGGCGCGGCTGGAAACAGCGCCCAACAACCGGGAAGCGTAAAAAACGCAGGGCCAGCGCGGCGTCCGGCGGCATCCGGCAATCGGATGCTTGACAGCCGGGCGCTTTTGTTGTACAATGCCGGAAGTTAGTTAGTATCAACTAACAAAGACACGAAAGGACCGGTAAAACCATGGCCATTGTGGAATTCAAGGATGTATCCCGGGTTTATCATAACGGCGAACACGAGCAGCGGGCGCTGGACCACGTGAACCTGACGCTGGAGGAGGGAAAATTCATTGTGGTGCTGGGTCCCAGCGGCGCGGGGAAGAGCACCCTGCTGAACCTGCTGGGAGGCCTGGACAGCCCCACCAGCGGCACCATCCGGGTGGCGGGCAGGGATATTTCCACCCTGACGCCCAACGAGCTGGCCGATTACCGGGCGGCGACGGTGGGCTTTGTGTTCCAGAGCTATAACCTGATCCCGACGCTGACGGTGATCGAGAATGTGGCGCTGGTGAAGGAAATTGCCCCGAACCCCCTGAGCAGCCACGATATGCTGAAGGCCGTAGGCCTGTTTGACCATATCCATCATTTCCCGTCGGAGCTGTCCGGCGGGGAGCAGCAGCGGGTGTCCATCGCCCGGGCGCTGGCCAAGAACCCCCACATCCTGCTGTGCGACGAGCCCACGGGCGCTTTGGATTCCGAAACCGGCGTGATGGTGCTGAAGCTGCTTTTGTCCATGGCGCGGGATCTGGGGAAGACCATCATCATCGTGACGCACAACCAGTCCATCGCCAGGATGGCGGACACCGTGGTCCATGTCCGCAGCGGCCGCGTGGTTTCCTGCGAGGATCAGGCGCATCCGCTGACGGTGGAAGAGGTGGAGTGGTAACATGCTGCTGAAAAAAATGTTCCGCACGCTGCTGCGCTACAAGGCCCAGTTTATTTCCATGGTCATCATGATCGCCCTGGGCGTGGGTGTGTTTCTGGGTTTCAACATGGAGTGGTACAGCCTGGAAAAGAACATCGGGTTCATTTTTGATCAGACGGGCTTCGCCGATTACCGCATTTATTCCGAAAAGGGATTTTCGCAGGAGGACCTGCAGGCGGTGCTGGCCATCGACGGCGTTCGGGATGCCACCCGGTTTTTGACCGTCAACGCCGCCGTGAAGGACGATACCGATGTGATTGCCCTGGCCGTCAGCGAAAACATGAAGGTGTCCGGCGTGTACCTGATGGAAGGGGAGCCCTACGACCCCGACAGCAGGGACGGGCTGTGGCTGTCGGACCAGTACGCCAGGCAAAACGGCGTGCGGCTGGGGGATAAAATGACCCTGACCTACAAAACGCTGACCGTCACCGGCACGGTGAAGGGCCTCGTCAAGGCCGGCGAATTCCTGATCTGCGTGCCCGACGAAACCCAGGTGATGCCCGATTACCATTCCTACGGCTTCGCCTACTTGTCCCCGGCCATGCTGGAAAACATCATTCCGGCCATCTTCCGCAATTTTGTGGGCAACAGCCTGTATTACCAGATCAACGTGCGAACCGACGCGGACAAAGCGTCCTTCGTGCAGGCGGTGGACCGGGCGCTGGGAAAGACGCTGCTGGTGCTTTCCAAGGAGGAAACGCTGTCCTACGCCGAAGCCATGGGCGAGGTGGAGGAAGGGAAAACCATGGGCTCGGTGCTGCCGGTGCTGTTCCTGGCCATCGCCATCCTGACCATGGTGACCACCATGCACCGCATCACCGCCAGCGAAAAGACCCAGATCGGCACCCTGAAGGCCCTGGGGTTCCGGGACAGGCGCATCCTGCGGCACTATACCGCCTACGCCCTGATTATCGGCCTCATCGGCACGGCGCTGGGCGTAGGCCTGGGGTATCTGCTGGGCTGGTACATCATGAATCCGGACGGCGCCATGGGCACCTATCTGGATATGCCTACCTGGAATTTGTATGTGCCCGCTTTCGGCTGGGCCGTGCTGGCGCTGATCAACGCGTTCCTGGTGCTGATCGGCTTCCTGTCCACCCGGAACATGCTGTCCGGCACCGCGGCGGACGCGCTGCGGCCTTACAGCCCCAGGCGGATGCGGCATCTGGCGCTGGAGGAAACCCGGGCCTTCAAGGCCCTGAACTTCGGCACCAAGTGGAACCTGCGGGACTGCTTCCGGCATAAGGCCCGCAGCCTGATGACGCTGTTTGGCATCGTGGGGTGCATGGTGCTGCTGGTGGGCGGCCTGGGCATGATGGACACCATGAACGCCTTTGTGAAAGCCTTCTACGATGACGCCATTCACTATGAAAACCGCGTGAACCTGGACGCGGAAAGCATCCGGAAGGAGGAGGCCCAGGCCCTGGAGGACGCGTGCCGCGGGGACTGGAGCGCCACAGCCAGCGTGCAGCTGGGGGACAAGGCGGTGGGCCTGGAGGTTTACCACGTGGAAAACGATAAGGTGCGTTTCCTGGATGAGGACATGCGGTTCGTTTCCCTGGCGGACGAGGGCGCGTACATCTGCGGCCGCATCGCCCGGTCCCAGGGCCTGCAGCCGGGGGACATGCTGTCCTTCTCCCCCTACGGCAGCGATGACACTTACACCGTCCGCGTGGCCGGGGTGCTGCGCTCCATGACGGAAAGTATCGTGATGAGCGACAGGGCGGCGGACGCCATCGGCTATCCGTATTCCGTCAGCGCCGTCTATACCGACGAAACGAACCTGCCGGAAAACCGCAATATCCTGAACGTGCAGACCAAGAAGGCCATTATTGATTCCTTCGACAGCTTCATGGCGCTGATGAACGTGATGATCCTGCTGCTGGTGCTGGCGGCGGTGGTGCTGGGCATCGTGGTGCTTTACAACCTGGGTGTCATGAGCTACACGGAGCGCTACCGGGAAATGGCCACGCTGAAGGTGGTGGGGTTCAAGGACCGGAAAATCGGCACCCTGCTGATCAGCCAGAACCTGTGGCTGACAGTGCTGGGCATCCTGGTGGGACTGCCGGCCGGCGTGGGCGTGCTGCAGTACCTGCTGACGGCCCTGGCTGCGGAATATGAGCTGAAGCTGGTCATCGGCCCGGCCACCTATCTGATCAGTATCCTGCTGAGCTTTGGGGTCTCCCTGGCGGTGGGGCTGATGGTGGCCCGGAAAAACCGGCACATCGACATGGTGGCCGCCCTGAAAACGGCGGAATAATCAAACCATTTGTTTCCGGCATACCGCAGGGGCAGGAAAGCGGTGTGCCGGATATACGGAAATCCCATCTGCGGATGGGTTTTTTTTCGTATTTGTTTTTGCCGCGCGTTGAAAATGGCAGGGGAGTATGGTATAACACAAAGGAAGGAGTTTCATGCAAGGAGGAAACCGTGATGAATATCGTCTGTCTGGATCTGGAGGGCGTATTGGTGCCGGAAATCTGGATTGCCTTTTCGCAGGCCAGCGGCATTCCGGAATTGAAGCGCACCACCCGTGACGAGCCGGATTACAATAAGCTGATGAACTGGCGGCTGGGCATCCTGAAGGAGCACGGACTGGGGCTGAAGGAAATCCGCGCCACCATCGAAAAAATCGACCCCATGCCCGGCGCCCGGGAGTTTCTGGACGCGCTGCGGGAAATCACCCAGGTGATCATCGTCAGCGATACATTCACCCAGTTTGCCACGCCGCTGATGAAAAAGCTGGGCTGGCCCACCATTTTCTGCAACACCCTGGAGGTGGCGCCGGACGGCACGGTGACGGGCTTCAAAATGCGGGCGGAAAAATCCAAACTGGTTACGGTGAAGGCCCTGCAGTCCATTGGGTTTGACACCATCGCCGCCGGCGACAGCTACAACGACCTGGGCATGATCCAGGCCAGCAAGGCCGGTTTCCTGTTCCGCAGCACGGAACAGATCAAGAAGGATTATCCGCAGCTGCCCGCCTACGAAACCTACGACGAGCTGCTGGCGGCTATCCGCGCCGCGCTGTAAACAAAAAAACGCCGCCCGGCGTTTTCAGAAAGAAAGGATCCGCTCCCCGGCAGGAGCGGATCCTTTTTCGCGCGGATGATCCGGGCAAACGGGCCTCCAGGACGATTTCCCGGACGGCGCGGTTAATTGATTTTTTCCAGGGCCACGTAGCCCGCGCCGCGGACGGCCCGGCGCAGGGCGTCTTCGTCCGGCGGCTGCTTGCACAGGATGCGCGCCGCGGCGTCGTCCACACGCACCCGGGCCCACACGCCGTCCAGGGCGTTCAGGGCGTTTCCCACCCGCCGGGCGCAGTTTTCGCAGGTCATGCCGCCGATTTTCAGCGTGATTTGATAGGGATAATGGGCCCTGTTCCGATCCCGGGGGCCCGATTGGACTACGGCGCTTTCATGCTCGCCGCAGCATCCGCCGCCCTTTTTGAGCCGGCGGAAGGCGGCATAGCCCGCGCCGGCCAGCAGCGGAATCAGCAGGATCAGCAAAGCAACAGGCATCGCTCAAGTCTCCTTCCGGCCGCAGGGGTGTGCGCAGCCGGCGCAGCATCCGCCGCAACCCTTCTTCCTGCGCATCTGCCGCAGCGCCAGCGCCGCCGCGGCGGCCACCAGCAGCAAAACCAACACGTCCCAGATATTCATCCTGTTCTCCTTACGCGCCCAACAGCAGCCCGATCAGCCGCACCAGCAAAGCCCCGATCCACGCGATGCCGCACTGCCACAGCACCACGTACAGCGCCCATTTGCGGCCCAGCTCCCGTTTGATGGAGGCGATGGCCGCCACGCAGGGCGTGTACAGCAGGCTGAACACCAGCAGCGAGGCCGCCGCCAGCGAGGAAATCGCCGCCGCCGCGCCGCTTTCCGCGCCAAACAGCACCTGCAGCACGGACACCACGCTTTCCTTGGCCATGAAGCCGCTGATCAGCGAGGTGACGATGCGCCAGTCGCCCAGCCCCACGGGCTTGAACAGCGGCACCAGCAGGCTGGAAATGGCGGCCAGGATGCTGTCCCTGGAATCCTGGACCAGGTTGAAGTGGAAGTCGAAGCTTTTGAGGAACCACACCACGATGGTGGCCACCAGGATGACGGAGAAGGCGCGCTGCAAAAAGTCCTTGGCCTTTTCCCACAGCAGCTGCAGCACGTTCCGGGCGTTGGGCAGCCGGTAGTTGGGCAGTTCCATCACAAAGGGCACCGCTTCGCCCTTGAACAGCGTTTTTTTGTACAGCAGCGCCACCAGGATGCCGCACAGGATGCCCAGCAGGTACAGCCCGATCATGATCAGCGCGCCGCGGCCCGGGAAAAAGGCGCTGACGAAGAAGCCGTAAATGGGCAGCTTGGCGGTGCAGCTCATGAAGGGGGTCAGCAGGATGGTCATTTTGCGGTCCCGGGCGCTGGGCAGCGTGCGGGTGGACATGACGGCAGGCACCGTGCAGCCAAAGCCGATCAGCATGGGCACGATGCTGCGACCGCTCAGGCCGATCCGGCGCAGCAGCTTATCCATAAAGAAGGCCACCCGGGCGATGTACCCGCTGTCTTCCAGCAGCGACAGGAAGAAGAACATGGTCACGATGATGGGCAGGAAGCTGAGCACGCTGCCCACGCCCTCAAAAATGCCGTTGATCACCAGACCGCGGATGGACTCGTTGACGCTGCCGGCCACCAGGGCGTTTTCCACCCATTCCTGCACCGCGCCGATGCCGGATGCCAGCAGCTCCTGCAGCCAGGCGCCGATGACGTTGAAGGTCAGGTAAAACACCAGGCCCATGATCAGGATGAAAACGGGCAGCGCGGTGTATTTGCCGGTCAGGATGCGGTCCAGCTTCTGGCTGCGCAGATGCTCCCTGCTTTCCCGGGGCTTGGTGACGCAGCGGCGGCACACCTTCTGGATGTAGGCGAAGCGCATGTCCGCCATGGCGGCGCTGCGGTCCAGGCCGCGCTCCTTTTCCATCTGGAAAATGATGTGCTCCAGCGTTTCCTTTTCGTTCTGGTCCAGGTTCAATTGGTTCAGGATCAGTTCGTCGCCCTCGATGATCTTGCTGGCCGCGAAGCGCAGGGGCAGGCCCGCTTCCACGGCGTGGTCCTCGATCAGGTGGCCCACGGCGTGCAGGCAGCGGTGCACCGCGCCGCCTTCCCGGTTCTGATCGCAGAAATCCTGCTTCAGGGGCTTTTCCTGGTATTTGGCAATATGCAGCGCGTGCTTCACCAATTCGTCCACGCCCTGGTTTTTGGCCGCGGAAATGGGCACCACCGGAACGCCCAGCATGCTTTCCATGGCGTTGATGTCCACGGTGCCGCCGTTGCCGTTCACTTCGTCCATCATGTTCAGCGCCACGACCGTGGGGATCTCCATTTCCAGGATCTGCATGGTCAGGTACAGGTTGCGTTCGATGTTGGTGGCGTCCACGATGTTGATGATGGCCCGGGGCTTTTCATTCAGCACGAAATTGCGGGACACCAGTTCTTCGCTGGAATACGGGGACATGGAATAGATGCCCGGCAGGTCGGTGATCACGGTGTCGCCGTGGCCGCGGATGGGGCCGTCCTTGCGGTCCACCGTCACGCCGGGGAAATTGCCCACGTGCTGGTTGGCGCCGGTGAGCTGGTTGAACAGGGTGGTTTTGCCGCTGTTCTGGTTGCCCACCAGGGCAAAGGTCAGCTTTGTCCCATCCGGCAGGGGGTCGCCGCTGCCCTTGGGGTGGAATTTTCCTTCCTCGCCCAGGCCGGGATGCGCCGGGGATTTTTGCTTTTCCGGCGGCAGGGCCTCCTTTTTCTGCGCCAGCACGGTCACGTCGATTTTCTCCGCGTCCGCCAGGCGCAGCGTCAGTTCGTACCCGTGGATGCGCAGCTCCATGGGATCGCCCAAGGGGGCCAGCTTGATCAGCGATACTTCCGCACCGGGGATCACGCCCATATCCAAAAAATGCTGCCGCAGCGCCCCGTCGCCGCCTACGCGGTCAATGCGGGCGGACTGGCCGGCCTTCAGTTCCTTCAGCGTCATCGGAAACCCCTCCAAGTTAATCATACTTAACATTAAGGACAGCTATATTATACATGACTAACTGCAAATTGCAACCGTTTGTCCGGCAAAAAAAGCACCGTTTTCGACAAAAACCGCCAACAGCCGGATTTTCCCGGCGCTTCCTTTACTTTATGCCGGCGGCGGAGGCAGGAAGAAGGCGAAAAACGACGAATTGAACCCGGGGGAAGCCTTTTCCGGGAAATAAAAAAATCGCGGAAGCACTTCTTGACTTTAGCATAGTAACGCGTTATAATGGTAACGCATTTTTGCTTTGACCATCCGGCTGCCGGACAGGAACGGCAGGGCCGCGGGAAACGGAGGAAGAGACGACATGAACCTGGACGACGCTTTGCTGACCCGGGAAGAAAAGAACGTGTGGACGCTGAAAAAGCTGTACACCGACCACGGCTACCGCTCCTACCGGATGAGCAAGTTTGAGGAATACGATCTGTATGCCGGCAACAAGGATTTTCTTGTGTCCGATCATGTGCTGACCTTTACCGATCCCAACGGCAAGCTCATGGCCCTGAAGCCGGACGTGACGCTGTCCATCATCAAAAACAGCCGGGAGGAGCCGGGACAGATCCAGCGGGTGTTTTACAGCGAAAACGTGTACCGCGCCGTGGGCGGCGCCTTCCGGGAAATGCTGCAGACGGGGCTGGAATGCTTTGGCGCCATCGGGGAGGCGGAAATGCTGGAGGTGCTGTCCCTGGCGGGCCAGAGCCTGCGGGCCCTGTCCTCCGCCGGGGTGCTGACGCTGTCCCATCTGTCCATCCTGGAAAAAGCCATCGACGCCCTGGGCCTTCCTGCCCGGCTGCGCAAAGCGGTGCTGCGGGCGGTGGAGGAAAAAAACCTGCACGAAATCAGCGCGCTGTGCCGGGATAACGGCGGCGACGAAGGGGCCTGCCGGCGCCTGCGGGAGCTGGTTTCCTGCCGCGGGCCGGTGCGGGACGTGCTGGAAACCCTGCCGGGGCTGCTGGAGAGGCTGGACTGCCGCGCCGAGGGCGAAGCGTTCCTGCGCCTTTTGTCCCGCCTGACGGAAGGCGAAATCCACGTGGATTTTTCCGTGGTGGACGATTTGAATTACTACAACGGCGTGGTGTTCAAGGGCTTTGTGCCGGGCATTCCGGATCCGGTGCTCAGCGGCGGGCGGTACGACCGCCTGATGCGGCGGCTGCACCGGGCCTCCGGCGCTGTGGGCTTTGCCGTGTATATGAACGTGCTGGACCGGATGGAGGAAACAAACGGGGAGGATGCCGGATACCTGAATGTGGCGCTGCCCAAGGGACGGCTGGGGGAAAAGGTGTACGACATGTTTGCCCGCGCCGGGTTTGAATGTCCCGCCATCCTGGAGGAGAACCGGAAGCTGATTTTTGAAAACCCGGAAAAGAAGGTGCGGTATTTCTGGGTCAAGCCGTCGGACGTGGCCATCTACGTGGAGCGCGGCGCGGCGGATGTGGGCGTGGCCGGCAAGGACATCCTGCTGGAGCATGAGCCGGCTGTGTATGAACTGCTGGACCTGAAAACGGGGAAATGCCGCATGGCGGTGGCAGGGCCCAGGAACTTTGCCGACGATCCGGGCAGGACGCTGCGGGTGGCTACCAAGTTTTCCCGCATCGCCCAGCGGTATTACCAGTCCATCGGCCGGGAAATCGACATCATTTCCCTGAACGGCTCCATCGAGATCGCGCCCATCCTGGGCCTGTCCGACGTGATCGTGGACATTGTGGAAACGGGGCGCACCCTGAAGGAAAACGATCTGGAAGTGAAAACGGAAATCCTGCCCATCAGCGCCCGGCTGATTGCCAACCGGTCGTCGTACGAATTCAAAACCCGGCAGATCGACGGGCTTACCCGGGAACTGTCGCGTATAGTGGAGGAAAAATCATGATCAGGATCATGCGGGTCGGCGAAGTGAAAAACGAAGACATTTTTGCCCGGACGGAACCGGAAGTGCACGTGGAAGAAATCGTGGCGGACATCCTGAAAAACGTGCGGGAGCGGGGCGATGAAGCCCTGCTGGAATACACCCGGAAGTTTGACCGGGCGGAATTGACCGGACTGACGGTAACGCCGGAGGAAATGCAGGAAGCCCTGGACCAGGTGGAGGATGAATTTTTGCAGATCCTGCGGGAGGCCGCCGGCAACATCCGCCGCTTCCATGAAAAGCAAAAGCGCACCAGCTTCATCCTGAACGAGGAAAAGGGCGTGGTGATGGGGCAGAAGGTGATCCCCATCGACCGGGCCGGGCTGTACGTGCCGGGCGGAACGGCGGCCTATCCCTCCACGGTGCTGATGGATGCCATTCCGGCCAAGATCGCCGGCTGCCGGGAAGTGGTGATGGTTACCCCGCCGGGAAAGGACGGCAAGGTGAACCCGGCCATCCTGGCCGCCGCGTCCGTGGCCGGCATCGACCGGATTTTCAAGGTGGGCGGCGCCCAGGCCATCGGCGCCCTGGCGTATGGCACAAAGTCCGTTCCCCGGGTGGATAAAATCGTGGGCCCCGGCAACGCCTTTGTGGCGGAAGCGAAAAAGCAGGTGTTCGGCCAGGTGGCCATCGACATGATCGCCGGCCCCAGCGAAATCCTGATCGTGGCCGACGGCAAAACGGATCCCCGCTGGGCGGCGGCGGACCTGCTGTCCCAGGCGGAGCACGACAAAATGGCCAGCGCCGTGCTGGTCACCGATTCCATGGCGCTGGCCCAGGCGGTGGCCCGGGAACTGGAAATCCAGATCCCGCAGCTGGAAAGGCGCGAAATCGCCCGGACGTCCATCGACACCAATGGCAAGATCATCGTGGCGGACGATTTGACGCAGGCCATCGACATCGCCAACGAAATCGCGCCGGAGCACCTGGAATTGTGCGTGGACCAGCCCTTTGATTACCTGGACGCCATCCGCCACGCCGGCTCGGTGTTTATGGGCCGTCACTGCCCCGAAGCCCTGGGCGATTATTTTGCCGGTCCCAACCACACCTTGCCCACCAGCGGCACGGCCCGGTTTTCCAGCCCGCTGTCGGTGGATGACTTCGTGAAAAAGACCCAGTACACCTATTTCGCCGCCGGCGCGCTGGAACGGGTGGCGGACAAGGTGGCGTATTTCGCCCGGAAAGAGGGCCTGACCGGTCATGCCCGCAGCGCCGTGATCAGAGGGGAGAAGGAACCATGAGCCGCTTTTTCAGCGGGAAATACGCCCGCCTGACGCCTTACACCCCCGGGGAACAGCCCCAGGACAGGCAGTACATCAAGCTGAACACCAACGAATCGCCCTTTCCGCCTTCGCCCATGGCCCAGCGGCTGGCCCGGCTGGAGGCAGGGGAATTGCAGCTGTATTCCGATCCCGCCTGCAAAAAGCTGGTGTCGGCTGCGGCGGAGGCCTTCGGCGTCCGGCCGGATGAAATCATGTTCACCAACGGGTCGGACGACATCCTGAATTTCGCGGTCATGGCCTTCTGCGACGCTGATCACCCGGCGGTGTTTCCGGACGTCACCTACGGCCTTTATTCCGTGCTGTGCGCCGTCAACGGCGTGCCGTATGAGGAAATTCCCCTGGCGGAGGATTTCACCCTGCGCGTGTCTGATTACTGCGGCGTCGGCAAGACCGTTTTCCTGGCCAATCCCAACGCGCCCACCGGCATCCCCCTGCCCCGGCGGGAGATCGAAAAGATCCTGTCGTCCAATCCGGACAGCGTGGTGGTGGTGGATGAAGCCTACGTGGATTTCGGCGGCGAAAGCTGCCTGGGGCTTATTGGCACGTACAAAAACCTGCTGGTGACCCGCACGTTTTCCAAATCCCGCTCCCTGGCCGGGGGCCGGCTGGGTTTCGGCGTGGGCGACAGGGAGCTGATCCGGGATCTGAACACCCTGCGCTATTCCACCAACCCCTACAACATCAACCGTATGACCATGATGGCCGGCGTGGGCGCCCTGGCGGACGAAAAGTATTTCCGCGCCTGCACGGAGGAAATCATCCGCGTCCGGCAGGAAACAGCGGCGGAAATGGAGAAGCTGGGGTTTGAAATGACGCCGTCCGCCGCCAATTTCCTTTTCGTCCGGCACCCGAAATTCGGCGGCGCGGAATTGTACGCCCTGCTGCGGGACCGGGGGATCCTGGTCCGCCATTTTGAGACGCCGCGGCTGAAGGACTACAACCGCATCAGCGTTGGCAGCCGGGAGGATATGCGCGCGCTGCTGAACGCGCTGCGGGAACTGACAGGAGAAAGAGCATGAGACAGGCCACCATCGACAGGAAAACCGCGGAAACGGACATTCACTTGTTTCTGGACCTGGACGGCAGCGGCAAAAGCCGGGTGGACACCGGCTGCGGCTTTCTGAACCACATGCTGACGCTGTTTGCCTCCCACGGCCGCTTTGACCTGGAGGTTTCCTGCGTCGGCGATACCGACGTGGACGAACATCATACGGTGGAGGACGTGGGCATCGCCCTGGGCGACGCTTTCCGGCAGGCCCTGGGCGACAAGCGGGGCATTCACCGCTACGGCGACACCATATTGCCCATGGACGAGGCGCTGATCCTGACGGCGGTGGATTTTTCCGGCCGCTGCTTCCTGGGCTACCAGATGCAATTGCCCACGCAGAAGGTGGGCACCTTCGACACCGAGCTGGGCGAGGAATTCTGGTACGGCTTCGTGCGCCGGGCGGAATGCGCGCTGCATATTCAAATGCTGGCCGGGAAGAATTCCCATCACATTCTGGAGGGCGCGTTCAAATCCGCGGCCCGGAGCCTGCGGCAGGCTGTGGCCATCGACGCGGAGTTTGCCGGGGAAATTCCATCCACCAAAGGAGTGCTGTAATGATCGCGATCGTGGATTACGGCGTGGGCAACCTGTTTTCCCTGCGCTGCTCCCTGTCCGCCCTGGGGCAGGACGCCCTGGTGACCGGCGACGCGCGGGCCATCCGCAGCGCCGACAGGATCATCCTGCCCGGCGTAGGCGCTTTCGGCGACGCGGCGCAGAAGCTGCGGGCCACGGGCCTGGCGGACACCGTGAAGGAGGAAGCGGCCAAGGGGAAGCTGCTGCTGGGCATTTGCCTGGGTATGCAGCTGCTGCTGGATCAAAGCGAGGAGTACGGCGTCCATCCGGGGCTTTCCCTGATCCCCGGGCAGATCCGGGCCATTTCCTCCGTGATCCCGGCGGATTACAAGATCCCGCACATGGGCTGGAACGCCCTGCGCTTTCCCGGGGAAAAGCATCCGCTGTTCCGGAAGATCCGGGAAGGGGACTGCGTGTATTTCGTGCATTCCTTCGCGGGGTTTGACTGTGAGCGGCACGTGATCGCTACCGCGGAATACGGCGCGCATTTGACGGCGGCCGTGGCCCGGGGCAACGTGATGGGCACCCAGTTCCATCCGGAAAAAAGCGGGGAAGTGGGGCTGAAGATCCTTCAGGCGTTCTGCGAAATGAAGGAGGGCGACCTATGCTGATTTTTCCGGCCATTGACCTGTATCAGGGCCAGGCGGTGCGGCTGCTGAGGGGCGATTACGCGAAAAAAACGGTGTACAGCGATGATCCGTCCCAGGTAGCCCGGGATTTTGCCGCCCAGGGCGCGGCCTGCATCCATCTGGTGGACCTGGAAGGCGCGGCCTCCGGGGAAACGCCGCACCTGGAGCTGATTTGCCGCATCAAGCGGGAAACGGGCTTGTTCTGCCAGGTGGGCGGCGGTATCCGCACCATGGAAACGGCGGCCCGCTATCTGGACCGGGGCGTCGACCGGGTGATCCTGGGCACGGCGGCGGTGCGGGACCCGGCTTTCCTCCGGGCTGCGGTGGCGCGCTACGGCGAAAGGATCGCTGTGGGCGTGGACCTGAACGGCGGCAAGGTGGCCGTCAGCGGCTGGAAGGATGTGACGGACCGGGACGCTATGGAATTTTGCGGGGAGATGCAGGCCCTGGGCGTATCCACCCTGATCTGTACCGACATTTCCCGGGACGGCGCCATGAAGGGCGCAAACCTGGCCCTGTACCGGCAATTGCAGGATGCGTTTTCCGTGGGCATTATCGCCTCGGGCGGCGTCAGCAGCCTGGAGGACGTGCGATCGCTGCGGGATATGGGCCTGTACGGCGCCATTCTGGGCAAGGCGTATTACACCGGGGCGGTGTCCCTGCAACGAGCGATCGAGGTGGCCCGATGATTACCAAACGCATCATTCCCTGCATGGACGTCCGGGACGGCCGGGTGGTCAAAGGCGTGAATTTTTCCGGGCTGCGGGATGTATCCTCCCCGGTGGAGCTGGCGAAATATTACAGCGAAAACGGCGCGGATGAACTGGTGTTTTACGACATCACGGCCTCCGCCGAGGGCCGGAAGCTGTTTTCCGACATCCTGACGGAAACGGCGTCCCACGTGTTCATTCCCCTGACCGTGGGCGGCGGCATCAACACGCTGGAGGATTTCGACCGGGTGCTCAAGTGCGGGGCGGACAAGGTCAGCGTCAATTCCGGCGCCATCCGGGATCCTTCCCTGGTGGGGCAGGCCGCCAAGCGCTACGGCGATCAGTGCGTGGTGCTGTCGGTGGATGTGAAGCGCGTGGACGGCCGGTTCACCATTTTCGCCAAGGGCGGCCGGGAAAACAGCGGCATGGACGCCATCGAATGGATCCGCCGCTGCGTGGGGGACGGCGCCGGCGAGGTGGTGGTCAATTCCATGGACACCGACGGCGTGAAGCAGGGCTTTGACCTGGATATGCTGCGGGCGGTGTGCGCCGCGGTGCAGGTGCCGGTGATCGCCTCCGGCGGCGCGGGCTGCATCGGGGATTTTATCACCCTGTTCCAAACGCTGCCCCGGGTGGACGCCGGGCTGGCAGCCTCTATTTTTCATTTCGGGGAAGTGCAGATCCGGGATCTGAAGGCGGAAATGCGCCGCTGCGGGATTCCGGCCAGAATCGTGGAAGGAAGGAACGCGGAATGATTGACATTCAGGAATTGAGATTTGACGAAAAGGGCCTGATTCCCGCCATTGTGGTGGACGCGGTCAGCAAGCGGGTGCTGACGCTGGCGTATATGAACCGGGAAAGCCTGAAAATTTCCATGGAAAAAGGACTCACCTGCTTTTTCAGCCGTTCCCGGCAGGAACTGTGGCTGAAGGGCGAAACCAGCGGCAATTACCAGCACATCGTGTCCATCACCGCCGACTGCGACCGGGACGCCCTGGTGGTCATGGTGGAAAAGGACGGGCCGGCCTGCCATCTGGGAACGGATTCGTGCTTTGAATATCCGGTGTATCAAAGCGACGAGAGGCAGGAATTTTCCTACCAGGGCCTGCTGGAGCTGCTGCAGGGACGGAAAACCGAGAAGAAGGAAGGCTCCTATACCACCTACCTGTTTGAAAAGGGCCTGGATAAGATCCTGAAAAAGGTGGGCGAGGAAAGCACCGAGGTCATCATCGCCGCCAAGGCGGAGGACAAACGGGAAACCGTCTATGAAATCGCCGATCTGGCGTACCATGTGATGGTGCTGATGGTGCAGATGGGCATTTCCCTGGAGGACATTCACAAGGAACTGGCCTCCCGGCACGTGATTGACCATAAGGTGAAGCAGGAGAAAATGACGTGAAGGATCTGCATACCCACACCACCTTCAGCGACGGGAAAAACACCCCGGAGGAAATGGTGCAGGCCGCCATTCGCGCCGGGCTGACGGAGTATGGCATTTCCGATCATGGGTACACGCCTTTTGACGAAAGCTACTGCATGCCCCAAAGCCGGTACGGGGAATACCGGGCCGCGCTTGCCGGACTGCGGGAAAAGTACAAGGGGCAGATCTCGCTGCGCCTGGGCATGGAGCAGGATTTTTATTCCGTTCCGGCGCCGCAGGGGCTGGATTATGTGATCGGTTCGGTGCATTATCTGCGCTGCGGCGATGCGTTTGTGCCGGTGGATGAGGATGCCGCGATCCTGCGCGGCGCCGTTTCGCGGTATTTCGGCGGCGATCCGTACGCCCTGTGTGAACAGTATTTTGACACCGTGTCCCGCGTGGTTGAGAAAACCGGGGCCCGGATCATCGGGCATTTCGACCTGGTGGCCAAATTCAACCAGCAGTCGCCCTGGTTCGATGAGCAGCATCCCCGGTACCGGGCTGCCTGGCAAAAGGCTATGCGGGCGCTGGTCCCCTCCGGCGCGGCGTTTGAAGTGAATTGGGGCGCCCGGAACCGGGGCCTGAGGACGGTGCCGTACCTGACGGACGAAATGCAGGCGTACCTGACAGCGCTGGGCGGCAGGATGCTGCCCTCTTCCGACGCCCACCGCGCTGCGGACGTGGGAAAGTTTGGTTAAGAGGGGAACGCCGGGGCGCTGCCCCAGACCCCGCCGGGGAGGAGGTTCCTCCCCGGACCCCGCCACTTGCGGATAGTGTAAGACTTATTTCTCAGGCAATGTTCCGCAGCAGCAAAGAGAACGCCGGGGCGCTGCCCCAGACCCCGCCGGGGAGGATGATCCTCCCCGGGCTCCGCCACTTGCGGATAGTGTAAGACTTATTTCTCAGGCAATGTTCCGCAGCAGCAAAGGGAACGCTGTGGCGCAGCCCCAGACCCCGCCGGGGAGGATGATCCTCCCCGGGCCCCGCCAGTTGCGGATACTGCATGACTTTCTTATCAAGCAATGCTCCGCAGTAGCAGAGGAAACGAAAACATGCCACTCCCGGGCAGGCCGGCTTTGCCGGCCCGCTTGTGCGCAAGCGCACAGGGAAAAGGCTGGAGATTTCCCGAAAAACAAGCTCGCTTGTTTTCTCGGAAATCCCCAGCCTTTTCTGTTGCCCGGGAGCTCTCCTGGCGACCTAAATAGCTTCAGGCGCATATTGTCCGTTATTCCGAGCGCGCAGCATCGCCAAGGAGAGGTCCAGGACCCGGCGGGTCCTGGTTCGGGGGTCCGGGGGCTGAAGAAGCCCCCGCGTCTCAGTTGCCCGGGAGCTCTCTTGTCATCCCGAAAGCTGCAGGCGCATATTGTTTGTTATTTCAAGTGGCGCAATATCGCCAGGGAAGGGGCCAGGGATCGGTGGTCCCTGGTTCGGGGGTCCGGGGGCTGAAGAAGCCCCCGGATGCTCTTATAAAAAAACGGCTGCCGTTTTTTCCGGCAGCCGGGTTCGATTTATGAACGGGCCTTTTTCCTGCTGCGGGCAGCAAGGATCAGGATACCGCCCAGGGCGGATACGGCCAGCAGCAGCCACAGTGCGGGCTGCACGGCGTCACCGGTCTTGGGGACGGGGGTGTTGATGATGGTGCCGCCGTTGAAGCAGCGGTCGGTGACGTTGGCATGGGCGCCCACGTTCCGGTACGTCACGGTATAGCCGGCGGGAACGGTTTCGATGAGGAAGTATTCCGCGTCGGAGGAGAACCAGGCTTCATAGTGCCACTCGGTGTCGCTGACCACCTTTTTGTTGAACTTCTTGTGCGCTACAGAGCCGTCGGGGTTGTACAGCGTCCAGTAGATTTTATCCTGCGGATCGGCCTGCCAGATCTTGGTGAAGGTGAATTTGTAATCGTTGCCGGGCCTGTGGGTCGGCCTTTCGGTGGGATCGGGGCCCTTGATGGTGTAGGAAACGGCGGGCATGGGGAATTTCACCGCTTCGCCTTCCTTGCCCTGGGAATCGATGGGGTACAGGATGGCGGAGGAGTTGGTGTACAGTTCCTTGGAGCCCTTGGAGCCGTCCCGGTCATAGGAGCCGTAGGTGCCGGGCTCCGTTTCGGGGTCCATCAGCTTCACCTGGTAGTTCAGGGACACGCGGTCGAAATTGGTAACGGAGGTATTGAAGAGCCATTCCAGCTTTTCGGTGCCGTCGTCCGCGGGGGAGTAGGTGACTTCGTACAGGTAGCCGTCGTCGGTCTTGCCAAAGCCCCAGTGGTTTTCGCCGATCTTTTCGGCCTGGAGCTCCTGCTTTTTCGTGCCGGTGAGCACCACGGTCATGCCGTCGGGCTTGTACAGGTCGAAATTGTACTGGCCTTCCACGTAGCCCATGGTGTCGACCACCTTGCTGCCGGCGCTGATCAGGTAGAGCAGTTCATTCTGGATTTCTTCAAAGGTGGCGTCCGTGCCGCCGTTCAGGTATTTCATCAGGAAGCTCTTGCCTCCGTCCTGGGACAGGGAGGGGACGCTGCTGGCAAAGGCATGATATCGCTGGGCCATTTCCTGGTACACCTTAATGGCGTTGTAGAAAGCCATATCGGTGTTGGAGGCGGAGCGCCACACCCGGGGCTGCTCGATATAGGTCTCCCTGGCCTTCTCGGGGTTACTGCTCCAGGCTTCGTCGTAGTACATCCACTTGAAGTCGTACTGGTCGCCGTTGCTTTCGGCGTTGCGGGCCTCCACGTCTGCCAGGTATTCTTCCCAAGCATCGGAATCGGCGGTTTTGGGGCGCATCACATTGCCCACGTCGGGCTTGTTGGGGGTGAAATAGGATTCGTCATAGAAGCCGCCGTAGGACCGGGCGCCGCCGGCCTTTTCAAAGGGGGAATAGGCCCGGGAATAGGGCACGGTGTAATCGCCGTTTTTGCAGAACAGGTAGGTATCGCCATCGGATACCAGCACAAAATATTTGCGGCTGTCCGGCGTTTCGGTATCGCTTTCCAGCAGCTCCTTGGCGGCCAGCAAACCGGCGTGCATATTGGTGCCCCCCGATTGCTTGTTGGTGAATATTTCCTCGATGGCGTCATATTCGGTTTCCAGGTCCATCCAGCCGGAGGGATGGCCGATGCGGTTGAACTGCACGATGCCCACGTTCACCTTGGCGCCCGAGCTGCTCACTTGTTCTTTCAGGGTGGACAGCAGCCGCAGGGCGGTATCCTTGGTGTTGGAAAACGATGATTTGTCCAGCACGAACACCACGTCGGTGGTCAGGCGTTCTTCCTCCGCCGGAATGGACAGGGTGACGTCGGAAATGTATTCACCGTTTTTCAATTTCAGGTTTTCCGCGGTTTTGGACAGCTGCAGAAGCGTCTTGTCCTCCGCCAGGCCCGGCAGGGCCATGGACAGGCAGAGCAGCAGCGCCAGCAGCGCGGCAAAACAGCGCTCCCTCATTTTTTCGGTCTTCATGAATTCTCCCCCTTGCTTTTTTGTAAAATTCCATAGAATGAAATTCAAAAACAGTATAGCACAATAATGAAAATTTGTTAAGCGTTTTTGCAACGAATATGGAATGAAAAACTCCGCAAACGGCGCCGTTTTCCGATCAACGTCCGAAGGCACCGGGCTTTGGGCGGCACCTGCGAAAAAAAGCCCCGGCACAGGCCGGGGCGGCGGTTCTTCAGGCGTTCATATCGTGGCAGGCGGCCAGGGCGGCGGAGGCGCCGTCGGCAATGGCGGTGGCCAGCTGGCGCACGGTTTTGCCGCGGCAGTCCCCGGCCACGTAGACGCCCGGGGTGCGGGTGCGGCAGGCTTCGTCGGAATCAAAATATCCGTACGCGTTCAGATCGGCCAGCGGCGCGAAGGCGTCGTTTTCCGGGATCAGGCCGATGGCGATGAACAGGCCGTCGCACAGCAGCGTTTCCTCGGTTTCCCCCTGCCGGATGGTGAGGCCGGTCAGGGCGCCGTTTTCCTGCAACAGGCCGGTGATGCGCACGCCGGTAATCAGCTTCACGTTGGGCCGGCGGAACAGCGCGTCCTGAAGCCGCTGCTCGCCGGTGCACCGGTCCAGGTCCTGCAGCACGGTGACTTCGCTGCAGCTGTCTGCCAGCAGCAGGGCCTCCTGCAGGGCGGAATTGCCGCCGCCGGCCACGCAGACCCGTTTGCCGGCGTAAAAATCCCCGTCGCAGACGGCGCAGAAGGAGATACCTTCGCCCACCAGCTCATTTTCCCCGGGCAGGCCCAGCATCCGGTGCCTGACGCCGGTGGCCAGGATCACGGCGCGGCCCTCAAAGGCGTGGCCTTCTTCCGTGCGCACGGTTTTATAGTCGCCGTGGTCCTCCACCGCGGTGACGGTTTCCAGCTCGATTTCCGCGCCCTGGGCCAGGATCTGCTCCAGCATCCGGTCGGCAAATTCGTTGCCGCTCATCTGCAGGGTGCCGGGATAATTCTCCACCTTGGGGGAATGGGTGATCTGGCCGCCGAAGCCGTTTTTTTCAATGACCAGGGCGGTTTTGCCGTTGCGCTGGGCGTACAGCGCCGCCGTCATGCCTGCGGGGCCGCCGCCGACCACGATGATGTCATACATGGGGGAATCCTCCTTTTTGAGCGAAAAAAGCGTCTTTGCAGCGGGGGACGCTGCAAAGACAGGAAATGGCTGTGCGTTTTTTACTGGCGGCTCATGAGCCAGCCCTTGATGTCGCTGACGCCGCGGAATTTTTCGTAGCCGTTTTCACCCACCAGCACCAGCGTGGGGGCCTGCTTCACCTCGTACTGCTGCACCAGGTCCTTTTCCTCGTTGGCGTTCAGCGCCTGGTAGGCGATGCCGGCCCGGTCCAGCAGGGCCATGGCGGCTTTGCAGTTGGGGCAGGTAGGCGTTTTGAACAGCAGGACGCTGCTTTCCTTTTTTTCTTCGGGGGCCATCACCGGCTCCACCGGCGCGCAGCAGCCTTTTTCCTGCGCGGCTTCCAGCGCGGCGTCCTGCAGCGTGGGCCGGGGGCCCTTGTGGGTCAGGTTGGAATGGTCGATGTTGTACACCTTGCGGTCCTTGAATTCCTGCATTTTGCCCACGTTCCAGTTCTGCACCGGGCGGTAGTAGCCGGTGATGCGGCTGTACACCTCGGTCTTTTCCCCGCAGATGGGGCAGGTGTACTGTTCGCCGGTCAGGTATCCGTGGTCCTTGCACACGGAGTAGGTGGGGCTCATGGTGTAGTAGGGCAGCTTGTAGTTTTCCGCGATCTTGCGCACCAGGTTGGCGGCCGCTTTCCAGTCGGGCAGCTTTTCGCCAAGGAAGGCGTGGAACACGGTGCCGGAGGTGTACAGGGTCTGCAGCTCGTCCTGGATGTCCAGGGCGGAGAACACGTCTTCGGTGTAGCCCACGGGCAGGTGGGAGGAATTGGTGTAGTAGGGGGTGCCGTTCATGTTGGCGGTGATGATGTCCGGGAACTGCTCCTTATCGTGCTTGGCGAAGCGGTAGGTGGTGGATTCGGCGGGGGTGGCCTCCAGGTTGTACAGATCGCCGTACTTTTCCTGGTAATCGCTCAGGCGTTCCCGCATGTGGTTCAGCACGTCCTGGGTGAACTTCTGCACCTTGGGGTTGGTCAGGTCGGCCCGCAGCCACTTGGCGTTCAGGCCCGCTTCGTTCATGCCGATGAGGCCGATGGTGGAGAAGTGGTTGTTGAAATGGCCCAGGTAGCGCTTGGTGTAGGGGTACAGGCCCCGCTCCAGCAGCTTCGTGATGACGGTGCGCTTGGTTTTCAGGCTGCGGGCGGCGATGTCCATCAGGTTATCCAGCCGCTTGTAGAAGTCCGCTTCGTCCTTGGCCAGGTATGCGATGCGGGGCATATTGATGGTGACCACGCCGATGGAGCCGGTGGATTCGCCGCTGCCGAAGAAGCCGCCGCTCTTTTTGCGCAGCTCCCGCAGATCCAGCCGCAGCCGGCAGCACATGGACCTGACGTCGCTGGGCTCCATGTCGGAATTGATGTAGTTGGAAAAATAGGGCGTGCCGTATTTGGCGGTCATTTCAAAAAGCAGCTTGTTGTTTTCCGTTTCGCTCCAGTCGAAATCCTTGGTGATGGAATAGGTGGGGATGGGGTACTGGAAGCCGCGGCCGTTGGCGTCGCCTTCGATCATGATTTCGATGAAGGCCTTGTTCACCATGTCCATTTCCTTCTGGCAGTCGCCGTAGGTGAAGTCCATTTCCTTGCCGCCCACGATGGCCGGCAGGTTTTTCAGGTCGTTGGGCACCACCCAGTCCAGCGTCACGTTGCTGAAGGGCGCCTGGGTGCCCCAGCGGCTGGGCGTGTTGACGCCGTAAATGAAGGACTGCACGCACTGCTTGACTTCCTTCTGGTTCAGGTTGTCCACCTTCACAAAGGGCGCCAGGTAGGTGTCGAAGGAGGAGAACGCCTGGGCGCCGGCCCATTCGTTCTGCATGATGCCCAGGAAGTTCACCATCTGGTTGCACAGGGTGCTCAGGTGGCTGGCAGGCGCGGAGGTGATTTTGCCGGGCACACCGCCCAGGCCCTCCTGGATCAGCTGCTTCAGGCTCCAGCCGGCGCAGTAGCCGGTGAGCATGCTCAGATCGTGCAGGTGGATGGCGGCGCTGCGGTGGGCCTCGGCCACTTCCTCATCGTACACTTCGCTGAGCCAGTAGTTGGCGGTGATGGCGCCGGAGTTGGACAGGATCAGGCCGCCCACGGAATAGGTGACGGTGGAGTTTTCCTTCACGCGCCAGTCGTTGATCTGCAGATAATTGTCCACCAGGTCCTTGTAGTTCAGCAGGGCGGAATTGATGTTGCGCACCTTTTCGCGCTGTTTGCGGTACAGAATATAGGCCTTGGCCACATCGGCATAGCCGGATTCGGACAGCACCTTTTCCACGCTGTCCTGAATGTCTTCCACGGTGATTTTCCCGTCGTGGATCTTGCTTTCAAAATCACTGGTTACGTGCAGCGCGATCAGCTCGATCACGCTGGGGTGATACTGCCGGCCGCTGGCGTCAAAGGCCTTCGTAATGGCCGCGGTGATCTTGTTGATGGAAAAGTCCACCAGTTTTCCGTCCCGTTTCACAACCTGGTACATAAAAAAATCCCCTTTCGCGGATGGTCATTCAGCATTTTCCACGTTTTGGCCGGCATGGCTTGCCGGAACGTATATAACACTACCATACGTAGGGGAAGTTGTCAATATATTGTGGCAAATTTTATAATTAGGCATGACAAACACCAAGATATTGTGTATACAAAATGTAACAATCTTTGCAGAATCAAGCAAAAACGCACGTTTTCTGTCTTATTCCGCGCCCTCCACGCCGCGGATGCGGGTTTCCGGCACGAAGGGGCGCACCAGGTCCGCGTAAGCGCGCATCGTCTGGGCGCCGGGGGCGTGCAGCCCGCCGAAGGGAACGGAATCCCGGTCGGCAAAGCCCTGCAGGAAATAGCGCCGGGCGCCGGCGATCCATCGGCCGATGGCCGGGAAATCCTCCGCGCTGTGCAATTCGTCCACTACGGTGGTGCGGAATTCGTAATCGGTGTCCCCGGTCATCAGCATCCGCACGCTTTCCCGGATGGGCTCCAGGTCGATGGCGGGCAGGCCGCAGGTGCGGGCGTATTTTTCCGGGCTGTTTTTGATGTCGACAGCCACGTAATCGGCCAGACGCTCATCCAGGATCTGCCGAAGCAGCGCCGGGTGCGCGCCGTTGGTGTCCAGCTTCACCGCGAAGCCCATCTCCCGGATCCGCCGCATCAGATCGGGCAGATCGGGCCGCAGGCAGGGTTCGCCGCCGGTGATGGCTACGCCGTCCAGCAGCCCTTTGCGCTTTTCCAGGAACGAAAGCAGTTCACCCTCCTGCATCAGGGCCGGGGTGCTGCCGTCCACCAGTTCAAAATTGTGGCAGAAGGGGCAGCGGAAATCGCAGCCGCCCAGGAACACCGTGCAGGCCACGTGGCCGGGAAAGTCCAGCAGGGTCATTTTCTGCAGGCCGTGGATGTTCATGCCTTCGTCCTCCTTCACTCCGCCGCCAGGATATGCAGGTTGCGGATCTCGGCGTTTTCAATGCCGTCCTGCACGGAATACGCGTGTTTTTCCAGATCGCCGCAAATGGCCTGGGTCAGCTGCTGGGCCTGCAACTCGTCGATGATGTCGGCGGCCATGCCCTCCATCACGTCCTGCTTTTCCTGCGCCATGTCCCCGTCGTTGCCGGTGGTGAGCAGGTATTCCATCAATTCCGCCAGCAGGGCCAGCCGGGGCAGCGCCCGCATGGCCCGGAAGGACCATTTGTAATACGGCATGTAAACCCTGTTCAGCAGGAAAACCGCCTGCATCCCGTGGCGCACGAATTCCACCGCGGCCAACTGCGCCGCGCCGGTTTCCCCGTGGCGGATGCAGCGCAGGTAGTTGTACTGGCCGGATTGGGCCATCATAAGCAGATTGCCGGCCAGCTTCTTTTTGCGGATGTCCTCGGGGTAATGGGCCAGGGCCGCGCGGATGCGGGTCACGTCCCCGGAGCCGTCGAAGAAAATCTCCCCGTTGGTGGCTTCCGCCAGGGCGGAATCCGGGGTGGCCAGCCACTGGTCCGCGGTCAGGAGGCCGTCCGGGGTGCCGGCCTTTTCCGTGAAAAATTCCGCCGTGCGCAGCACGCCCCGGCGGGCGCCGCCCACCGGCTGCATCAGCCCCCGGGTAAAGCCCATGAATTCCCGGGGCAGCTTGGCGTAGGCCCGCTCCAGCAAAAAGGCGTCCCGGCGGCTGACGGTGTCCTCATCCGGCAGAAACAGGCAGAACCCCGGCTCAAAGTCGTGATCCCGGGATTGCTCGTCGTCGTAGCCGAAGCATTCCGAACCGCTGCCGGTAAGCCCCGCGGCCAGATGCGGCAAAAGCCCGGGAAACTGTTCCTTCAGCATGGGCAGCCCGCAGGCTTCAAAATAGGCTTTGGATAATTCAAGTCCGGTCATGATACAATTCCTCCGCGGTGGTGCGCAGCTTTTCCGCCTGCAGGAAATAACCGTAGTAAGCAAAGGTGGGGGCGCATTGTTCGCACACGTAGGCGTAATAGCCGTCCCGGGGCAGCTCCTTCTGCTCCAGCAGCGCTTCCGCCCGGTCCAGCAAGTCGAGAATCTGCTTTTCGCCCGCTTCCAGGCCCAGTTTCCCTTCCACGGCGTTGGCCATGTTCAGGCAGGTTATGGCCTGCTCCAGCGCGCCGTTGGGGGTCAGGGCCATTTTTTCCATGGCGGATCGGTACAGCGAAAGCGCCTGGTCGTAGCGCGCCAGGGCGGCGCAGGTGAGCCCCATGTTGTTGTACATGCCGCCCACCAGGGCCGGGTCGGCGCCGGGGTGCTTTTCGTCGATCTCCCGGGCCTTTTCAAACAGGGGCAGGGCCTGCTTATATTCCCCGAAGGAATGGTAGGCGGTGGCGATGTTGACGTAGGTGGTGGCGGCGCTGAGGGAAGAGGCGTAGTCCATTTGCCCGATCAGGCGCAGGGCGTCGTCGGCGCTTTCGTGGGCCTTTTCCTTTTCGCCGGTTTTCCGGTAATGGCCCACCAGTTCGTTGCGGATCATCAATTGTCCCCGCAGGTCGCGCCCTTCCCGGGCCTCCTGCAGCCAGTACAGCAGCACCCGCTCCACGCCGGGATAATCCCTGCGGCTCATGCACTCATTCACTTTTTCCCGGATCCGCTGCTGGGGAACGGGCCGGATCGCCGCCTCCGTCGGGCTGCCGCCCTGCAGCGGCGTATCGTTCCAATCCATACCGGCCGCTCCTTTCGTGAAAAAAACGGGCACCGCCGGATGCCCGGCGCCGTCCTCCCGGTATGATACAGGGAGGCGGAGGGAAAGTCAACAGCAAAATGAAGATTTACCGAAAAGAAACCACTTGCCCGTCCAGGACGGCAAACAGGGGATGCAATTCTTTGCTCCAGCCCACCAGGTGGTCTGCGGCGCCGGGCCGGAGAACGCCCAGGCCGTCCAGCCCCAGCCGCCGGGCCGGGGTGCGGCACGCCATCAGGAAAGCGTCGTCCAGGGGAATACCGATGGAAACCAGATTGCGCACCGCCTGGTCCAGGTACGCGCCGCCGCCGTCCAGGTTGCCCTGCACGGTCCGGCTGACGCCGTCCTTTACCACGATGTCGTAGCCCTCCACGTGGTATTCGCCGTCCGGCAGGCCGTGGGTGACGGTGGAATCGGATATTGCCATCATGCGGTCCGGCCCTTTCATGCGGTAGATCAGGCGCAGGATCGCGGGGTGCAGGTGCACCAGGTCGCAGATGGCTTCCATATAAATATGTTCGTTTTCCAGGGCGGCCAGGACTACGCCGGGCTCCCGGTGGTGAATGCCCCGGCAGCCGTTGAAGCTGTGGCACAGGGAGCCGGCGCCGCAGGCGAAGGCATGGCGCGCCTGGTCGTAGGTGGCGTTGGTGTGGCCCGCCTGGATCTGGATGCCCTTCTTTTTCAGGTGAAGCATCAGCTCGTCGGCCCCCGGTTCTTCCGGCGCCAGGGTCACTTCCCGGATCATGTCCTCATCGCCGGCAAAAAAATCGTCAAACGCCGCGGGGCTGGGCGGCAGGATCGCGCTGGTCTGCATGGCGCCGGCGGCGGACAGGCTCAGAAACGGGCCCTCCAGGTGAACGCCCCGGATGCGCGCGCCGCCCAGCTTTCCTTCCTTTTGCAGCGCCATGGCCTGCCGGGTCACGTCCATCCCGTGGCGCATGCGGGCTTTGGTGCCGGTGGAGAGGGTCATCAGAAAATCCGTTACGCCGGAAGCCAGCATCTTTTCCAGGAACGGACGGATCTCATCCAGCCCGAAATCCCGGGCGTTGAAGCCCTCGCCGCCGTGGCAGTGCGCGTCCACCAGCCCCGGCGTCAGGTACTCCGCCTGCAGCCCGCCGGGAAGCCGCTGATCCGCCACCGCGCAGATGCAGCCGTCCTGCACCGTGACGGTGCGGTTTTCCAGAAATCCCTGTTCCCCAAGCAGCCAATGAGCGCTGATGTTCATGCCGCCGCTTCCTTTCGGATGTGTTTTCCGCTTTTTATTATACGCCTTCGGCCGCCGCCGTCAAGGCGGCTGCCCTTGACAACGGGAAACGGATGTGCTATTTTTTCACTGACGAAAAATCCTATACAAGAGGTGGACCATCATGGATATTTTCCATCTTCCCCTGGAGCAGGCGGACCGGATTCTGAACACCCTGACGCTGGAGCAAAAGATCGGCCAGATGGTGATCGCCAGCATCGAAGTGACCCGGATGGATGAGCGCACCCGCGCCTTTTTGCGGGACAACGCCGTGGGCAACGTGATCCTGTTCGGCAAAAACTGCGCGAACCGGGGTCAAATTGCGGCGCTGACGGGCGAAATCCAGGATGTGGTGACCCAGGCGTCCGGCGGGCTGCAGGCGCTGATTTCCATTGACCAGGAGGGCGGCAGGGTGACGCGCATCCGCCGGGGGGCCACGGTGTTCCCCAGCGCCATGGGCGTCAGCGCCTCCGGGAGCGAGGACAACGCGTTCCTGACCGGCTGGATCATGGGCCGGGAAATGAAGGCGCTGGGGATCTACCATGACTTCGCCCCGGTGATGGACTGCAATTTTGAGGGGGACGAACCGATTTTCAGCAATCGTTCCTACGGCACCGATCCGAAGCGGACGGCGGATTTTTCCTGCGCCATGGCCCGGGGGCTCCGGGAGGCGGGCATCCTGGACTGCGGCAAGCATTTTCCGGGCCAGGGCCGCAGCCAGGGCGACACGCATTTTGATTTTGTGGTGCATCACGATTCCAAACGGGAAATCCTGGAGGAGCACCTGATTCCCTTCCGCCGGGCCATGGCGGAGGGCATGC
Source organism: uncultured Eubacteriales bacterium (assembly GCA_902773895.1). Lineage (GTDB taxonomy): Bacteria > Bacillota > Clostridia > Christensenellales > Aristaeellaceae > RUG563. Next base: position 28,838 of record CACYGB010000026.1, read on the forward strand.
GCAGCTTCATGACCTCCCACAGCTGCTACCCCGCGCTGGACGACCGGCTGATCCCCAACACCGTGTCCTCCCGGGTGCTGCAGGATCTGGCCCGGAAGGAAATGGGCTTCCAGGGCCTGATCATCAGCGACGACATTCTGATGGCCGCCGTGGAAAAGAAGTACGGGGCAGCCAACGCGGCGGTGCTGTCCGCCCAGGCGGGCTGCGACATGGTGATCATCGGCAACGGCGGCGACAACGCCGACCCCGACGGGCTGGATGTGCAGCCGCCCATCGTACGCCGGATGGTGGAGGCCGCCCGCAAAGGCGAACTGTCCATGGAGCGCATCCATGATTCCGTCCGCCGCATCATCGCGGTGAAGCTGGCCCTGGGGGACATGCGGCCGCGGCAGGACGTGGAAAAGCTGGATTGGTCGGCCCACGAGGCCTTTGCCATGGCGCTGTCCCGGCAGGCCGTGCGGGTGGAGCGGGACGAAATCGGCCTGCTGCCGCTGCCGGAGGGAACGCTGTTCCTGTCCCGGCGCGCTTATGCCCGGCTGGGTGTGGAGGAGGGAGACCACCTGTTTGACTCCTTCGCGCCGGCGGCGGCGTCCCTGCTGCGCGGGCAGGCGGAGGAGTTTGACGACGTTCCCGATCTGGAAATGCTGAAAGCGCGCATCGCCAACGCGCCGGCCGTGGCGGTTTCCGCGGCCAGCGAACGGGAATGCCTGCGCCTGGTGGACAGCATGAAAAAAATCTTCCTGCTCAATCCCCGGTTCTGCTTCATCTGCCTGGATTCACCGCACCTGATCCGCCATGTGCCCTTCGCGCCCTGCGTCGTGTCCAGCTGCGACCAGACGCTGCACGCGGTGCGGGCCGTGTGCGAAAAACTGCAAAAGAAATAACAAAACGGCGTGTTTTAAAACGCGCCGGCAGACTGTCGACAAACCCCGGGGATGCATCGAAGGGGCCGCAGCCTCTTCGATATGAAATCCGCAGGCGGCGACATGTGCGTCGCCGAGGAGCAACAGAATGTTGCTTCCTCTATCCATTTGCGGCCGTAAAATGAGTGTTCCCAGGCATGAAGTGCCTGGGAATGTCATTTTACAGCAGATGGATGCATCCATCGAAAGACTGCTTGCAGACTTTCGATGCTCTGATGGCGCGTTTCGAAACGCGCCGTTCTTT